>NVXB01000062.1 GCA_002746425.1 Hyphomicrobiales bacterium | reverse complement strand
TGCAACCAAATTTCCATCTAGTGGAGTTGAACGGACACTATAGCGTTCTTTACCGCGATCAATTTGTGACATAATCGCATCGCGATAATCATCGAGTTGTTCTGACGTAACAGGGACAAGTGCCTCGACAGGGGTCGCTCCGTCTGAAAACCCCTTGCGCAAAGAGGAAAATTCATTGATCGCGGCCCTATAAAAAGGGGTAAACAGCAATGCATCACACACTATTTGCTCACGTTCTGAGGTGGAGGCATTTACGAGTTTGATGAGCTGTGGGTCGTCAATACCGCCGAAGGGCCAAGGGAGTTGAGTGACGGCCGACAGCTCGATGCTGACACGGTCAATAGTCATTCTACGACCGTTTACGAAACACAAGTACCGGAAGGTATCGGTTGCCATATACGCGGCAACTGCTACCGCGAATGGCAAAGACACTCCAAAGCCACCGCAAATCAATATTATTGCCCAATACATCAAGGATTTCTCCTTCGAAAATCCCAAAGCACCGGATTCATTGCGTCCGCGCGATGGTGGGCCAAATATCACCATTAACGTCAATGTGAACGCTAATCCCATTACAGACAATGACTTTGAAGTTGATCTGAAACTGGAATCCAAGGCGACCCACGGCGATGATATTTTGTTCAATGTTGAGCTGGTTTATTGCGGCATTTTTCGCATGGACAATGTGCCCAAGGAGCATTTGCATCCGTTGATCATGATTGAATGTCCAAGAATGCTGTTTCCCTTTGCCCGCCAGATCATGGCMACGGTAACRCGCGATGGCGGTTTCCCGCCTTTGATGATTGATCCGGTTGATTTTGCCGTGCTGTATCGTCAGCGCCTTGAGCAAATTCAAAACCAGCAACGCGATGCCGGTGAGCCGAATTAATTCGGCYARCTTAAGTTCTTTRACGYGAAATGTAGAAACCGGCTTTCATATGGAAGCCGGTTTTTTGTTTTTNAAACCCTGTGAAGTAGCYGTTTAACCGCCAAAMARRCGCTCCAAAAAGCCTCGGCGTTGGCCAAAACCACGTCTTGGTCWGGCGTCAATTTGYTCGGCAGARCGGGCAAAGGGCTGTAAATCCGTRCCATTATTTTGCGCCAGAATAGCGCGGGATTCACTGGCGCCGGGCAGCGGTGCAGCCGCCATGCCTTCATGCGCGGGCATCATGTAATCATGCCAGATGGTGGCTGGAAGATTGCCGCCTGATGCGCGCTTGGTTGGGCTGTTATCATCATTRCCAAGCCAGATGCCGGTTACCAGATTGGCGGTGTAGCCAATAAACCAGGCATCGCGAAAATTCTGACTTGTTCCGGTTTTTCCGCCCGCCGGCCGGTCTGCCAGCCGGGCGCGCTTGCCGGTACCAATGAGCAGAGTATTTTCCATCATGCTGTTAAGCAGGCCAAGCGCATAGGGCGTTACAACGGGCAGAAGCCCGCTTGGCTGGCGCTCATAAATCACTTTGCCATCACTGGTAGAAATGCGCTCAATGGCGTGTTCAATAACGCTAAAACCACCATTGGAAAACGGCACATAGGCAGAGGTCATCTCCAAAGGTGTGGTTTCACTGGTGCCAAGCGCCAGACTTGGAATGAGCTGTAAATTACTGTTGATGCCCAGCCGGTTGGCAACTTCTGCCACCCGCTCAATGCCCACTTCATCGGCCAATCGTGCAGCAACGGTGTTGAGCGAATAATTAAGCGCTTGCTCCAGCGTAACGGGGCCGCGATATTTCTTGTTGTAGTTTTGTGGTGTCCAGCCTTGAATCTCAACCGGGCCATCGATGCGCACAGTGTCGGGGGTCAGGCCAATTTCAAGCGCGGCCAGATAGACAAAAGGTTTGAATGCGGAGCCGGGTTGGCGGTGCGCATCTACCGCGCGGTTAAACTGGCTTTTGCCATAATCATAGCCGCCCACTAACGCACGTACTGCGCCTGTGGGGTCAATGGAGATGATGGCGCCTTGCTCAACGCCATAGGTTTTGCCATCGCGGTCCAGCCCGGTGCGCAGTGCGCTCTCGGCAAGTTTTTGCAGGCGCATGTCGATGGTGGTCTCAACCACAACATCTTGCTCGATCTTGCCCAAAAAGCCTTTGACCCGGTCAAACAACCAATCTGCAGCATAGTTTTCAGCTCCCGCTAAATGGCGGCTTTTGGCGGTGGCAGCGTTGGTAACGGCGTATTCGCGCTCAGAGGCGGTTATGTAACCCTCTTCCAGCATAGCACCCAAAACAAGGCGGGCGCGGGCATGCGCGCCTTTCAAATTGCGGTTGGGGGCAAGACGGGAGGGGGCTTTGAGCAAGCCGGCAATAATCGCTGCTTCCGACAGGGTCAGGTAGCGGGCGGATTTATGGAAATAGGTGCGTGCAGCTGCATCAACGCCGGTGGCACCGGCGCCAAGATAAACCCGGTTGAGATACATTTCCATGATCTCGGCCTTGGTGAATTTTTGCTCCAGCCACAAGGCCAGCACGGCTTCCTGAATTTTACGCCGCAGTGTTCTCTCGGGGCTCAAAAACAGAATTTTGGCCAATTGCTGGGTTAGCGTTGAGCCACCCTGCACCACGCGGCCAGCGCGGTAATTGGAGACCATGGCGCGGGCAAGGCCCAGCGGATCAATGCCAAAATGACTGAGGAAGCGGCGATCCTCAATGGCCATGACGGCTTGGGGCAGATAGGGCGGCAAATGTTCAAGACGCACGGTCTCGCCGCCAGTTTCACCTCTGTTGGCGATCAGCGTGCCATCGCGCGCTAAAATCTGCACGTTCGGTGCACGCTCAGGAATGGAAATTTCGGAGATTTGCGGCAGTTCGGCGGCAAAATAAATCAGAATGCCGCCAACGCCAATCGCGCCCCATAGCGCCAAAAACATGGTCCAATAAAAGACAAAACCAAAAAAGCCCCGGCGCTTGCGCCGACGTTTTGAGCCGTGCTTGGGCGTGTTCTCGCCTTTACCTTGGTTTTTTTTGATGGGTCGGCGGGTCACTATTTACTTCCCTAACGTCCTGCAGCATCGAATGATTCTACTTTGTAGGTGCATCATAATTACGGCAATTTAAGGGGTCGTTAAGCTTGCCGATAACAATTTGTTTTCGAGGCATTTTGTCGGCATTTGCCGTGCAGCCTTAAGGCAATAAAAACCCTCTACCTGTAAATTGACCCATGGGAATTTTAAGCAAGATAGCCGCCAGGATAGTCTAATGGATCAAAATCGCATCAATTGGGTTGATACAGCCAAAGGTATTTGCATCATTTTCGTTGTCATGATGCATTCGGTGCTGGGTGTGGAAAAGGCGGTGGGTGAAACTGGCTGGATGCATGTGGTTGTGGCCTTTGCAGCGCCGTTTCGCATGCCGGATTTCTTTTTGATCTCAGGGCTGTTTCTGGCCAATGTGATTGATCGCAGTTGGTTGCGCTATCTGGACCGCAAAGTGGTTCACTTTTTCTATTTTTATGCGCTGTGGGTAACCATTCAATTTGCCTTTAAAGCACCGGGTTTTGCGGCAGAATTTGGGTTAGCGGGCACCATCAAGCTCTACCTGATGAGCTACATTGATCCTTTTGGCACGCTCTGGTTTATCTATATTTTGCCGATTTTCTTCGTTGTCACCCGCCTGGCGCGCCAGGCGCGCGTGCCGATGTGGATGACAGGCCTTGTCGCGGCCGTGCTGCATCTGGCCAATGTCCATAGCGAGATTTTGCTGGTTGATGAGTTTACCTCGCGTTTTGTGTTCTTCTTTGCAGGTTATGCGCTGGCGCCTTATGTCTTCCGCATGGCTGCATGGGTGCGCAAGGACATGTTTGTCGCATCGGGCCTGTTGCTAAGCTGGGTGCTGGTTAATGGCGGCTTTGTGTGGTGGGGCGTGGCGGCGATGCCCGTCGTGTCATTGCCGCTTGGCTTTGCCGGTGCGTTGGCGTTGATTTGCATCGCATCGCTTTTGGCAGGGCGCTGGGCGATGAAACCTATTGCCTGGCTGGGCGCTAATTCCATTGTCATCTATCTGGCATTCTTCTTGCCGATGGCGATTTCCCGCATTGTTTTGCTCAAACTGGATATCATTTCAGATATAGGTCTGATCTCGCTTATCGTCACCGCGTCGGGCGTGATTGGCTCTGCGCTGTTTTATCTCATTATTCGCCGCCTTGGCATTGGCACCTTCCTGTTTCAGCGTCCGCGCTGGGCCTGGCTTGAGGAAAAGCCTGCGGTCTCTACGCTCAAAGCAACAACTGACATGCGCTTGCAAACCATGAATTAGGCCTGCCAGCACCAGTTGGCTTTTTTCGGTTAGCGGCGGAGTAATTCTGCTTTGCCCTGCTGCGCGACAATGGCATAGTCTGCGGCATGTCAGATACAACAGATTCTTCGCCAGCCAGCGACACAACCGGCATCAAATCAGGTGATCACGTGATGTTGGTGGATGGTTCCGCCTACATTTTCCGCGCCTATCACGCGCTGCCGCCCTTAACCCGAAAATCCGATGGATTGCCGGTCGGGGCTATTGCCGGTTTTTGCAATATGTTGTGGAAATTGCGCGAACTGGCCAATGATACATCTCTGGGCGAAAAACCCACCCATTTCGCGGTGATTTTCGATGCCGGCAGCAAAACCTTTCGCAACGATATTTATCCTGAATACAAGGCCAACCGCAGCGAAACGCCGGAAGATTTACGCCCGCAATTCTCTATCATCCGCGATGCCACGAGAGCCTTTAATGTCGCCTGTGTCGAGCTTGATGGTTATGAGGCCGATGATCTGATCGCCACTTATGCCCGCGTCTCCGAAGAGATCGGCGCGCATGTCACCATTGTATCGTCTGATAAGGATTTGATGCAGTTGGTGAGCGACAAAGTCATCATGTTTGATCAGATGAAAGACAAGATCATTCGCCATGATGATGTGGTGGAGAAGTTTGGTGTTGGTCCTGAAAAGATGATCGATTTGCAGGCGCTGGCCGGTGATAGCACCGATAATGTGCCGGGTGTCCCGGGCATTGGCCCCAAAACGGCAGCGCAATTGCTCACCGAATATGGTGATCTGGAAACGCTGCTGGCACGTGCCAGCGAGATCAAGCAGAACAAACGCCGCGAGAACCTCATCGAATTTGCTGATCAGGCGCGCCTGTCGCGCCGCCTGGTAGAGCTGGATCAACGAACCCCGCTCGATGTGCCGGTCGGGGCCTTTGCTATGGAACCGGTTGATGGTGCCAAGCTGATAGCTTTTCTAAAAACCATGGAGTTTACGACGCTAACCCGCCGTATTGCTGCGGCAACTGACACTGATGCAGACTCTGTCGACAATGCTGTTGTGTCAGTTGATCACTGGGAGGGTGCGGCAGCGGCGGCAATCGAGCGCCAGCCCGCAGATGTTTCCAGCAACACCCCATCGGCGATGGCAGACCGGATGAAGGCCAAAGCCTTTGGCCAGAAAATTGATCACAGCGCCTACGAGACCATTATGGATCTCGATGCTCTAAAACGCTGGTGTGATGAGGCTACCGAGCAAGGCCTTGTCAGTTTCGACACGGAGACCACCTCGCTGGATGCCATGCAGGCCGAGCTTGTTGGCTTTTCGCTGGCTCTGGCGCCGGGCAAAGCGGCCTATGTGCCGTTGACCCACAAAAGCGGTATTGGCGATCTGCTGGGCGGCGGTCTTGTCGAGGGGCAAATCCCAACGCAGGCGGCGCTAGATGTCCTAAAACCCTTGCTGGAAAACCCGGCAGTTTTGAAAATCGCGCAAAACCTCAAATACGATGCGCTGCTGCTGGCCAATTATGACATTGAGGTCAAATCCTTCGATGACACCATGCTGCTGTCCTATACGCTGGATACTGGCATGGGCGGCCATGGGATGGACGAGCTGTCAAAACGCTGGCTTGATCATGAGCCGATCCCGTTTAAATCTGTGGCGGGCTCCGGCAAAAGCATGATCACCTTTGATTATGTGCCGATTGAAGATGCCTCGCGCTACGCCGCCGAAGACGCTGATGTCACCTTGCGGCTATGGCAGGTTTTAAAACCAAGATTGCCCGCCGATGGCATGACCCGCGTGTATGAAAATCTGGAACGCCCCATGGTGCCAGTGCTGATGCGCATGGAAAAGCGCGGCATTTCGGTTGATCGGCAAATGCTATCGCGCCTATCAGGCGAGTTTGCCCAGGGCATGGCCGGGCTGGAAGAAGAAATTACCGAGTTGGCTGGTACGCGGTTCAACATTGGCTCGCCAAAACAACTTGGCGATATTTTGTTCGGCAAAATGGAACTGCCCGGCGGTAAAAAAACCAAAACTGGCGCGTGGTCCACCTCCGCCTCGGTGCTGGAAGAGCTAGCTGCTGAAGGCCATGTTTTGCCGCGAAAAATCGTTGATTGGCGGCAATTGTCCAAATTGAAATCAACTTACAGCGATGCACTGCCGGGTTACATCAACCCGACAACCAAGCGGGTGCACACATCCTATTCGTTGGCCTCGACCTCGACCGGGCGTTTGTCATCATCCGATCCAAATCTGCAAAACATTCCGATCCGCACAGCATCGGGGCGTAAAATCCGTCAGGCCTTTGTTGCTGCGCCTGATCACAAGTTGATCTCGGCCGATTACAGCCAGATTGAATTGCGCGTTCTGGCCCATATCGCCGATATCCCTCAGCTCAAACAGGCTTTTGCTGATGGGCTGGATATTCATGCCATGACCGCCAGCGAAATGTTCAACGTGCCTATTGAGGGCATGGACCCGATGGTGCGGCGTCAGGCCAAGGCGATCAATTTTGGCATCATTTACGGTATTTCTGCTTTTGGATTGGCCAATCAACTGGGCATTTCGCGAGGCGATGCCAAAGCTTATATCGATACATATTTTGAGCGTTTTCCCGGCATTCAAGCCTATATGGAAGACACAAAAACCTACGCCCGTGCCCATGGTTATGTGGAAACCATTTTTGGCCGCCGGGCGCATTATCCTGAAATCAATACCAAAAACCCCAACATGCGTTCCTTCATGGAGCGCGCTGCCGTTAACGCGCCTATTCAGGGCTCTGCGGCTGATATTATCCGCCGTGCCATGCTGCGCATGGAGGATGCTCTTGATGATGCAAAGCTCTCGGCGCAGATGCTGTTGCAAGTGCATGATGAATTGATTTTTGAAGTGCCCGACGAAGAGGTTGACGCCACCATACCCATCATCACAGATATCATGGAACAGGCTTGCCTGCCGGTTTTGGAGCTTTCTGTGCCGCTTAAGGTCGATGCGCGCGCAGCCAATAATTGGGATGAGGCGCACTGATGTGGCCAAGTCTTGCCACGGAATAAACCTATTTTTAGTCCAGTAGTGCTATTGGGAACTTTTTTGTTCGGTAGTGAACAAGCAATGCAGGTCTGAGCCATACATGCTGACAAGTAATCTTTCGTTTTTCGCAAGGGCAATGCGTTGCATTACCGTGTTTTTTGCCATCACGGTTTTCGTGGTCAGCACTCTTTCATCTGGCTTTGCCGCGTCGACAGTGCCWGCGGGCAATCGCAAYGCCAAGCAGCCTGARATWCCSCGCGATGCCATTATTCGCACCCGCCAGACCAGYGGCACATTTGATGGWAAATTTGAAAARGTYATGCGYCTGTTCAAAAAYGACAAGAARCTCATCAAGAAAATCAAGAAAACCGCCAAACGCTACGATATCGATCCCATCCACATCATYGGGGCGATTGTYGGCGAGCATACCTATAATGTGGATGTGGTGGACCGCYTRCARTCCTATTACGTCAAGGCGCTGGCCTATGCCGAAACCCGTATTCGGTTTGATTATGATGGCGAGCCTGTTTTGAAATTTGTMAAACGGCCCGAGTTTTCKGCCTGTGCCAARCTCAARAAYAGYTATRCCTTGTGGAGCTGYCGCGARAATGTGTTCAAYGCTAAATTTCGCGGTAAATCAGGTTTTCCAAAYCAATCCTTTGGCAGAACRTTTTTTCARCCGCTKTTTGCCGGGCAAACTTTTGGTCTKGGCCARCTYAACCCGCTCACCGCTTTGATGATGAATGATTTGGCGCGCAAAAAGGGYCGCCAAAGAAAGCTTGATGTGCGCAATGCCAACAARATTTATCAGACCATTATGGACCCGGATAAATCCCTGCATTACATCGCCGCAGTGCTGAGAACCGCGATAGATGATTATGGRAAAATTGCGGACTTTGATATTTCCAATAATCCAGGCGTGACCGCCACCTTGTATAATCTGGGTGGAAGCAGGGCCCGCGCCCAATCACTGGCCAGTCAAAACAAGAAGCGCCGCGCATCTGGCAAGAAGGTAAAGCTGCCTGAAGAAAATTATTACGGCTGGCTGGTCAATGACCGCATTGATACCCTGCGCGCGCTACTCAACTAATTTGCAGCKCTGTTATGCGGCGTTGGATTTAAGATCGCCGGTCAAAATCCGGTAGGCATCATGCGCATCGCTGGTSGCGCGCAAATCAGCCGTGGCTTCCGGATTGCGGAAGACCCGGGCAACACGTGCCARYGCYTTGAGATGGTCAGCGCCTGCGCCTTCAGAGGCCARCAGCAAAAAGATCAGATCRACCGGATCACCATCCAGCGATTCAAAATCAATCGGGGTTTCCAGCCGCGCAAAAACGCCAATAATATTATTGAAGGACACAAGCTTGCCATGAGGAATGGCAATGCCTTTACCAACGCCGGTTGAGCCAAGGCGCTCACGCTGCAGCAGGGTGTCAAAAATTTCGCGCTCGGGCACATCAGTCAAGCTGGCTGCTTTTTCGGCCAGCGCCTGTATGGCTTGTTTTTTTGATTGAACCTTGAGGTTTAATAAAACCGCATCAGGAGAGAGCAGATCACTAAGATCCATCTTCAATATCCGTAACTTTGTTTGGTTGAAGACCAGGAAGAAACTCACCTGACCTGTTAAAGCACATATCACATTTCAATCGGATTGTGGACGCCATTTGGAAAGGGCTCCTTTAYACAGACCCGATGTATTTCAATTCGTGCTTTCTTCGCTTTGTACGTCTTCTTGTTTCTGCGTCTTACAGGCACAGTGCAACACTTAGATAAATGAATTGCACCGTGCTTTTATTCCACTATCAAGGCCTATTGGCCAGTGGGCATTATACCTCTAGTGAGGGGTCAACCCAGCCAATATTTCCATCGGCGCGACGGTAAACCACGTTTACGCCACCATGTCCAGCATTTCGAAATATCAGCAGAGCCGAATCGGCCAAATCCATTTGCATCACAGCATTGCTAACCGACAATGATGGCAAGACGGATGACATTTCGGCGATGATGATTGGGCTAAAGTCTTCAGTGACTTCTTCATCCTCATGCGGGGCTTTCAGAATATAGCTGAGAGCTGCYAGCGCATCTTCCTTGGCATTCTTTGCRTTACGRTGGTGGTCTTTTAGCTTGCGTTTGTAGCGCCTTAAGCGTTTTTCCAGACGCTCGGCAGCTTTTTCAAAACATATGCGCGGATCGTGTTCCTCGGCAGAGGCTGCCAAGTCTATCCCGGTACTGAGATTGATCAGGCATTCGCAACTAAAACCATTGGGTTCTTTGGTAAGGGTGACATGGCCGGAGAATGAGCCATCAAAATATTTGTTCACAGCATCTGTGATGCGGTCCTGAATTTCGTTTCGCAGGCTGTCGCCCACATCCATGTTTTTCCCGGAAATACGGAAGCCCATAAGAATTTCTCCTTGGTTTGGCAGCACTACTAAACAATTTTGACTGCCGATGGTTTGAGAATTAAATGAAAACCAGTACATGGGTTTCATTTCAGTGCCTTCATCGTGCTCTGTTCCTCCTTTCCTGGTCCCTAAAGTGGGATTAAAGTTAAACCGAATGTGTCTCCTTTGCTGCAGATATTCTTGTCACCCAGATTCAGGTCTTAGATGGCAAGCTGCTTGTCTTTATGTCTTGGCGATTTCTTCTCGCGYCGYCGRATGACGCTGGAAGGAAGTCCAAGTGCTTCACGATACTTTGCCACGGTCCGGCGGGCAATGTCGATGCCATYAGCCTTCAATTTTTTAACAATCGCATCATCGCTCAAAATGGCTGTTGRCGGCTCTTGAGCGATTAAGTGCTTGATTCTATGGCGTACGGCCTCGCCAGARTGGGTTTCTCCGCTYGTTCCGGCGATGGAAGAGGAGAAAAAGAATTTCATTTCGAATATACCGCGCGGCGTCGACATGTATTTGCTTGTCGTTACCCGGCTTACAGTTGATTCGTGCATGTCAATTTGATCCGCCACCTGTTTCAGCGTCATTGGCTTAAGATGCGTAATGCCGTGCAGGAAAAAACCATCCTGCAAGCGGACAATTTCACTGGCAACTTTCAAAATGCTCTTGGCGCGTTGGTCCAGTGCTTTCATCAATCCACTGGCCGATTGATGACATTCGATGAGGAACTGTTTTTCGCGGTCATTGGCGTTGGCAGAGACGGAGCGGTAGTAAACTTCATTGACCAACAACCGGGGTAGAACGTCGGTGTTTAGCTCAACGTGCCAATCGAAGTGTTCCCCATCTGTCACGTCTTGAATATTCTTGGTCACGAAAACGTCGGGAATAAGGCTTTCWGGCTCYARYCCTTCGTGGAAATCGCCCGGTTTGGGGTTCAATTCGCGGATCAAAGCCAATTTTTGATCTAGTTGGATTTCAGAAAGGCCGGTTAGGTTTTGCAGAGCGGCAAAATCRCGGGTGGCCACCAGCTCCAGATGATCAATCATGATGGCCATTGACTCATCAAGCAGTTTTCGATCGTGCAATTGCAGCGCCAGGCATTCCTTCAGGCTGCGCGCGCCAATGCCAACTGGCTCGCAATGCTGTAGCARATCAACGCCAGCCTCCAACATATCAYSATCGATGGCGAATTTTGTGCAAATGGCTTCYGCATCTATTTGAAGATAACCTGCGCTATCCAGCTGGCTYACYAAAAAYTGCCCAAGCGCGCGTAAAACCTGGTTCTGGGTTTGCAGAAATATCTGATCTTCTAGGCGTTGGCGCAGGCTAATGGTGCTTTGCAGCGTGGCATCAAAAGCCATGCTATCGCTCGCAGGAGCAGAGGAGACCGGGGTATCAAGCGCACGTTCATAAGGTGCTGCCTGGCTGGGGGTCAGGGCGGCTTCATTGTCGTCTTGATAAAGATTGGTGAAATCAGAATCTGGCGGGCCGGATAAATCTGGCGCATCGCCTGTCAGTGTTTCTGGAGACCAGCTATCGCTATCTGGTTCTACCTGCTCGGGCATTTCCGCCGGGACAGCCTGCTCGACCTGGTCAACCCCATTGGGAGCATCGGGTGTGCCGTCTAATGGCTGTTCCAGAATGGGGTTTTTCTCCAGCTCATCTTCCACGTGAGCCGTCAGTTCCAGATGGGACATTTGTAGCAGCTTGATGGCTTGCACAAGCTGTGGTGTCATCACCAGCGTCTGGCTGATATTTTGACGCAGGCCAAGCCCGTGCCTCATACCACCGGAAAAATGTGCTGTGTTTGGCCCGGCCATCGGCTCTTATTACCTCAATTCGCACAAACGATCGCAAAGTTGCGAACTATCACAAATACCATTGTGAAATCATCGTATTACAGACTTTAGCCGAGGTTGGGCTGGCATTCAAAGTGTAAATTCTTCGCCAAGGTAAACGCGGCGTACATCCTCGTTACGAACGATGTCTTCCGGCAGGCCTTCCATCAGCACTTCGCCGGAGTGAATAATGTAAGCGCGATCAATCAGGCCAAGGGTTTCGCGCACATTATGATCGGTGATCAGCACGCCAATGCCGCGCTGGGTCAGCTTTTGCACCAATTGTTGAATATCGCCAACGGCAATAGGATCAATCCCGGCAAAGGGCTCATCCAGCAGCATAAAATCGGGGCGGCTGGCCAGAGCGCGGGCGATTTCGCAGCGTCGCCGCTCGCCGCCAGAAAGCGCGATGCTGGGTGATTTACGCAAATGGGTGATGCCAAAATCTTCCAGCAACCGCTCCAGATCCTCGCGGCGCTGAGCGCGGTTTGGCTCAACGATTTCTAGAACGGCCTTGATGTTATCTTCAACAGATAGCCCACGAAAAATCGATGCTTCCTGTGGCAAATAGCCAATGCCAAGCCTTGCGCGGGCATACATGGGCAACTTTGTCACGGGATTGCCATCTATACGAATGGCACCCTTATCAGGGCGGATGAGGCCGGTGATCATATAAAATACGGTGGTCTTACCAGCGCCATTGGGGCCGAGCAGGCCCACGGCTTCACCTTGCTTAACCGCCAAAGTAACGTCACGCACAACCGGGCGGCGGCGAAAGCTTTTCGCCAGGTTTTGAGCGACCAACCAACCTTTTTCATCGTCAAAGGTCTCTTTGGAACGCTTGGGCTCACGCTTGGTTTTGATGGCGACTGCCGCTTTTTCTAATTTTCTGGAAAAGGCAGGGGCCGGAGTGGGAGTTGGGGCAAGCGCCGGGATGTCGTTGGATGTAAGATCACTTGGCACTTCAAAGGAGTGTTCTTGGTAGTCCGGTTCCTCTGGGCTTAAAAGTTCTTCATCGGGAATATCGCTATATGGCGCATCTACTTCGGTGAAATCATCATATTCTTCATCATCTATCGCCGCATCATCGCCCTGTGGGCGGCGCTGAGGTTTCAATGATTTAAGGAGCGCGCCAATGCCAGCGCCAACATCCTTGGTAAATTCTTTCAACTGAAACGTATTTTGTCCGCCGTCAGAAAGCGGTGATTGGGTGTCATAGACCGATTTTAGGYGCGATGGGGCGTGTGTGGGTGCCTCAAAATTATCATCCAAAGGGTCAGGTTGATTGCCATCAAAGCGAGGYGGCTCAGGCCAATCCGGAATTTGACCGTCATGGGGCTTTTTGGCTGACAAAAATGATAAGAATTTCTTCACCGGCTTCAAGCGTCCAGTCGGGGCAATAAATATTGCCTCTCCTTAACCCGGCTGAGTTTATCTGTCGAATGTAAATTCAAACAAGTACAACTCAAGACTTATTGTTTACCTGGTAAGAACACGCCGCGTACCCGGCCACCCGAACTGCTATTGGGCGATTCAATCTTGCTTTCGCCGGTTTTCAAATTCACTGTTAACCGCTCGCCGCGCAACTCATTGCCGCCTTTGGTCAGGATAACGTGGCCCACCAGGGTCAGCACCTGAGAATCCATCATAAAGGTCGCTTTGTCACCGCGYGCGGTTTGGTCGCGGCTGGTCACCTTGATTGGGCCGCGCGCTTCAACTTTGGAAATTTTTTGCGTGGCACCCGATGCCTTGCCTGAATAATAGACAGTGATGCTGCTGGCACGCAGCGTGGTCGGGCCTTGCACCAACCGTACATTACCGCGAAAGACGGCCGTTTTATTGCGGYCCTGAACCACAAGTTCATCAGCCTCAATTTCRATYGGRTCACGCGATGASGCKGACARYCCCGAAAARGCTTCCGAAACATTTTGTGCAYATGCTGGCGCGTTAAAGCTAACGCCGGTAAACATCAGGCAGAATACCAGTAAGCCAAACAGAAACTCAGAGCGGCGCGTTGTGATCATTTTGGGTTTTCCATTATTCGACAACCAGCTTGCCCTCATTTTGTGGCGGAACAATTGTCAGCCGTATGCCGTTGGTGAAACGAATGCGTTTGCCATCTTCATCGACAATCAGCTTGTTGGCCTGCAAAAATCCAGTGTCGCTGCGCACTTCAACGGGCGAGCGGCTGGTCATAGTGCCTGCCTTTAGATCAACCTGAGCATTTTGCATCAGCACAGTAAAACCCTCGCTGGAATTCAGCGAAATCGGGTCCGGCAGRTCAAGCGCAGATGTCTCATTATCAAACATGCCGCTTGAAGAGGTTACCTCYGCCCAAGTGCCATCTTTAAGCGTAATTTTTGCGAATAGTCCGTTAAGCGTGATCTTGTTGGGGCTGAGAATAGACTGGGTCGCGCTATCGGCGCGCACCTCATAGGCCTGACCATCATCGCCAAACCCACTCAGTTTGGGATTGTCCATCATGATGGAAGAACCGTTGAAAGACAGCTTCATGTCTCCAAGATCGATGCCAATGCCCATGCCAAGTTTCGGAATAAGCGTAGTAATGACGAAAAGCCCAACCAGCGCGGTCAGCCCGGCTAAGGGCAAAAACACCCGCAAAATTCGTACCAAAAGAGAGTGACGCCTTGCAYGGGCAAACAATTTKTTGCGCTGTGCCGCCATTTCCTCAGCGCGCGCCGCATGGTCAGTATTCTCAAGACCAGAGCGCGCAGCAGCGTGATCCAATCCAGAAGATTTATCCAGATTGGCATCAGAGACATAGGGACTGGTTAAAAAAATGTCGCTCAAGCTGCACCAACAATTGACGTAAACGCTGTGTTTTGCAGCAGGCAGGCCCACTGACATAATCATTTAAGTGAAAAGATTTGGCCAGATTATGTCAAGCGGGCATTAAGTTTTTGCTCAGGAATGGGCAAAAATATCGATTTCAGGCCAACCCATCAGGTCTAAACGCGCCCGAGTTGGCAAAAAATCAAAGCAGGTTTCAGCAATTTCTGCCCTKCCTTCGCGYTCCARTCGCTTGTCCAGCTCCTCTTTCAGAGCATGAAGATACAGCACATCGCTGGCGGCATAGGTTTTTTGCGCTTCACTCAAAGTGTCCGCACCCCAGTCTGAGCTTTGTTGTTGTTTGGAAATATCAACGCCAATCAACTCGCGGCACAAATCTTTCAACCCATGGCGGTCGGTATAGGTGCGCACCAGCTTTGAGCCAATTTTTGTGCAGTAAATGGGTGAGGTCAAAGCGCCAAACCGATTGAGCAGCACCGCCACATCAAAACGGGCGAAATGAAACAGCTTTAGAACACTGCGATCATTGAGCAGGCGGGTGAGGTTGGGCGCGCTTTCCTGATCTGCGGAAATTTGCACAAGATCGGCATTGCCATCACCTGTTGAAAGCTGAATGAGGCAGAGGCGATCACGGTGAGGGTTAAGACCCATGGTTTCCGTATCAATTGCCACACTTTTCCCAGGATTATAATCATCGGGTAAATCGTTTTTATGAAGGCGGATTGTCATGCTGAGGTCTCGTTTTGCGTATCAATTAGGATTTAAATAAGGGGTGTAACGGGTTTGCCCYCTCACGCCAAATTATATTGTGGCATGTATCCGATGAGTTGGTGCTCGTTGTGGGCGTCTGAAAAACATCTATCTGCGCCCAATGGTTATGAACAGTGGCTTCTTGAGGTTTAGAGGACCCAAATCAATAGGAGTGAATGAGAYGCCGTGYTTGCTACTGGATTGGTAAATATGRCGTTGTTGTTCTAAGGGNCAACAATAACAGGGTCTCTAAGTAAGTAGTAACGCCAAATTAATATACTACGTATAATTGTATTAATAATGGTAAAATACTGACAACTTGGAGAGATGCTGGCAATGATGTCATCGCTCAAAATACAAACAAAAATCCTTTTAATTGCAAGTATTTCCCTTATTGGCATGATCATGATTGCTGCACTTTATTTARTSGATTCTGTGCGGCTGGAGGAAGACGCRAGGATAGCGACAGAGACAGCCCACCGAGTGCATTTAGAAGACGCTGTTCGAAGCGCATCTATTGAATTGACCGCATTGACCAGTGAGCTGACGTCTTTTCCCAGCTTGGAGAGCCGTGCCAATGTTTTGACTATGATTGAAAAAATCAATGAGATCACGCCGCAATTAGCTGAATTGCCGGAGCAYCAAAAACAGTTGGAAATGCACGCCTATCATGCGCAAGAAATCATCGAAACCACCGTTCAAATTGGGCTGGATGAAAATCAAGGCTTGATCGGACAGCTACGTAAAGCCGTGCATGACATAGAAGACACGCTTAATGGTGAGATTGAGGGTGGTCTTTCTCTTGCACCTGTTATGGTTCAAATGCTCTTGCTTCGCCGGTATGAAAAGGATTTCATGCTGCGCGGAACCGATAAATATGTAAAACGCTTTGATGCAACTCTTGTCGATTTTAACAAGGCCGTCACGCGCTCATCATTGGCGGGCATGAATAATTCGGCGCAAGCGGAGCGCATTCATAAGCAGTTAGAGAATTACAAATTGGGCTTCCACGCCTACGTAACTGGGCATCAACAACTCAAAGCACTACTGGATATAATGGCATTGCACGGCGATGCTGCTCTACAAATATTTAGTGAAAAGCGAGAAATAGATACCGGAAAACTGGCTGAAGCAGAGCGGATTTTAGCGCAAGACAAGGTGTTTTTTACCCGGCTTCTTCTAGGCTTCATTGTTTTGGTGGCGGTTGTTTCTGTCTCTCTGGCCATTTTGATTGGGCGTTCCATTGCCCGGCCGGTMACAGARCTCACATCAGCAATGWCGCAGCTTGCAAACGGTGTTCTYGATGTCGATATYAATGGCACAAACAGAAGTGACGARCTGGGYGAAATGGCGCGTGCTGTCGCTGTATTTCAGGAAAACGCTATCAAAATCCAACAAATGAATTCAGCGGATAAAACGCGCGCCCAACAGGATCAGACGCGTGCAGAAGCACAAAACCATTTGATGGCGTCTCTAGCAGAAACCGTTAATGCAGCTGTTGTCGGCGACTTTTCCAAGCGTGTCGAAGAGGTTTTTGCCGATGAAGATCTGAAAAACACTGCCAGAAATGTCAATATTTTGCTGGAAACTGTTGAGCTGGGGATTAGTGAGACTGGAAAAGTTGTGTCGGCCCTTGCCAATGCAGATTTGACTGTCCGTATGGAGGGCCATTATCAAGGTGCTTTTGCAAAGTTGAAAGCAGACACTAATTTGATGGCAGATATTTTGACCGGTATTGTCGGTCAGTTGCGCGTGACCTCTCAAGGGGTGAAAATCGCGACGGAAAATCTGCTCCATGGTGCAGAAGATTTGAACAAGCGTACCGTCAAACAAGCGGCCACCCATGAAGAAACCTCTGCTGCAATGGAGCAGTTGGTGACCACTGTGATGGAAAACGCCAAGAAAGCGGATAATGCCAGCTCTAACTCCCGYGCGGCCTCCCAGGTTGCTGCCGATAGCGGTGAGGTGGTGAGCCAGGCCAATAATGCGATGCAACGCATTACAACGTCTTCGGCCAAGATATCCAATATCATCGGTATGATTGATGATATTGCGTTTCAAACCAATTTACTTGCGCTTAATGCCTCGGTGGAAGCTGCCCGCGCCGGAGAAGCTGGCAAAGGGTTTGCTGTGGTTGCAATCGAAGTGCGCCGCTTGGCACAAAGCGCGGCTCAGGCTTCTTCAGAGGTCAAGATATTGATAGATCAGAGCAGCAGCGAAGTAGAAGAAGGCTCCAAGCTTGTGACGCAGGCTGCGGAAAAACTCACTAATATGATTGATATCATACAAGATAATTCTGCCCTGATTGAAAGTATTGCCGCGGAGAGTCGCGTTCAGGCAAGCGCCATTGACGAGGTGAATACCGCTGTGCGGCAGATGGATGAAATGACCCAGCATAATGCGGCATTGGTAAAAGAAACCAACACGGCCATTGCGCAAACCCAAGCACAAGCCAATGAACTGGATACCATTGTCGAGGGGTTCAGCATCAATCGGAACACTGACGAATATGCAGGCTTGTTGAGGCAGGCAGGCTAAAAATTGGTGGGCTCTTAAAGGCAGTGATCTCACACCTCACTCAAGTGCTCAAACGAGCACCGGCCGGTTAGGCCGCCCCATCGGTAGATGTGAGCAAAGCGAACTATCGCGAGATATATAAAAATGATGGTGCCCAGAAGAGGACTCGAACCTCCACACCCTTGCGAGTACCAGCACCTGAAGCTGGCGCGTCTACCAATTCCGCCATCTGGGCATGGGCGTTGAAATACGGTTGCAGGCCCGGCCTGTCAACACATGATTTTTGAATTCTGCACCCGCATCAATAAAAACTCACAAGTTCCACTTGGATCAATGACAGATTTTGCTATAGACCAATAAAACCTTGGTTACGGAATCATAATCCGACCTCATCATCAGATTGCAAAACGGGATGTCAGAGCGACATGGAACATCATAGCGGTACAAAAAAGCGGGTAACGGTATTTGGTGGCTCTGGTTTTGTTGGGCGCCATGTGGTGGGTGCGCTGACTAAACGTGGCTATCAGGTGCGTGTTGCCGTGCGCAGACCTGACCTTGCAGGGTTTTTGCGCCCCCTTGGCTCCGTGGGCCAAATCCAACTGGTACAAGCCAATTTGCGCTTTCCTGATTCTGTTGTGGCGGCCGTGACCGATGCCGATTGTGTCGTTAACCTCGTGGGATTGCTTAATGAGGGCGGTGCCCAGAGCTTTGATGCCATTCACGTGCGCGGTGCAGCCATTGTTGCGCGGGCCTCCAAGCAGGCTGGCGTTAAAAACCTGATACAGATTTCCGCTCTTGGGGCGGATGAAAGCTCAGAATCCACCTACGCACAGACCAAAGCGGCAGGTGAGGCTGCTGTGCTGCGTGAATTCCCAGAAGCGGCCATTGTGCGTCCTTCGGTAATCTTTGGGCCGCAGGACGGCTTTTTCAATCGGTTTGCATCTCTTGCCAGAATGTCCCCGGCGCTGCCTTTGTTTGGCGGTGGCAAAACCAAATTTCAGCCCGTCTATGTCGGCGATGTAGCTGAAGCAATTGCCAAGGGTGTCGACGGGCAGATGAAAGCCGGTGCTGTTTATGAGCTGGGCGGCCCGGATGTGCGCTCCTTTAAAGAGTGCCTGGAATTGATGCTGAAAATCACCCTGCGCAAACGCTTTCTGGGCACAGTGCCTTGGGGCCTGGCCGAATGGCAGGGGCGGATTTTGGGTATGCTCCCCGGCCCGCTACTCACCCGTGATCAGGTGCTGCTGCTTAAAAAAGACAGTATTGTTGGCACTGCGGCACGTGCTGATGGGCGCACCTTGCGCGGCCTTGGCATTACATCGCATTCCATGGATGTTGTACTGCCAACCTATCTCATTCAGTATCGTGAGCGTGGGCAGTTTGAGCCTGAAGCCAGCTGATTTCCTAAAATCTATAGAACATAAAGGCCGATAAGGCCGGCAATTCCAACGCCAATGCGCCAATAGGCGAAGGGTGCAAACCCGTGCCTTGTGACGAAGTTCAGCAGGCTTCGCACCACCACCACAGCGGCAATAAAGGCCACCACAAAGCCCACCGCAATCAGCGTTAAATCATCGCTGGTCAGTGCGTTGCGGTTGAGCCAAAAATCAAAAACGAATGCACCGGCCATGGTCGGCATGGCCAGAAAAAACGAAAATTCTGCAGCTGAGCGTTTGTCAGTTCCCATCAGCAATGCGCCGGCAATGGTGGCACCCGAGCGAGAAACGCCAGGAATGAAGGCAATGCACTGAAACAGGCCAATTTTAATGGCCATTGATAAAGGATAGTCCTTCACATCTGTGTAGCGGATTTCTGTTTCGCGTTTATCAACCCACAGCAACACCACGCCGCCAACGATCAAAGTTGTGCAAATCAACCCCGGCGCTTCAAACAGCACGGTTTTGATAAACTCATGAGAGAACACGCCAATGACAGCCGCTGGCAAAAAGGCCAAAACAATACCTGTCACAAASCGGCGGCTTTYCGGCGAGGAGGGCAGGGTGAYAAACAACTGCCACAGCCGSGCAAAATAAATCGACAGAATGGCRAGAATAGCGCCAAACTGAATCAGCACCTCAAACACTTTTCCTTCRCTTTCAAAGCCAAGAAAATGCCCCGCCAACAACACATGGCCCGTCGATGAAACCGGAATAAATTCGGTCAAACCTTCCAGAAGGCCAAGAATAAYRGCTTCGATAAGTGTTTGTTGTTCCATGGGAATGTRGGTTCTCGGCTAAAATTTYAAACTATTTGCGGCGGATGCTAATCGGTCCGGGTTAAGAAAYACCYCCTATGTGACAGCATCAAGAAAGCAAGCATTTRCNAGGCYGCCCYATCAATTCYAAAACCATGAAAAATCAATCAATTGGAAAGCTTTTCTGTTTAGAAAGMATTCACAATTCAATYTTTKWAATGCAATYTTGAGGGCACTTTTTGAAACTGTTTCATCACCCAATGTCACCCGGTTCCCGGCTGGTTCGCATGGCCATTGGCGAGTATGGYGCCAGCGCGGAATACATCGTCGAGCGCACGTGGGAGAGGCGGGATGGGTTTTTGGCYCTGAACCCTGCTGGCAGCTTGCCTGTGCTTATTGACGAGGGAGATGTGCCRATTTGYGGYGCGGTGACGGTTTGYGAATATCTTGATGAAACCCGTGGCTTYACSCTGGAAGACCGCCGTTTGATGCCKGCYCAYCCGCTGGCGCGCGCYGAAGTGCGCCGCCTGATGCACTGGTTTTTGGACAAAATGGACGCCGAAGTCACCCGCTATTTTGTCGAGGAAAAAGTAACTAAGCGCGAGAAACCACGCGATGNCAGCAGCAGCGCACCGGATTCTTCTGTGTTGCGYGCCGCCCGYGCAAAYCTTCGTAACCAYATGAATTATATCAGTTATTTATCCAGTGAGCGCAGCTGGCTTGGCGGTGATCAACTGACTTATGCCGATTTTGCCGCTGCCGCCACCATCTCAGTCATCGACTACCTTAACGAGATCCCCTGGTCAGAGCATGAGGCTGCCAAGGCCTGGTACGCGCGCATAAAATGCCGCCCGGCCTTTCGCGAGATTCTGGCCGACAAATTGCGCGGCATTCCGCCACCAGCGCATTACACCGACCTTGATTTTTAGCCTAAAATCCGTTTTGTAAACCCTTCATCATAGCTTCACGTGTAGGGCGACATGACCCAGTATATCGACAAAACTCTGTCACAATTACGCAGTGATGTTTTGCAGCTGGGTTTTTCGACCATGGCAATTTCGCCCGCGTCGCTGGATTCATCCCACCGCAACCATTTAAGCCAATATCTCGCGCATGGCTTTAACGGCTCGATGGGCTGGATGGAAGAAACGCTGGCGCGCCGCACCGACCCGCAAAATTTATGGCCCGACGCCAAAAGCGTCATCGTGCTGGCGATGAATTATGCGCCCGAGCAAAACCCGCTGCCGCAATTGCTGCGTACCAGCGAGGGCACCATTTCGGCCTATGCGCAAAACCGCGATTACCACGATGTCATGAAGGGCCGCCTCAAAACCATCGCCGGGCAATTCGCCGCGCGGCTGGCCAAAGCGCCCAATCGCCCCGATGATGAAAATATCGACGTCAAAGTCTTCGTCGACACCGCCCCGGTGATGGAAAAACCACTGGCGATGCAGGCCGGTCTTGGTTGGCAGGGCAAGCACACCAATCTGGTATCGCGCGAGTTCGGCTCCTGGCTGTTTCTCGGCTCCATTTTTACCTCGGTGGCGCTGCCGCCTGATACGCCGGAGATCGATCGTTGCGGCTCGTGCCGGGCATGTCTGGATATCTGCCCCACCAACGCCTTTCCAAAACCCTATCAAATTGACGCGCGGCGCTGCATTTCCTATCTCACCATCGAGCATAAAGGGCCAATCCCGCATGAATTTCGAAAAGCCATCGGCAACCGCATTTATGGCTGCGATGATTGCCTGGCCGCCTGCCCCTGGAACAAGTTTGCCCAAGCGGGCCGCGAGGCCAAACTGCAAGCCCGCGATGATTTAAAACACCCGCCCCTGGCAAAACTTGCCGCGCTGAATGACGCAAGTTTTAGGAAATTTTTCAGCGGTTCCCCGGTCAAACGCATCGGCCGCGACAGGTTTGTGCGCAATGTCCTCATTGCCATTGGTAACTCAACCGACAAATCCCTGATAGACGCTGCTACCCCGCATCTTTCAGACCCAGACCCAGCCGTAAAAGAGGCCGCAGAGTGGGCCTTGGCAGAGCTTAACACATCTGTTGCATAGCTCGTTTCCTCTCTACCGTCATCCTCGGGCTTGACCCGGGGACCCATGCAACCATTAATACATGCCATGACGGGTTACGTTTATATCATGGCTTCCAAACCGCGCGGAACATTATATATCGGCGTTACCAACGATATAACCCGTCGTGCCGTGGAACATCGAGAGAGCATTGCCAGCGAATTCACCACGAAATATCAATGCAAACGACTGGTTTGGTACGAGCTGCACGACACGGTGCCCGATGCGATTGCACGAGAAAAACAACTGAAAAAATGGCTCCGGGCGTGGAAGATTACGTTGATTGAAACCGTCAACTCGGGTTGGCGAGATTTGTTTGATGAATTGAACATGTGATGGCAGTTGCATGGGTCCCCGGGTCAAGCCCGAGGATGACGGTAATGGGGGCCGATATGTTGGGTGTTAAGCGAGTATAGTAAGAGCCTTTGACAAACCACTCGTAACCACAAAGACCATTACTCGCTAAGAATGACGGTAATACCCATCCCGAGGGCAGTTGATATTTTCTCAATATTATCAATGGATATATTGCGCTCAGACCGCTCAACAGCACCAATATAGGTGCGATGCAATCCACACAATTCCGCCAGTTTCTCCTGACTGATTTTCAGGTCAGCACGGCGCAGACGCATGTTTCTGGCAAGAGTTTGTCGTGCAGAGATTGGCTGTCGGTTCATCCAACCAATGTTCGGTCTTGATGACTTTAAGTCGACATTCTATAAGTAGCATTTTGAAATTGCACACGGGAGCATTTGAATGCCCAATCACTCCGAGGTGGACCAGCTTTTGCGTGAAGCTACCGATTATGCCCAGTTCATCACGTTAGCCTCGTCAGATTTAATCGACACCCGCAATCAATCGGCGCTGGACCGGGCGGCCCTTCGCATTAGGCAAGCCGTGGCGCGTGCGCGCGATTTACTGGCGGAGTGCAGGCAGGAAAAACCAAATTGAGCGCCGCAAATGCTTTAAAGCTTGCAACTCTAAAAAGCCACAGCGTCAATGAGAACCCATTAATCTCCCCGCATCCGGGCCACAACACCCGCCTCATCTGTCTCAATCTCAGCCAATACATCGGTCATCGCGAAGGCGCGCTCGTCGTGTTTGCCGCTCCATTTGATGATCTCGATAAGGATGGGGGCAAGGTCACGGCCCTTGTCCGACAGGGAATATAAAAAGCTGCGGCGGTTGTCCGGATCGCGGGTTTTGACCAGAATGCCCTCCGCTTCCAGATGCTTTAAGCGGTCAACCAGAATGTTGGAGGCAATGCGCTCATCAGCTTCCAGAAAATCACTATAGGTCTTTTTGCCCCGCAGCATGATTTCGCGGATGACCAACAGGCTCCAGCGGTCGCCAAATGTGTCGAGGCCAAAGGCAATAGGGCAGCCGGATTTGCGTTTTTGGTCATGTTTTCTCATGGTTTCAACTTTTACAGAATTAACTTGCAAAATGCAATGTGTAGCGTTAATAGAGTTACGTATTGCAAAATGCAAGTTAATAAAGGACACCAAAATGCCACTGACACTAACCTATACCGAACACAAAATTCCCGAAAACGATGTGCCCAAATTGGGCAAGCACATTACCGACGCATTTTTGAAATGGCACGGCCTGAGCGGCAATAAAGTCATGACACCGAATGTCACCATGCAGCTGCTGCCTCTGCCCAAAAGCGCCACATTAAGCGGCGGTGAGTTGGTGGAAGGTGTTTGGCTGGAATGTAAGACCCCGTCCTTTGCGCTGGCCGAGCGTGATGTGCAGGTTGGGTTTTTCCAGGAAGTAACGGATCTAATTTTTGAGGCAGCGCAGGGCAGCATTCCCAGAAATCGGATTTTCACCAATCTGGTACACACGGTTGATGGAACCTGGAACCTGGATGGTGCAGCCCTGACCAATGAACAGCTTGGCGCGGCAATCGCAAAAGGTTAAATTCCCCCGACAAAGAGGGCAGACCTGCGGTGTCTGCCCTTTAAAGCAACCGAGGCTGAATATCCACCGCACCTTCAAGCTCCAGCAAAAATTCTTTGATATCAATGCCGCCGCCAAAGCCGGTCATGCTTTTGTCCGCGCCTATTACGCGGTGGCAAGGAACAATTATCGGCAAGGGGTTGGCGTTGTTGGCACCGCCAACGGCGCGGCTGGCTTTGGGGTTGCCGATGGCCGCTGCCAGCGCGCCATAAGAACACGTTGTGCCGTAGGGAATGTCGCAAAGGGCGCGCCAGACGGAGTTTTGAAAGTCGGAACCGTCAAAATGCAGTTTCACATCAAACTCGGTTAAATCGCCCGCGAAATAAGCCTCCAATTGACGAAAAACATTGGCAAAAACGGTGTCATCACGCTGCCAGTCTTCCATGGGCTCCACTGCGTGGCTGCTGGTGGGAAAATGGATGCTGTGCAAAGCGTCGTGGTTCCCGGTCAGCACCAGAGGGCCAAGGGGGCTGTCCAATATTCCGTAAAATAGGCCAGAAAACGGGGCAGATTGGTTCATGATGGGGTTTCCTGCTCAACAGGGCGGGCAGCGATGGTTTCTTGCATGGTGGTGATATCGGCGGCATAGGTTTTTATCGCGTTTTTGCCGTTGGGGGTGAGGGCGTAAATGCCAGTTTGCACGCGCTCGAACCAACCATAATGATTGTCGGCCATCAACCGGCGGGCGTTTTCTATCTGCGCGGTTTTGGCCACCAGTGCGGCCTTGGTGGGGCCGTTTTGGTGTAGATGGTGCAGGCAGAGTAGCGCCGCCTGACGGTAGGCGGTCATCAGGCCCTGCCGGGTGGCACCGCCGCTATTGGGATCGCCCACGCGATTGGCAAATTCGCGCAGCAGGCGGGTTTTCTTGCGGGCAATCTGGCGTGGTTTATAGGGCGCGGGGTCGAGGTGGATTTCGACAAAATTGTCTTTTAGGCGCACGGAGATCAGCCCAAGGCCAAGGCGGCGGCAAAGGGTTTTGTTGTTTTTCAGCGCTTTTTGAAACGGCTTTCCGGTACCGCGCGGCACGGCGATATAGACGATATCGCTAATGCCCTGACGCTCTACCGCTTGATGAAACAGCGACAGGGAAAACGAGGTTTTCAGCTCAATGATAATTGGATCCTCGGTGCCGCGCACCGCCACCACATCCGCTGCGCCAATTTCGCCCTTTACCTCATAGCCCTGACCTTCAAACAAGCGTTTGATCGGGGCATAAAGTTCGGTTTCAAGAGGTTTTTTGGTGGCCATAATAAAAAATCAGGTCAGCAAATCATCGGGGTGTTGCCAACCATCCAACTCGCTAAGGCGGGTTAGCCACGCAGCCACATACGGCCATGAATTAATGTCCAACCCGGTATCACTCAGCCAATAAAGATAACCCGCAAGCGAGCAATCGGCGATGCTGGGCGCATCGTTCAGCACAAACCCTCCGCTGGTTTCAAAATGGGTGTTGAGCATATTCAGATCCGCGCGCAAGCGCTCTTCCAGCCATGCCAAAACGGCGGGGTCTGTGTCGGGTTTGAATTTTCGCGAAAAACGCAGATTGGGCAAGGAAGAGCCAAGGCGGCTTTGCTCCCACATCAGCCATTCCAAGCATTGGGTTTGGTTGGGCGCGCCCCCAAAAATGTTCAAAATTTTGGAAAGATGCAGCAAAATGGCGTTGGATTGCACAAAGGGTTTGTCGTCGATAATCAGCAGCGGCACTTCATCGTAACGGGTGTTGTCGCGAAAATACGCTGGGCGCTGCGGGCGGGGCGTCATCAGATCGATGATTTCGTAGGTGTGCGGCGTGTGGGTGAGGGCGAGAAACAGTTTTACCTTGTAGGAATGGCCGCTGAGCGGATGTCCAAAAAGCTTGATGTCGGGCATGGGCGCATTTCCAGGATTTTTGATGGTTTTTGGCAAGCTATCCTGCTCGCACAAAGCAAATCAGTACCGTTAAAAAGAATAAGGATATGGCATCGGATGGGCGCGGTCAAAAAATCAGCAGATTTGGACGCCACAAAGCCGCTCTGAAGGCATTGTCTATTTGTCTGGGTTCGGCGCGAAGTTGATTGGCGAAATGTCGGAATCGCTCTATGTCTAAAAGGGCACAATTTTGCAACTACAAAAAAACTGACGCTAAACAGAGTCCCGCGATGCCATTGCACTTGGTGTCGGGCTCAAACCAGTGGTGGATTGCCCTTGCCCTCAAATGCTTCATCAGAGCCGCGCATCTCGCCAGAGCTGCGCACCAGTGTGTTTTTCTCCACCCTTTTTATGACTGCTGGTGTGGCCAGCGGTTTTGCCGGGATATGGTTTGCAAGCAAAGGTTTTAGCGCGCAGCAAATCGGGTTGTTCAACGCGCTGCCGGTCTTTGTCATGCTGGTGCTTAATCTGATTATCGGGCGCATTGCCGACCGTGCCAGCGATTGGCGTCAGGTGATTATCATTGGCGCGCTGGCGTCGGGATTGCTGTCACTCGGGTTGCTGAGCGTTAACGGATTTTGGGGTATTTTGCTGTTTTGGTCGCTGACCAATATCGCGCAAATGGGCGTGGTGCCTGTGGCCGATGCGGCGGCAATGCGCATAACACGGCGGCGCGGTACGGATTATGGCGCGATTCGTGCTTGGGCCACGATGGGCTACACCGTGGTGGTGCTGATCAGCGGATATGTTGTGCTGTGGTACGGTATCGAGGCGTTTTTGCCGCTGTTTGTCGGCTTTGCGCTGGTGCGCTCGGTGGTGTCGCTCGGGCTGCCCAAATTTCGCGCGCAGGGCGAAGAGCAGGCCATTAAAACCGGCGCAACCCACTTAAAAGAGGTCATGAAACCCTGGTTTTTGCTGACCTTGCTGGGTTATTCGGTGGTTTTCGCAACCCATTTGATTCTCAA
>NVXB01000061.1 GCA_002746425.1 Hyphomicrobiales bacterium | reverse complement strand
ACGGCGGTGGCAATGGAAACAACGGCAACGGCGGTGGCAATGGAAACAACGGCAACGGCGGTGGCAATGGAAACAACGGCAACGGCGGTAGCAATGGCTAGATGCTTGGCTTAAAGCCCATTATAGCCTCCATAAAATAAAAAAGGGCCGCATCATGCGGCCCTTTTTGCGTCAGTTATCAACAAATCAGTGGAAGGTGTAGCGTCCACCCACCCGGATTTGATGGAAATCAAGATCTTCGTAGGTGATTTTGCCTACAAGCGCAGATGCATCTTCGTCACCGGATTCTACATCACCAACCCACAGATAGCGGTAGTTAGCGTCCAGCTTGAAGTTCTCGGTAACATCATACGTCAAACCGACCATTGCTGCGGCAGCAAAATTCCAGTTACCTTCAGCTGCAAAACCATTGGATGTGTTATCGAAGTTATGGGAATAATGGCGGCGCACATCAACATACGCAAAGCCTAGGCCACCACCGATATATGGTGTGAATGCGCTGGAATTATCCCAGTCGAGATATGCATTTCCAAGAACAGTATACATGGCCATGGAGCCGAACTCGTTATTCAAGCCTCCACACGCGTTGCTTAGACAAACCGAGTTACCTTCAAACTCCCAGGTCGCCGTGTAATCCAGCGTTAAATCCATCCGGAAATAATGGTTGAACTCATAACCAACACCAATGCCAATAAGCCAGGTATTGCTCCAATCTTCATTAGTTAGTTCCTGATGACCTGGAACGCCATCGAAACTAACTTCGTAATTTGCTGTTGCAACGTAACCAATATCGCCGCGCAGGTACCATGCCCCGGCTTTTTCGTATACTGGTTCGTCGTATGTGTAGATTGGCAAGTCAGCGGCAACCGCCGGACTAGCCAGCATCGCCGCAACAATTGCGACGGCACCAAGTATTTTTCCGCTCCCGGAGCTGCCTACTATGTTCATGTCAATACTCACTTATAATTTGACCGTTTGGTTTCTTACACTGTTGAAACCACCTAGAGTATTGCCTTGTTAAGGTTAATAAGCAGTAAAACCTGCGGAAAACATATTGTAACACTTTATTAACATTAATTAATTCTTTAAATACCGGAAATTTTATGAGTAACACCAAATATTCAATCAAAGTAGAAACAAAACACTGGTATATACTCTTCATACTTGTGTTGTTTTGGGGATCTTCGTTTGCATTCAACAAAATTGCCGTAAGGGACATCTCCCCTATGTGGGTCGTTGCCCTGCGTATAAGCATTGGCGCTGTCCTGCTGATCGCGTATTTGTTTGCCAAGCGTTTAAAGTTTGTTCCCACCAAAGAACATATTGCCTGGTTTGTCGGGCTTGGGGCGCTTGGCACTGTCGCCCCCTTCACGCTGATTTCCTGGGGCGTGCAATTTGTGCCTTCCAGTATTGCCGGGATTTTGATGGCCACCGTGCCGCTCGCCGTGATTATTCTGGCGCACTTCATCCTGCCGGATGAAAAGCTGTCATCGCGCAAGGCCTCTGGATTCCTCATTGGTTTTGTCGGCGTGGTGATATTGGTTGGTGTGGGCGGCGTGACCCAACTGCAAAATGGCACCATGCAGCTTTGGGCCTTGCTTGGCATTACGCTTGCGGCGCTTTGTTATGCGCTCAACGGCACTTTGGCGCGGCATATGCCCCGCATTGGTAATGTAGAAAAATCAGTTGGGGTGCTCCTTGCCGCAGCGCTGATGGCACTGCCCATGGCATGGATATTTGAGCCTAATGGCCTGGTCGGTGCAAACAGTGCCAGCCTCTTAGCCGTCATTGTCCTGGGTATCTTCCCCACGGCTCTGGCTACGGTACTACTGTTCAAGGTTCTGACAGAAGCGGGTGCCTCGTTCCTTGCTTTGTCGAATTATCTCGTGCCGGTTTTCGCGGTGTTTCTGGGCGTCACATTTTTAGGCGAAACGCTGGTGTGGAGCGATTGGGTTGGTTTTGGGCTGGTTCTCAGCGGCATTCTCATCACCGAGCGCAAGAAGAAACCGGCAAGCTAACGTAAAACTCAGCTTGCCTGTCCGATCACGGCCACCAAATCATCCACCAGTTTTTCCACCTTGCCCCGGTCATCACCTTCCGCCATCACACGGATGACCGGCTCGGTACCGGATGGGCGAATGAGAACGCGTCCGCTATTGCCCAGCATACTTTCCGCGTCGGCAATGGCTTCTTTAACGCTGGCAAGCTCTAACGGAGACTTGCCGGAATAGCGCACATTTTTGAGCAATTGCGGCACCGGATCAAAACGATGACAAACCTCACTCACCGGTTTGCCCTTGGTTTTCACCACCGACAAAATCTGCAGGGCGGCAATCAACCCGTCACCGGTTGTGGTGTAATCTGACATGATAATGTGGCCCGATTGTTCACCGCCCACATTATAGCCATGGGCACGCATATGCTCCACGACATAGCGATCGCCCACCTTGGTGCGCACCAGCTCCATCTGCTGGTCGGCCATAAACCGCTCCAGCCCCAGATTGGACATCACGGTGGCGACAATACCGGGCTGCGTCAGCCGGTCCTGTTCTTTCCAGGATTCGGCAATAACCGCCATCAATTGATCGCCATCAACGATCTGGCCCTTTTCATCGACAATCAGCACACGGTCGGCATCACCATCCAGCGCAATGCCCACATCGGCGCGCACCTCAAGCACTTTTTTGGCCAATTGATCGGGCGCGGTAGAACCAACACCGTCATTAATGTTGAAACCATCGGGATCGACGCCCATGCTTATAACTTCCGCGCCAAGCTCCCACAGGGCTTCTGGTGCGGCTTTATAGGCGGCACCATTGGCACCATCCACAACCACTCGCAAACCATCCAGCGTCATCTTGCGCGGCAATGTGCGTTTGGCTGTTTCGATATAGCGCTCCAGCGCGCCATCAACACGCTTGGCCCGGCCCAACAGCTCCGCCTTAGCAAGATTGCCCGTTAGGTCTGCATCCAGCAGCGCTTCAATTTCAAGCTCCTTGTCATCCGACAATTTATAGCCATCRGGACCAAAAAGCTTAATGCCATTATCGTAAAACGGATTGTGACTGGCCGAAATCATCACGCCAATATCGGCGCGCAGAGAGCGGGTTAGCAGCGCAACGGCAGGCGTTGGCACTGGCCCCAGCAAAAACACATCCATACCAACCGAAGTAAACCCGGCCACCAGCGCATTTTCAATCATATAGCCGGACAGCCGCGTATCCTTGCCAATCACCACYCGGTGGCGATGATCKCCGCGCTGAAATGTCAGGCCWGCCGCCATGCCAACTTTCATGACAAGATCGGGAGTTATGGGRAATTCATTGGCTTTGCCGCGAATACCATCGGTACCAAAATAWCGTCGGCTCATCTGCCCGCCTACCTTTTACAAACTGTTTTGGCCGCCAAAGAACATTYGAGCAGCTCYAAATATTTTAAAGTTATGCTAGCTTATAAAGGTTCAAAAAGGATGATTGCAGACACATTTCCTTACAAAGCATATCGACCGTTTTTGAATATGCTTTACCCAAGGTTAYCAGARAAATGAGCGGATACTTTACAGCGTACTGATACGCGCCAACRGCATGKCATAAAACGCCGCATCAYCCAGATCACGRATGAARTTTGTGTTGGGTTTGCGCTCGGTCACGCCCCACCAATCTGCCACSGTCATRCCCATCGTCAGCGGCGACATGGTTTCAATCTCTACATTGATATGCCGCCCGGTATAAATCGTAGGATCGAGCAAATARGCGATCACATTGGGGTCGTGCAACGGCCCACCATCRGTGCCGTAYTTRTCCTCGTCAAAGCGYTCGAAAAACTCCATCCACCCGGCGCATGCCTCACCAATTTGGGTACCAAGCGCACGAAACGCACCAATACGCTGCGCGCTGGTCAAGGCCTTGTGGGTGCAATCCAGCGGGATCATRGTRATCGGCATRCCGCTTTCCATSACGATCTGYGCCGCATGAGGATCGACATAAATATTGAACTCGGCAGCRGCAGTAATRTTGCCGCCCTCAAAACACCCGCCGCCCATCATCACCAATTCGCGAATGCGYGGGACAATTTTCGGCTCYTTGATAATCGCCAGYGCCAGATTGGTSAGCGGCCCAAGGGTGCACATCGTCACCTCGCCTTCGGGCCTGTTCATAATTGTCTCGACAATAAAATCGACCGCATGCTGGCTTTGCAACACCATGGTTGGCTCTGGCAAATCTGCGCCATCYAGYCCGGTTTTACCATGCACATGCTCTGCCGTTACCAAAGGTCGCACCAGCGGGCGCACGGCACCTGCAAAGGTCGGCATATCGCGGCGGCCAGCCAACTCGCACACCACCCTAATATTACGCTGTGTCAGCGCCAGSGGCACGTTGCCGGCAACAGCGGTAACGCCCAACACATCCAGCTCCGGGCTGGCCAAGGCCAACAAAATGGCAAAGGCATCATCCTGGCCAGGATCGGTATCAATTATGATAGAACGTTGTGCGGACATAAAGCCTCCAGAGTTGAGCGGTTTTCGTGGCATAYCTGCGCTATGGAAGCAATAAATTTGCACCAGAAACSGSCCTTTARTAAGCGCYAATCCGCAACAAAAAACCCGGCACAAAGGCCGGGTTTTAAATTTTCAAATGCTCAAACCTTTAAGAARMCYAGCTTCAAGAAGGYTGCGGCTCCATGCCATGGTCAGGCTCATCGCCYTTRGATGGCTTRKGYTTAAYCGCGCCWGCRCTTGGCACWGCAGARCCRTGSGMYGTTGAATCATCRTCRTCTTCACGCACCGGCGGATTRCCTTTCAGCARTTCSAYRATCTCGTCRCCAGACAAWGTTTCGTATTCCAGCAGGCCTTYTGCCAAYGTGTCTAGATCTTTCGCCTTGTCTGTCAAAATCTGCTCTGCCTCGGCAAAGCCTTCTTCAACAATACGGCGTACTTCAGCATCGATAATCTGGGCAGTTGCTTCGGAAACATTCTGTGTTCGCGCCACGGAATGGCCCAAAAAGACCTCTTCCTGATTCTCGCCATAGGAAACTTTGCCAAGCTTGTCAGAAAAGCCCCAACGCGTGACCATGGCCCGCGCCAGACGGGTTGCCTGCTCAATATCCGAAGACGCACCAGAGGTGACATTTTCTTCGCCAAAGATTTTYTCTTCAGCCACACGTCCGCCCATCAYRATGGCCATGCGAGAGGTCATCTGCACCAGACTCATAGAAATCTGATCACGCTCTGGCAATTGCATCACCATGCCAAGGGCACGGCCACGCGGAATGATTGTTGCCTTATGCACAGGATCGGTTTTCTTGACGTTGAGCGCAACAATCGCATGGCCAGCCTCATGATAGGCGGTCAGCTTCTTGTCGTCTTCGGTCATCACCAATGAGCGCCGCTCCGCGCCCATCATCACCTTGTCCTTGGCAGATTCAAACTCATTCATGGTTACGATGCGCTTATTGCGCCGCGCCGCCAAAAGAGCCGCTTCATTGACGAGATTCATCAAATCAGCACCAGAAAATCCAGGTGTGCCACGSGCAACAACTTTCARATTCACATCMGGTGCCAGTGGCACATTRCGYGAATGAACTTTCARRATTTTCTCACGRCCSGTYACATCAGGRTTTGGCACATTTATTTCGCGGTCAAAACGACCCGGACGCARCAAGGCAGGATCCAGCACATCTGGCCTGTTGGTTGCTGCAATCACGATCACGCCCTGATTGGCCTCAAAGCCATCCATCTCCACCAGCAAYTGGTTGAGKGTTTGCTCACGCTCATCATTRCCGCCGCCAAGGCCRGCACCACGGTGGCGACCAACGGCATCAATYTCATCGATAAAGATGATGCAGGGTGCRTTTTTCTTGGCCTGCTCAAACATGTCRCGYACGCGGCTGGCACCAACGCCAACAAACATCTCAACAAAATCCGAACCGGAAATGGTGTAAAACGGCACATCRGCTTCACCGGCAACGGAACGCGCCAGCAAGGTTTTACCWGTACCTGGAGGGCCCACCAGCAGCAAACCACGAGGGATGCGGCCRCCGAGRCGYTGRAATTTTTGCGGCTCGCGCAGAAACTCAACGATTTCCTCAAGGTCTTCCTTGGCTTCATCAACACCGGCAACATCATCAAATGTCACCTTGCCATGGGCTTCGGTCAGCAATTTGGCTTTGGATTTGCCAAAGCCCATCGCGCCGCGTCCGCCGCCCTGCATCTGACGCATGAAGAAAATCCACACACCAAGGATCAGGATCATCGGCAACCACGACAACAGCAGCCCAATCAGGCTAAAGCCTTCGCTGCTTGGCGCTTCGGCCGTGATAGCAACACCGCGGCGGGTCAATACCTCGACATACTCCGCGCCGTCGGGCGCACGGGTGCTGAAATGCTGGTTGTTGTTGTAAACGCCCGTTACCTCATCACCAGCGATGATAACACTGCGCACAGTGCCCTGCTCCACTTCGCTGATAAACTGCGAATAAGGGATGACCGCACCGGCCGTGCTTTGTCCTGGGTTCTGAAACAGATTGAACAGTGCGATAAGCAGCAACCCAATAATGATCCAGAGTGCAAAATTGCGGAAATTTCCGTTCATTTTATGTCCTTCAAGGTCGCCCTGCCCAAAATAGGCACGTGGAGGCGACAACCTGTTGTTCTTGTCTTAGCAGTAAAATAGGCAGCGGAGGTGGCAATGCCAAGGCGCTTTTGTCAGCAAATGCATGAATTTGCAAAAAAGGTGAACGATAAGGTGAATAAATCGCTCAGAACCGTCAATTCCCGGCTAACTTTTTCTCAAAAATCTCAAAAATCAGCCAATCATGCTCATTGATGGGCCCATCCAGCACGGCAGGGCGGAACAAAATTGTTAATGCATCGCCATTTGGAAGCGGCATTGGGGTGGTGCCGTTGATCGCAAAATCGGTTTTTTGGGGCGATTTTGCAGATGAAGTGATGTCAAAGCGGCCATCCCATTTAATGCAGCGCTCAACGCGACCGGTTGGATTGCTCACCGGGTCAAAAATCGCCTGAGGTAAATGTCGCTGCGCACGCGCCAATTCCCAGTATGAAATATCATCACCCCATTTGGAGGTATTTTTCGGGCGAAAAACGCAGCGCCCAATCGAAAATGCTTTTGGCGTAAGGGGCCTTTTTTCATCACTCGAAGGCCAAAGAAATCTGGTTGCCTTTTGCGCCATCACCTCGGAAACCAGATAGGAATCTCCCCCGATAAAGCGAACCAACTCCCGCACCAGTTCCACCTGGATTCGATGGATCGGCGCATCAACCCTGTCAATTTTAACTAGTAAATGACCATTTGAGGGATTCACCTCGATACTACACAACAGCCAAAACGCCATTTTTTGTGCGATTTTCGCACGCCAACGCCCCATCACCAAAGCATAGCGTTCGAGCTGGTCAAAATCGATGCCAGTTTGATCAAAGTCATTGAGTTTACGGCGAATTCTGGGGCGCTCATAAGTCTCATCATCATTGGTCGGATCATCGATCCAACTCAATTTTGCGTCGAGTAACGCTTTTCGAAGCTCAAAACGTGTAGCCATGATGAAGGGTCTATGAAGGGCGATTTTGCCCAGTTTTGAGCGTTTTGGGATGCTTGAATGCCCCCGAAAACCGCCCCGCCGAACCCGCATTAGCAGCGTTTCCAACCGGTCATTTTGCGTATGAGCCAGCAATAATTGGTCAATACCAAGCTCATTGCAACAGGCCGCTAACAGCTCTCGCCGTGCATCTCTGGCCCGCTCCGAAACCCCGGATTTAGGCTTCTCTGCGCACCAATTAAGCACCTGGCACTGCACGTCCAATTCCCTGCTAAGCTGTTGAACAAATTCAACATCTTTGATCGATGAGGTGCGTAATTGATGATCAACAGTCAGGAAATGGATAGCGTTTTCGTGGCCATGAGCCTTGCGGTAAAGAGCAATAGTATGCGCCAGCGCAACGCTATCCCCACCGCCAGAAACCGCAACAGCGATYGGCTTGCTCCAATCTAACTCTGCAACAAGTGGTAAAAGGTGAGAAAAACTTAAATGCACTTGGCCGATTTGCGCTCCGTGCGGACCCGATCCTTGACCGGTGGAGAGGCCGCAGGRTACTTGCGAACCARCTCTGAATAGGTCGCGCAGGCMGCTTCYCTTTCGCCTAACTCATTGAGAGATAAYCCCAATTTYARAAGGCTATCMGGTGCTTTGGCACTTTGGGGGAAGTTGGTATAGGCATCCAGAAACTCATTTGCCGCATTGCGAAAATCACCGCGCACGAAAAGGGTTTCCCCCAGCCARAAGCGCGCATCACTCACCAGCGGATCAGATGGATTACGGCTGAGAAACTCTCTCATTGCGCTCTCCGCTGCGCCATAGTCCCCGCGCAGAATAAAGCCATAAGCCAGCTCATATTCCTGCCGGGGTGTTGTCAAACCGGCTTGGGGCTGCGCGCCCACTGGGGCACCCAACGTACTCTGATTATTAGTAAATTCAGCGCCGCCTTGTGACGCGCCAATAAGCGCAGACAAATCCAGCGGACCCGTTGCAGCGCCGCCTTGACCGGCCAAAACCTGCTGCTGCGCACCCAACGTGGAGCTCGGTGCTGCCCCATTGGGATGCTGTGTCGCCAACGGCGTTGGTGCCGGCTGGGAAACCGCCGCCTGTGCGCCGCTGTTTTGCAACGTAAATGTAAGGCGCTCAATCTGCCCGGTCAGCTCGCGCAATTGTGCTTCCAACCTGTCTACGCGCATGGTCAACTCAGCAACGCTACGCTCAGATTGAGCGTTTGCCGCGCTTGAAAAAATCATCAAGCCGCTGATAAGTAACGGAAAAAAAGAAAATCTGCGAAGGAGGATTTTAACAGGCATCTGATATTCCTTAATGAAAAAGGCCTGAAACAAGTTTCAGGCCTTTGAACAGATTTGAACTGATACGCAGCTATTATCCGCTAGTCAGCGTTGTCACCGAACGGCGGTTCTGAGACCAGCAAGAAATGTCGTTACAAACCGCAACAGGACGTTCCTTACCATAAGAGATCGTGCCCAACCTTGCCGCGCTGATACCGCGCGCAATCAGGTAAGCTTTGGCAGCAGAGGCACGCCTTGCACCCAGGGCAATGTTGTATTCCCGCGTGCCGCGCTCATCCGCATGGCCTTCCATTGTGGCCTTGTATTGCGGATATTTAGCAAGCCAGGCGGACTGCAAATTAAGCGTTGCCTGCCCACGAGCTGTCAGGTCGGTGCTATCAGTTTCAAAGAACACCCGATCACCAACATTCACGGCAAAATCCTGCGGTGTGCCCGGTTTGGCAACGCTTGCGCCACTCTGGTTCACATCATATTTATTGCCTGCACAGGCCGTCAAAACTGCACCAAGCAGTATAACAGCAACGACTTTGATCACGCGGTCCAGACCCAATGCGTCCTTAACCGACGTGAGGACTTGTTGTAAAAACATGCCCGGAAAACTCCTAGTTATGTGTGGTCTGCCTGTTTGCTTGCATATTCAAGCCAGCCTGCAGTTTCTCCCCTGCTTCTGTCCAACGAGATTGCGACTGAATTAGGGACAACACTTTATTTGTTGCATTTTTATAGCCCACACATGGTTAAATATGCCTTCGCAAGCATAGTTAATTTTTCGTAAACTATCAATCGCGTTAAATGTGGGCTGCGGCCTAATTCAAAAGCGGAGACCATGCCGGATCTGAGGCGTAGTTTGGTGTTGGCACCTGCCGCTCGTTATATCCGGTTAGGTCAATGGACCACAATCTAGGTCCGGCAGCCTCCCCGCGCGCTTCACGAAAGAACATCAAAACCCGGCCATTGGGAGCCCATGTTGGCCCCTCATTGTGGTATCCAGCCGTCAAAATACGTTCACCAGTGCCATCGGCTTTCATCACGCCAATCAGAAACTGGCCCTGCAATAGCTTCGTAAAGGCTATGAGATCGCCCCTGGGCGACCAAACGGGCGTGGAGTAACTTCCCTTGCCAAAACTGATCCGCTGCGCTGCACCGCCCGTTGCAGGCATCACATAGAGCTGCTGAGAGCCGCCACGATCTGATTCAAAAACAATTCGCGATCCATCAGGGGCAAATGAAGGAGCGGTATCAATGGAGGCTGAGTTTGTCAGCCGCGTTGTTCGCTTGGAACGCAAATCCATCAAAAAGATATTGGCGTTGCCTTCCTGCTGCAAGCTCATGACGACACGCTGGCCATCCGGCGAAAATCGCGGGGCGAAGGTCATGCCGGGGAAATTACCAACAACTTCCTGTTGCCCGGTATCGATATTCAACAGGTACACTTGTGGTCTGCCGTTAGCATAGGACATGTAGGTGATTTCCTGGCGGCTTGGGCTAAACCGTGGTGTCAGCACCAAATCGCCACCAGAGGTCAAATATTGGAGATTTGCACCGTCCTGATCCATAATAGCCAAACGTTTGGTGCGGTTGTCCTTGGGTCCGGTTTCATCGACAAACACCACACGAGTATCAAAATACCCCTTCTCGCCCGTCAATCTTTCATAGATTGCATCAGCTATAATGTGAGCAACGCGGCGCCAGTTTTCAGGTTGGGTAAAAAACCTTTGGCCAGCAACTTGCTTTGCTGCAAACACATCCCAAAGCCGAAATTCAGCGCGCAACCGCCCATCAGGCTCTTGAGTGATACGTCCAACGGCCAATGCCTGAGCACTCAACACGCGCCAATCAGGAAACCGCGGCATCGTATCGGGGTTTGCATTCAGATCAATAAAGGAAGCAGGATCAATCGAGCGAAATAGGCCTGAACGTTGCAGATCAGAAACGATGACCCGCGATACATTCTGGCTAAGTTGATCAACCTGGCCCAGCCCATTCACAAAATCGGGCACAGCAACAGGCATCGCCTGAATATTACCGCGTGTAATATCCAGTTTCAGTTGTGCATTCGCTGGCTGATCTACAAAAACACCAGCGGCGAAAAAGCACAGAAACACTGGGATAATCCGCAAGCATCTGCTCAAACATATAAAACTGTAGCTACGCAGCATAGAATCTATCCCTGAAACATTTTTGACGGATCAAAATTAAATTCAATCACTTGCCAAGTGTCATATTTATCTTGAGGCATATAGGCATAGGGCGCACAAATCTGCACAGCTCGCAATGCCCGCTCGGAAGCAATTCGGTGTTGGGCAGTGCCGCCAGGATTAAGCACGCGCGGTGCCCCGGCAAGTGAACCATCGAGGTTCAACACCATTTGCACTGTAACCGTTATTGTGTCGGCGGCTTCCATCCCCGCTTGAAGGCTCCAACAGCTCTCAAGCTGCCTGCGCAAGAAATCAATCTCGTTCTGGGTAAGCTGGTTAGAATTATCGCCATTTTGCACGCCCAATTGCTGCTGCTCAGGTTGTGGCGCAGCCCCTGTTGGCTTTTGTTTATCAAGAAGAGCCGCAATCTTATCGGTGTTGAAATCTGGTTTCTTTTTGACAGCTGTTTTAGGCGGAGGCTTGGGCCTGGAACGCGGGCGCGGTGAATTGGCAAACTGCATTTTTGGTGCAGGATCTGGAGCAGGTTCAGCAGTTGGTTGTGGCTCTGGTGCGGGCTCAGGCTCAGCAATCTCAACAGGTTTTGGTTTTTTAATTTCGGGTTCAGGTTCCGGCTGAGGAGCTGCCTCAACTGGTTGAGGCGCAGGTATTTCGGTTGGTTTTTCAACCGGGTCCTTAGCCTCTACAGCCTTGGGCGGTGTAGGTTTTGGTTCAACCGGTGGCGGCGCATCAGGTTCCGCGTTCAAATCGCCTTTACGCTTTTGCGATAGCTCTTCAAACGGCACTATTTCAATTGGCAATGCATCAATTTCAGGTGCTTCAAGGCGTGCGGGCTCAGGAAGGGCGTAAACACCCCAACTCAACACTGCAACATGTGCAAGACTTGAAAGAAAAAGCCCGGCCTTCATCAGCTATTAACAACCCTAACTACCTGAGTTTTGTTCAGTTGTGACCAACCCAAGACGAGTAAAACCAGCAGCACTTATCGTGCCCATAAGTTTCATAATCGTCCCGTAGTCGGTTTCTCTGTCGCCCCGCACATAAATGCGCTCTTCGTAACCATTGTCAGAAATCGCTTTTAGTTTTGCGACGATTTCGTCAATCTCAATCTCTGTTTCCTGCAAATATACAATGCCATCCGCAGTAATTGAGATGCTGATCGGTTCATTATCACCACCGAGCTGCCGCGCACTGGTTTCCGGCAAATCAATTGGCACGCCAACAGTCAGCAACGGTGCCGCGACCATGAAAATAATCAACAACACAAGCATGACATCCACCATGGGCGTCACATTAATTTCGCTCATAGGTGCGTGATTGTTTCGCCGACGCCTGCGGCGCGACCCAGAACCAGAGTAGTTTGCCATGTTTCCTGCCATGATTTAACTTCTCTCATCCATTTGCCGCGAGAGTATGGCAGAAAACTCATCAGCAAAGCCTTCCAGCCGAACTGAGAGGCGAGAAAGCTGTGTGGTGAATTTGTTATAGGCAATCACCGCAGGAATGGCGGCAATCAAACCCAGAGCGGTTGCAAACAAGGCTTCAGCAATACCCGGCGCTACAACAGCAAGATTCGTACTTTGCGAAGCAGCGATCGCCTGAAAACTGGTCATAATACCCCAAACCGTGCCAAACAGGCCAACAAACGGCCCAGCTGAACCAACAGTTGCCAGAATGAGCAATCGTCGCTCCCAGCGCTCTGTCTCGCGCGATATGGCAACATCCATTACCTTATCAATGCGCATCTGCAGGCCGCCGAACGAGCGAGCATTGCCTTCATAGGTTCGCTTCCACTCTCTCATGGCCGAAATAAAGACAGTCGCCATTCCATTTTGAGGCCGTTGAGACAAGGTGCGATAAAGTTCTTCCAATGACTGACCGGACCAAAAGGTTTGCTCAAAACGGTCCATTTGAGATTTTGCCCGTCGAAATAAGATTGTTTTATCTATGACGATTGCCCAGCACCAGACGGATGCAGCCATCAAGCCAACCATGACAATTTTTACGACGATATGCGCCTGAATGAACAGCGTCCACAGCGAAAGGCTACCATTTCCACCTGCCAGTGCCGCTTGGCCAAGTTCAATCGTTTCCATATACATGGTCCTTAATTATGCATCTTCAAAAGACAATTCGAGCCGCAGTAACACCACTAAAGACATGTGCTAACCATTGGTATGCACATGTCTGCAAAAACTATGTCAATAAAAGGGCGCAAACACTGCAGAATTCCTTGATTGATTAAGACTTTATCAAGGTTAATTAATCGTAACGGTTATTCAAATTGGGAACCTGCGCATTGCAAGTTTATTCAATTTTGTAGATCCAGCTTCTGGAAAAGCGAAACCGGGATGCGTTGCGGTTTGCCATTTTTGATGAGCGCGACCGTGACTTGAGCTTCAACCAGCAACTCATCTTGCCGTTTGATTTTCTGGTCAAACACCAAACGTACTCCGGAAAACATGCCTATTTTTGTTTCGACCTGCAGTAAATCATCGATGCCAGCAGGCCTTAGAAAACGAGTTGTCATATAAGCAACTGCAAATGCCAAATTATCCTTGGCAAACTCAGCGTGACTAACCCCAAGACAACGCATAAAATCACTTCGGCCGCGTTCAAGAAAGCGAACAAAAGAACCATGATAAACGGCACCAGAAAAATCCGTGTCTTCAAAATACACACGTATGTCGCGCCGGTGTATGCCCTCTATCAAAGAGCCGTCGATAGAGTTTTCAGTCATCATTTTCAAATAAATTAGGTTGCATGGCGGAGAAGGCCTTGGGTGCCGTCATTCCAAGATGCTTAAAGGCGCGCGGCGTCAACATCCGACCACGAGGCGTGCGCTGAATGTAGCCCTGCTGTATTAAATAGGGCTCGATAATTTCCTCAATCGCGTCTCTTGGTTCTGACAAAGATGCGGCGATCGTTTCAATCCCCACAGGTCCGCCACCAAAATTCTGTGCGATAGTGCCTAAATAGCGGCGATCCAGCGCGTCCATACCRGCGGCATCGACTTCCAGTTGTTKGAGTGCTGTATCCGCTACTTYCTGAGTAATTTCACCRTYAGAACGAACAATCGCAAAATCGCGAACCCTGCGCAAAAGCCGCCCGGCAATACGAGGTGTTCCACGAGARCGTTTGGCAATTTCCTCWGCTCCATCYTGGGAAATACCAATTTGCATRAGCCGTGCATTGCGGGTGACGATRTATTCCAGCTCTTCATTGGTATAAAAATTGAGCCGGATTGGGATACCAAACCGATCCCGAAGCGGCGTCGTCAAAAGGCCAATKCGGGTCGTTGCTGCAACCAATGTAAATTTCGCAAGATCAATACGTACCGAGCGTGCAGCTGGCCCCTCACCAATGATCAAATCAAGTTGAAAATCTTCCATTGCTGGGTAGAGGATTTCCTCAATCGCCGGRCTAAGGCGATGGATTTCATCAATGAACAGAACATCCCGATCTTCCAAATTGGTCAACAAGGCCGCTAANTCGCCAGCTTTGGTAATAACGGGCCCTGATGTGGCGCGAAAATTGACCCCMAGTTCTTTGGAAACAATTTGTGCCAAAGTGGTTTTACCCAAACCAGGCGGCCCAACAAACAACACATGGTCCAGCGGTTCACCACGAGATTTCGCCGCTTGGATAAACACTTGCATGTTTGATCGCGCTTGCGCTTGCCCAACAAAGTCTGTCAGGCGTTGTGGGCGCARCGTAGCATCAGCGTCATCAACGCCCTGTGTATCRGGTGCCACKACGCGGTCGGAAGAAGGTGAAGAATCAGTCATAATCTAGCTTTTAACCTGATCTGCCAACAATCGGAAATAGCGCTCATGCACTTTCAAATTGATTGATGCAACGGCCCGCTCGAAGCCGAGATAAAGCATCTTGATTACCCACCACTCAACTCCCGCAATCCAAGGCGAATCAGAGTTTGCGCGTCAATATCATCACCCTCTCGGGCAATAATACGCGCCAGAGCAGTACTTGCCTGAGCCTGCGCATAACCGAGATTTACCAAAGCCGACACAGCATCGGCTATGGGAGCCGATGCAACGCCCTCGCCAATGTCACTTTGCAAGCCAAGAGCAGCCGTAGCACCACCGGCAAGCGCTGGTGCCTTGTCTTTCAACTCGGTAACAATGCGCTGCGCAACTTTTGGGCCAACACCTGGTGCCCGAGAAACCATGGCCTTATCTTGTAAGGCGATGGCAGATGCCAAATCACCAACAGACAGTGTGCCTAAAATAGCCAATGCTACTTTTGCACCAACGCCCTGAACCGTCATTAAAATGCGAAACCATTCCCGTTCCGTACCACTGGCAAAGCCAAACAGCTTGATTTCGGTTTCGCGTACATGGGTTTCAATGGATACCGTGGCAGCTTCACCCACCTGAGGGAGAGACTGCAATGTAGTGCTGGAAGCATGGACTTGATAGCCGACACCATGCACATCAATGATGACCCAGTCATCGCCATAAGAATCCACCACACCTTTCAGCTTACCAATCATGCCAATTGCCCTGTCTTTACCTATGGAATCACTTGTTGAACATTAGCTGTGATACATCAATAGGCGCAATCAGCTCTTGAAAAAGCTTTCCGCAGCAGAAATTGAATTTCCCTTGCGTTCAATAATGGCTTCGATCCGCTGTATTTCATCTTTCAGAATGGCGACTCGCTCATTCAGATCGCTCAATGAAAGATCGCGTAGATCTCCACCAATCTCGTGAACGGCAGCTTCAATTTTGCGCCCTTCTTCGTCATATCTTGCCATTTGACACTCTCCCACCTTGACCAATCCCAAAATGCCTTGCCACAATTGTTGAATACAAAACAAGGATTTTGCCGATGCCCTCTTCAGACCCCAGCTCGTTAGAAACATTACCACAGATGATGACGGTCATCGCAATTTCCGAGCACGGTGCCCCTAACGTTCTGAAACCAGAGAAACGCCGTGTACCTGTACCTCATCAGGGCGAAATTCTGATCAAAATTGCCGCAGCTGGGGTAAATCGCCCAGATATTATGCAACGGCAAGGACATTATCGCCCTCCAGAGGGCGCCTCTGATTTACCGGGCCTGGAAGTATCAGGAACTGTCGTAGGGCTTGGCCGCGATACGGAGCGTTATGCAATTGGTGACAAGGTCTGTGCCTTATGTCCCGGCGGTGGCTATGCAGAATACGTTGTCGTTCCAGAGGGCCACGCTTTGCCTATTCCAAAGGGATTCAATTTTTTACAGGCTGCTGCACTCCCTGAAACCTATTTCACAGTTTGGACAAACGTATTCCAACGAGGGCAATTAAAATCAGGTGATGTATTTCTTGTACACGGCGGAAGTTCCGGCATTGGTACAACAGCCATTCAAATCGCTAAGGCGCGAGGTGCTACCGTCATTGCAACAGCTGGTTCCGATGAAAAATGTAGTGCCTGCAAAAAACTGGGAGCTGATTATGCCATCAATTACCAGACCACTGATTATGTCCAGGCGGTTATGGAGCTGACAGAAGGCGCTGGAGCAAATGTCATTTTGGATATGGTTGGCGGCGACTACATTGAACGCAATTATAAGGTTGCAGCAACAGATGGGAGGATTGTGCAAATCGCATTTCTCAATGGAGCCATTTCCGAAGTAAACTTCATGCTGCTTATGCTTAAGAGGCTGACCCACACCGGGTCAACACTACGTCCCCGATCAATCGAAGCAAAAAGCCAAATTGCTATCGAGCTGGAACAAGAAATCTGGCCCCTGCTTGATAAAGGAATCATTGGACCAGTGATTGATTCGAAATACTCCTTATTGGAAGCAGGCAAGGCACATCAACACATGGAAGAGGGTAAGCATGTCGGGAAAATCATGCTCGTCGTTGATGGCTGACAGCCTTTAAACTCACACAATTGCGCTTTGCACCGCTCTAACTGCAATGCGCATTGCAATTAGAGCCAAAACGGCGTACAGAAATAATAATTCCCATCAACATTGCAGTTCGATGAGGCGTTTTCGGATCAGGAATAGGTCTGAAAGCACAAGGCACCATTTTGTCTTTCCCTTGTCCAACCATAAGGATCACGTACATGGCAGATACACTTTTGATGCCAAAAGCAACCGCAGTCTGGCTGGTTGACAACTCCGCACTTTCATTCGACCAGATTGCAAATTTTTGTAAACTGCATCCTTTGGAAGTTAAAGCGATTGCGGATGGCGAATACGCGATGGGCATTAAGGGCCTGGACCCAATTCAAACGGGGCAGTTGAGCCGCGAGGAAATTGAAACAGCGCAGGACAATCCTGCCCATAAACTGAAATTATCCCCGCCAAAAGTTCGTGTTCCGGAACGCAAACGCCGCGCGCCGCGGTACACACCTGTTTCGCGCCGCCAAGATCGGCCAAATGCAATTTTATGGCTGGTTCGTAATCATCCAGAATTGAAAGATTCCCAAATCATCCGCCTTGTTGGCACAACTAAGCCAACGATTGCTGCTATTCGCGATCGGACACATTGGAACTCAACGAACCTAACACCATCTGACCCGGTTACTCTGGGGCTTACCTCTCAGATTGAGCTGGATTTGGAAGTGACCAAGGCAGCAAAAGACGCTCCTGAGAAACCTGTTGATGATGGCGTTACACTGCTCTCTGCAGAAGAAACAACGTCTTTGGACGCAATGGAAGCTGCAAGCGCAGCAGTCTTCGGCGGCAGTACCATGCCACCAAAGAAGGAAGAAGAAGAGTTGGATGCAGACGCAGTCTTTGCGAAACTGACCAACCTCAACAGCGGTGGCTCTGGCCAGTAAACTTGGCTAGTAATTTGGGCCATTTTATCGCTGCAGTAATCAGAAGCCATCGGCCATATCATGCGGCTGGTGGCTTTATGTTTTATTCAAGGTTTTGCAGATTTCAGTGAAGAGGCTACGAACTTCTTCCGCAGCCTTTTTATTCCCGCCCATTTCCAATGCAGTACTTCCCTGCCCCATTGCAGCGGCATAAACCGTTCTATTCCCCAGCATATTGGCAGCTACGCTCGCACCTAAATCTGAAAGTGCATTCAGCACTTCGCCTGTAAGTTTTGCATTCGGGGGCACACGATTGATCACAACCAATGATGCAATCCGTTCTTTTTCAGTTGCTTCCAAGGTTTGTTGGGTAGCCCACAAATCAACTGGCGATGGTTGCATGGGTATAAGGACCAATTTCGCTGCTTCAATGGCCGGTTGCGCTTCACGATCAGATTTTGGCGGGGTATCAGCGAATACAAAATCATGATCGCGTGTCAAGGCTCGCGCTTCCCGGCGTGCTCCCCAACCACTGGCAGTACGGAATGTGAACCCAGCATCATCTTCTCCCAAACGCTCTTCGCGAGCTTCAAACCACTCGCCAAGGCTTCCTTGCGGATCAATATCCAGGAAGGCAATTCTGAGTTCAGGATTGGAGAACAAGGCCGCAACGGCCAGATGGGCACACAAAGTAGTTTTGCCGGAACCGCCCTTCTGTTGGGCAATAGTGATAATGGTTCCACTCATGATGACGGCCTTCCAGCTATTTGGACCCGCCACCATATGACATGCTGCAATGCAACATAGCAAGAGAAGTAATAATCATACCAACGTATGGGTTTAATCCTCAGCCACCGGAACAATATAGTTCAAAGCCAATCGACCGCCATCAGCAAACAAAGTTTGCCCGGTAATGTAGCCAGCTTCTGAAGTCGCTAGAAAAGCAGCAATACTAGCAATTTCCGACGGCTCTCCAATTCGCCCTAGAGGTGTCCGGGATAGCAATTTATGTTTTGCCGCAGGATCATCATTAACAGCAGCCAAAATATCTGTGTTGATTGATCCTGGTCCGATAGCATTTACCCGAATGCCGTAAGGAGCAAGAGACAACGCCATAACTTTGGTAAGCTGCTGAATGCCCCCCTTGGAAACTGAATAGGGCACTTGGTTGGAAATCGCGACCTGAGAATTTACGCTCGACATATTGATTATGGAGCCAACAGAGCCACCTTCTTTGACACGTTCAACCATATGCCGTGCCGCTGCCTGGCCGCACAAAAATGCGCCTTTGAGATTAACGCTCAAAACCCGGTTAAAGTCATCCTCGGAAATATCAAGAAAATCATCGGTGTGGATCACACCAGCGTTGTTAATCAGAATGTCAACCTGCCCATAGGCATCCAATGAAGACGCCATCAAATTGCGCACTGAAAGCCGATCGCTTACATCACAATGCACAAATTGAACTTGTCCGATTGCAGAAAGGTTTTTTTCAGCCTCGTTTCCGGCCTTCTCATCAATATCAGCAATGATGACTTTGGCACCACGCTCAAGAAATAATTTGGCACAGGCCAAGCCAATCCCGCGTGCACCACCTGTAACAATTGCCGATTTATCCTGCAGACTCATTTGTGGTTCCGTATCCTATATTCCATGCTAGAGAGGACGACCTTAGCACCGCCTCCATGCCATGAACAGGAGATCAAAGAGTTTATCCAGCGGCGGTTTTACCTAGCACCTCAGATATTTCATCAAGGATCAAAGGGTCCTCAATCGTTGCGGGCATTTTGTAATCCTGACCATCTGCAATTTTCTGCATGATCCCTCGCAAAATTTTGCCTGATCGTGTTTTCGGTAGCCGCTTGACCGTTACAACATTCTTAAAGGCTGCAACCGGCCCAATTGTCTTACGCACAAGCTTAACAACCTCACGCTCAATTTCGGAGACATCACGTGTTATGCCTGAGTTCAATATCAAAAAACCGAGAGGAAGTTGTCCCTTTAAATCGTCATGAACGCCAATCACCGCACATTCAGCGACATCTGGATGGTTGGAAACCGCTTCTTCCATGCCACCTGTCGAGAGACGATGGCCAGCGACATTAATAATATCATCGGTTCTAGCCATGATGAAAAGATAGCCGTCCTCATCAAGATAACCAGCATCGGATGTCTTATAATAACCTGGAAATTCGTCCAAATACGCATGTCGAAAGCGATCATCTGCATGCCACAATGATGGAAGGCAAGATGGTGGCAATGGCAGCTTAATGACGATATTACCTAATGTCCCATTGCCGACCCTATGTCCTTCATCATCAAGAACACGAACGTCATAACCAGGCATAGGAACGGAAGAAGACCCTTTTTTGATTTTCATTGTTTCGAGACCCACCGGACTTGATGCTATCGCCCAGCCCGTTTCAGTTTGCCACCAATGATCAATGACCGGCACTTTCAGTTTGTCTTCCGCCCACTGGATGGTATCAGGGTCCGCGCGTTCTCCCGCCAGATATAGCCCTTTGAGGCTTGAAAGGTCATAACGCTCAATAAATTCGCCAGCAGGATCTTCTTTCTTGATTGCTCGAAAGGCAGTAGGTGCGGTGAAGAGCACCGAAACCTTGTGTTCTTCGATGACGCGCCAGAACGCACCAGCATCTGGGGTGCCGACAGGTTTGCCTTCATACAAAATTGTTGTGCAACCGTGAAGCAGCGGTCCGTAGGCAATGTATGAGTGGCCGACGACCCATCCAACATCTGAAGCGGCCCAAAAAACATCACCGGGAGCCATTGCGTATATGGCCTTCATGGACCAACTGAGCGCAACCATATGGCCACCATTATCGCGCAGCACGCCTTTTGGCTCACCAGTTGTCCCCGATGTATACAAAATATAGAGTGGATCGGTAGCCTTAACCTCAACACACTCGCTTGTTTTGCCACTTGCCATAGCCTCATCAACGACGGTGCGATAATCAATGTCGCGATCCGGAATAATATCAGCCGAAAGTTGTTCTCGTTGCAGGATAACGCAGGTATCTGGCTTGTGAGCAGCCAGTTCGATTGCTTCATCGAGCAATGGTTTGTAGGCAATAATTCGATTAGGCTCTATGCCACATGAAGCGCTGATGATCGCTTTTGGTTTGGCATCATTGATGCGTATCGATAATTCATTTGCCGCAAATCCACCGAACACCACGGAATGGATGGCTCCGATGCGAGCACATGCCAACATCGCAAAAATGGCTTCTGGAACCATTGGCATGTAAATGATAACGCGATCACCTTTGCATACACCACGCTCTTGCAGTACCGCGCCCAGTGATGACACTTCGTCCTTTAATTCAGAATACGAGATTGTCCGTTTTGAGCCAGTAATAGGGCTATCATATATAATAGCTGCCTGCCCGGGCCGCCCTCTTTCCACATGCCGGTCAACACAGTTGAAACAGGTGTTACAGGAAGCATCAGGAAACCAACGCCCATAGACGCCGCTTTCTGGGTCAAAGACCTTATTCGGAGGATTTATCCAGTCAATGTCTTGAGCCGCGGAATGCCAAAAGGCATGCGGATTGGCCTGCCATGCATCGTAAGTTTCCTGATATGTGGCTGTCATGACGTCTCTCCCCGAGCTGCACTGATAACAAGTTTAGAAAAGCCCGAGGGGGCTGTCCACTCAACATTCTAAGTAGACACATAGTTTCACACCCTATGGACACATATAAAATGTTATGCAACCATAAATAGATATTGTGTAATTTTTACCTGAATTCTGTTTGCTCATCATGACTATTATTCCAATTATTCTAAGCGGCGGTGAGGGCAAACGCCTGTGGCCTTTATCCCATCCGGGAAAACCGAAGCCCCTAATAAAATTGCCAAATGGGCAAACGACTCTCGAAATGACACTTCAGCGTGCAGCAGAAATTAGCGCCACGCAGCAAGTGTGCATAATCACAAGAGAAGATTTATATTCAAGCCATCTTGAAATTTTATCCCTCAGGAGTGAATGCCAACACACACCACACTTTATACTTGAACCAGAAGCACGTGACACCACGGCGGCAATTGCCAGTGCAGCCTTATATTGGTCCGGTATTTGCAATGTTGATACGCTACTGTGCATTCTACCTGCAGATCATTTGATAGAAGATTCAAGTGTACTAAAAGCATCAATTAATGAAGCTCAGCAGTATGCAGAAAACGATCAAATCGTCGTTTTTGGCGTTACCCCAACCTCCGCGAACCCACATTATGGGTATATTCATTCTGAAGGTAGCAACGTTCTGGCTTTTACCGAAAAACCCACACCGCTGGTAGCTGAAACATATCTCCTAAATGAAGATTATTATTGGAACTCTGGAATTATTCTTGCAACCGCTGGAACCTTACTGCGCGCCCTAGACGCAACCTGCCCTGAGATTTTACTTGCATGCAGGGAAGGCCTCGACAACGCGAAGCATACGACATCTCTAAAAGTTAAATGCATCACATTGGGCCATAAAGCATACGGCAAAATCCCCAAGATATCATTCGATCACGCTGTATTAGAAAAAGTGACTAATCTATCAATTGTCAAATGCCCTATGAATTGGACAGACCTTGGGACATGGCAAGCATACGAAGAATTGCTCTCAGTTGATGAAAACGGAAATCGATCTCATGGCGAGGTTCACTTACATTCATCAAACCGAACAGCAGTTATTGGCTCAAACAAACCAATCACACTTATCGGCGTAAAGGATTTGGTTGTTGTCGATGGACCAAGCGCCATCCTCATTGCCAGTAAAGACAGCCTTGAGCCGTTAAAGAAAATCGCTGATGCTTTTTTTGAAGCTAAGCAGGCCAACTATACATCGGAAACCGGCATTACTGCAGCAAGCAAACTTGCAGCGCCTACCATGATAAAAAAACCCTGGGGCAGCTACGAAGTTCTAGAAAAAAGAGCCGGTTATCTGGTCAAGCGCATCAACGTTAACCCTGGAAAAAAGCTTAGCCTGCAATCACATTTTCACAGAGCAGAACATTGGATGATTGTCGCGGGCAAAGCGATAGCTATAAACGGCGCAGACTGCGTCCACCTTGAGTGCAACCAAACGCTTAGCATTGAACGGCACGCGATACATAGGCTGGAAAACCCAGGGCCCGATCCGCTTATAATTATAGAAATACAATTTGGAGATTTCTTGGATGAAGCTGATATTGTCCGTTACGAAGACGATTTTGGCAGAGCATCAGGGAATTAGTATCGATAATAARTTMGCMRCAAATAGCTGTGCCYTTAWGCCTAAGGAGATCTCTGCCAMTATATCCGCTGAATGGTRCAACGCATAAAAACTTGGCATTCCATAATCATTTGAGACCTTGCTCTTGCCCTACCTACTACAACAGGGCAATGAGTGGCTCATGATTACAGATTATACTTTCTACATGGCGGCGATTCCCGCCGTTTTGTTTGTCGGCATATCAAAAGGCGGGCTTGGCGCCATTGCTCTTTTCGGAATGCCAATCCTTGCRATGGTCATTTCACCTATTCAGGGAGCGGCAATTATGCTCCCCATATTACTTGTTATGGATGTCGTCGCMATCCGTTCTTATTGGGGTGTGTTTGATGCTCAGGTCCTGAAGGACATGTTGCCWAGCGCRATARTAGGCATTGCRGTRGGTTGGGCAACAGCAGCCTTYGTTGATGARGTTATGCTAAAGCTCCTGATYGGYATCATGGCGCTTCTATTTACATTGCATTACTTCTTCTGGAAAAGCTCAGCCTCACCAGCCCCTAGAAATAGAGTTAARGCAATAATYGCWGGTCTTGTCGCTGGTTACACAAGTTTTGTAACYCATGCTGGCGGCCCYCCATTTCAAGTTTACACTCTRCCACTTCAAATGGAGCGACGTGTYTTTGCRGGAACAGCCGTTCTGTTTTTCGCAATYGCAAATGTTGTGAAGCTGGTTCCCTATTTTGCTCTAGGGCAATTCGACAGRGTCAATCTGATGACTTCTGCGGTCCTCATGCCATGGGCTGTAATATCCACAATGATTGGCGTCTGGCTGGTAAAGCGCGTTAGCCAAACATTATTCTACCGRATTATGTATTTTGGACTCTTGCTGGTCTCTGCAAAGCTAATCTGGGATGGGGTAAGAGACACTCTGTTTATATAGCAAGGTCCYCGGTAACAYTCTGTTAACCAACAATTTTTGCACTTTATTCACCATGTTAATAACTTTTTAGAACCTTTCTAGGCATTTTACTCAGGCACCCCAGGAAGGGGGCATTCGCGTAGAGTTCCAAGAAAGGACATGTAATGGGTTCCGAGATCAATCTTTCCAGAGCCGTCCGCAGCAACTTGCTTTCGCTGCAGACAACGACCCTCCTAATGGAGAAAACTCAAGAGCGCCTGTCTACAGGCCTCAAGGTTAACTCCGCACTGGATAATCCAACAAACTTCTTCACTGYATCWTCGTTGAACAGCCGYGCARGYGATTTAARYMSMYTGCTWGAYKCTGTTGGCAACGCAACCCAGACACTTGAAGCCGCCGACAATGGTATTACTGCCMTTACCAAGCTGGTAGAAAGCGCGCAGGCAACAGCCCGYCARGCGCAGCARACRTCYGCTGGYATAACAGGCGGTACAAACATTGCYGCACTTCTCACAGGTAGTGGTGCTACCCTTCTTGCAGATGCAGCTGCAGCGTTTACAGCAACCACAGCAGCATTGAGCGCTGATGCTCCCGCAGCATTTACCGCGRCCACAGCATCTTTGAGCGCTGATGCAGCMGCAACGTTTACCGCAACAACYGCATCTCTTTCAGCTGATGCTGCTGCAACGTTTACCGCAACAACYGCATCTCTTTCAGCTGATKYTGCCGCAGTCGCCACTGGTTCATCTGACATYAGTKCTTTGAATGCAACGGGCGGCACCATCAGCGTTAATGGTACAAACGTTACCATAAATGCATCWGATAATGGTGCTGCCGTTCGTGATGCTATCAATTTGGCAAACACKGGTGTTACCGCCAGTCTTGATGTTRGCAACCAGCTGGTTCTGACATCAGAAGATGATGTCGTTCTGGGTGGTGATTCAACAACCCTAACAGAAATTGGTGGCTTCAGYGCAGGTACAGCAGCATCWGCAACAAACCTGTTGTCACAGGGCATTGCACARAATGACACACTGACATTTGATGTYGGCGGTGCTRGCGTTCAGACCATYACGTTTGGTACKGATGGYGGYGCCGGTGAAGTCAGCACWCTWGCTGARCTGAACTCTGCCCTGGGCAGTTTAACAGGCGTAWCAGCTAGTATTGAYGGRTCAGGTAATCTGTCCATYACAGCCAGTGCKGGYGATGAAGAYATCGTCATYGGTGGTACATCTGCWGCCGCSACVGCTCTTGGTGCCTCCACMGGTACAACCTCTGCAACAAACTTGTTGTCGCAGGGYRTTACACAGGGTGACACACTGACATTTGATGTTGGCGGTGCTGGYGCTCARACMATCACATTTGGTACTGATRRCGGCGCYGGTGAAGTCAGCACGATAGCTGARYTGAACTCTGCCCTGAGCAGTTTAACAGGCGTATCAGCCAGTGTTGATGGGTCAGGTAATCTGTCCATCACAGCCAGTGCTGGYGATGAAGATATCGTCATYGGTGGTACATCTGCAGCCGCSACRGCTCTTGGTGCCTCCACSGGTACAACCTCTGCAACAAACTTGTTGTCACAGGGCTTTACACAAGGTGAAACACTGACAGTTGATGTTGGCGGTGCTGGTGCTCAGACAATCACGTTTGGTACTGATGGCGGCGCTGGTGAAGTCAGCACACTTGCTGAACTATCTACAGCGCTTGGCAATCTGACCGGTGTAACRGCCACAGTCGATGGAACAGGCAACCTCACCATCACAGCCTCGGCTAATGATGAAGATGTCGTCCTTGGTGGCTCCGCAACTGAAGCGCTGCTTGGTGTTGCAGATGGTACAACAGCGGCTACACAAACRGGTGGCACAGATCGCCGCGCTGAACTTGAAAATGATTACAATGAGCTGCTCACTCAGATTAATGAACTGATTRGCGATGCTGGYTTCAACGGCAAAAACCTTCTGGACGGCGAYGAYYTGAAGGTAATCTTCAACGAAGATGGTYCAAGYTCTCTCACTATCTCCGGTGTAWCCTTCGATAGTGCAGGCTTGGGATTGAGTGYCGTGACTTCCGGTGATTTTGCTWCTGATACTAACATTGATGCCACGCTCGAYAGCTTGGATGGTGCAATYAACACTCTTCGCTCACARGCTGCTAAGTTTGGTTCMAAYTTGTCCGTAGTRGAAGTGCGWGAAAGCTTTACAAAAGAAATGATCAACACCCTTGAAACMGGTGCAGCTGACCTRACCYTRGCWGATACCAACCAAGAGGGTGCAAAYCTTCTGGCGCTKCAAACTCGMCAACAGCTTTCCTCAACAACTCTGTCTCTGGCATCGCAGGCCGATCAGAACGTGTTGCGGTTGTTCTAAGRCCTCCAAACGCAYACTTAAAAAGGCGGTTGCTTCGGCAGCCGCCTTTTTTATTCAARTGAWTTTCCAYAKAATGAGGGTTCGGMCCCAATTGGGAAGCTGTATTAGCAGGCCACATTTCTWTGGCTTACCATTGTATGRATTTAACTCATTCCACCATCAAAGAGCATTCATAAACYATTAACCAACAATATCAGGATTCTCGACCAAACCCACCTTGTTAAGACCCCATTAGAAACTTTCTAGGCAGATTTGCCCACGACAGCCMAGAATTTCAGCTGTCTWWGTATTGTGTTCCAAGAAAGGAATTCCCAAAATGGGTGACGTAACTCTCTCCAAAGCTGTTCGCAGCAACTTGCAGTCTCTTCAATCCACGACTCGRCTGTTAGGTAAAACTCAAGAGCGCCTGTCTACAGGCCTCAAGGTYAACTCKGCWCTKGATAATCCGACAAACTTCTTCACAGCATCWTCGTTGAACAGTCGTGCAGGCGATTTAAACACACTGCTTGACGCTGTTGGCAACGCAACCCAGACACTTGAAGCCGCTGACAATGGTATTACTGCCATTACCAAGCTGGTAGAAAGCGCGCAATCTACTGCTCGTCAGGCGCAGCAGACCTCCGCTGGTATAACAGGCGGCACGAACATTGCTGCACTTCTCACAGGTAGTGGTGCTACCCTTCTTGCAGATGCAGCTGCAGCGTTTACAGCAACCACAGCAGCATTGAGCGCTGATGCTCCC
>NVXB01000060.1 GCA_002746425.1 Hyphomicrobiales bacterium | reverse complement strand
GTGTTTTGCCCCCAATGCGATGTGGATTTGCGCCCGGGCGGATTGTACCGCATCGCCAATCAACTTCCTGATGGTTCCATCGTCTGGATCACCGGAGAGTTTGTTCGGATCGATAAGCCGCGCCTGATCGAATATTCCTGGCAAACCGGAGCCGACCCTCAGTATTTGGGAGAAACCAAACAACGCGTAACCGTAAGATTTGTCCCGCGCGGCGATTCAACAGAGGTTATTGTTGAGCATCTCAACAGCCCGACACAAGAAATCCACGACAGCCATCAAGGCGGCTGGATGGGCTGTTTGGAAGGATTGGAGCGCTATTTGGGCGATTTATAGGGGAAACCGGTCATCGCCAGCAATTAATTACATTCTTCTTGTTGAATATACGCAGTGTTGGCCCTAAGATTTAGCCTCAACTAGGAGGTTGTATTGGCGAGCTGTTTTTGATTCTAGTTAAGTGCAAACGTGCCGCAAACCATTTGGTTTTGGAACTATGTGTTAACTTGAGTCTGGAACGCGAAGCATCTAACTGACGTTGCATGGAAAGCTCAAACGCTGCTCCATGTGGTTAAAATCGCAAACTGTTTGTGAGGCTGCCAGCCTCATTTCTTTTGGGTTTTGCATGCAACATCAACACAATTTCCTGATCGAGTTTAGGTGCCTGACCAAATGCAGGTCCCTTATCAAGTAAAGGTCTTTGTTTTACAGAGTTAGGTTCACGCAACCGTAGTGATCCATGACGCTTGAGGTGCTCAAATGATTGCCAAGGTAAAAGAACTCAGCCTTCCTGTTGCATGTGTGGCGTGCAATGCCCGCAAATTTGGAATTTGTCAGGCGTTAGACGTGCCTGAGTTGGTGCGATTCAGTCAATCCAGCCGTCGTAAAAGCATCAAAAAGGGTGACATTCTGGTTTTCGATCAGGATGAAGTCACGGAATTTGCCAATATCGTCAAGGGCACGATCAAACTGTCAAAAATCCTCAGTGATGGTCGCCAGCAACTTGTTGGGCTGCAATTTGCGCCTGAATTTGTCGGCAGGCCCTATAGCAAATCTTCCGGTCTTACAATTGAAGCGGCAACGGATGCAGATGTGTGCGTGTTTCCCAGGCCCGTTTTTGAGCGCATGCTGAAAGAAGCTCCAGAATTTGAGCGCAAACTGATGGACCAAATATTGCTTCAACTGGATGAGGCGCGTGATTGGATGGTAACGCTGGGGCGCAAAACCGCGTCTGAAAAAGTTGCCAGTTTTCTGATCCTTTTGCTCCATCATATTGCTGAACCAGCAGAAGAAAGCGATCAAAAGGCACGGTTTGAGCTGCCCATCACACGCGGTGACATGGCCGATTTCCTGGGCCTGACGCTTGAAACTGTAAGCCGGCAACTGACAAAATTGCGCAAGGCAGGGCTGATTTCATTTGATGACAGCCGGCACGTTGTGATCGAAAAAAGAAACGCGCTTTTAACCGCATCGGGCGAATAAGCAGCAGCCCATTGATAGGCCGCAATTTGTAATCCGCCGGTAACCGGTAAAGTGGCCAAAAGCCCTAATTTATCGTGCCGATGCGGGACAGAATGTGGTCCCGTTCAAACGCAATATGTCGGCGTAGCCCCTCAAAAAAGCCGCGCAGCATATATCCCAGCAATTCGGCCTGTTCCGTTGAGCCAGAAGGAACAATTCGCCCTTCCGCGATATCGAGTAGCTTGTCTGCCAATTCCTCGGCAAAACTCTCATCTTCCAAATGCTCGAAACGAAGCCGCTGCAAACTACGCTGAAGTTCCACAGAGGTTCTTTCACTATTTGCCAATAATGGGAACAACTCCAGCTCTTCAAACCGGTGTGCATATCTTACCGCAGGGTCAAGCATTTTGGCCGCCCGCATGCAACGTATATAATCTATTTGATCTGGCAATGAATCGGCTATTTCCTCCAGCTCATCACACAATGTGAGCTGGCTGGAATGATGGGCATGCAAGCGCTGCAAAAGCTCCACAGAAACCGTTGCGATTAAACCAGGCTCTGGCTTTTTGCTGTGATCAGATGCGCCACCAGTATCGTTTGATGGGCCGGTATCGTTAGTTGGCATGGGTTGAACGATACTTTCTCTAATCGGATGGACTGACATATGTTGTCCCTCGTCTGTGTCGGGTTTCTGCGAGCGCAATGCCCTGAATTTATCACAACAATAAACTATCTGAGGCTTGCAAAAATTGACTCAGATCAAAGTTGCGATCGGTAACAATGCCTACACCACCGCGAGCGCCCGCAAAGGGCGTCACGACTCACGGGTCCATCATTGGGGGTACCGTTATGAAATTCGGTTCAGAAATTATAATACTGGCACTAGGCGCGTTCATCGCGTTGCTTGGTGCTGCCTTTGCTCAGGATAGCTTGTTTCAAGCTCATGCCTGGGTCTTATTCTTCGTGCTTTTGGCCAGCACAATCATCGTTATGCGGCGGGCAAAGTTCGCGCCTTCAGGCGGGTCTGTAGAAAAAACAGATCCTTCTGCCTATATGGACAATGTCGTTCGTTACGGCATCATCGCAACGATATTTTGGGGCGTTACCGGCTTTTTGGTCGGGGTTTTGATCGCTGCCCAGCTGTCATGGCCGGAACTTAATATTGAACCTTATTTCAACTTTGGCCGTTTGCGCCCGGTACACACATCMGCRGTGATTTTCGCGTTYTGTGGYAATGCRCTGATTGCAACAAGCTTYTATGTCGTTCAGCGCACCTGTCGCGCCCGGCTTTGGGGCGGYAATCTGGCGTGGTTYGTCTTCTGGGGCTACCAATTRTTYATCGTGTTGGCGGCAACCGGCTACTTGCTCGGYATTACCCAATCCAAAGAATATGCAGAACCTGAGTGGTACGTCGATATCTGGCTGACCATTGTGTGGGTGGCCTATCTGGTTGTCTWCATGGGAACGCTGGTGAAACGTAAAGAGCCCCACATTTATGTGGCCAACTGGTTCTTCCTGTCTTTCATCGTCACCGTCGCCATGCTGCATATCGTCAATGGCCTGTCCATGCCGGTCTCATTCCTTGGCAGYAAAAGCTAYTCTGCYTTYKCCGGTGTTCAAGATGCKTTGACCCAGTGGTGGTATGGCCATAAYGCGGTTGGGTTCTTCCTGACAKCYGGCTTCCTTGGCATGATGTACTATTTTGTGCCAAAGCAGGCTAACCGCCCGGTTTATTCCTATCGCCTGTCGATCSTNCATTTTTGGTCGCTGATCTTCATGTATATCTGGGCTGGYCCTCACCATTTGCATTACACCGCGTTGCCAGAATGGGCTTCGACCCTTGGCATGGTGTTCTCGCTGATGCTTTGGATGCCTTCCTGGGGCGGCATGATCAACGGTCTGATGACCCTGTCTGGTGCATGGGACAAGCTGCGTACCGATCCGATCTTGCGCATGATGGTTCTGTCACTGGCATTCTACGGCATGTCGACCTTTGAGGGCCCGATGATGTCCATCAAGTCGATCAACTCCCTGAGCCATTATACCGATTGGACCATCGGCCATGTGCACTCTGGTGCGTTGGGCTGGAAYGGTATGATCACCTTTGGTGCCATTTACTATCTGGTGCCAAAACTGTGGCACCGCGATCAGCTCTATTCTCTGCGTCTGGTCAACTGGCATCTGTGGCTCGCCACAATTGGTATCGTCATTTACGCCAGTGTGTTGTGGGTTGCCGGTATTACCCAGGGTCTGATGTGGCGCGAATACGATGATCAAGGYTTCCTYGTGAACTCGTTCATCGAAACAGTGTCGGCGATTCATCCTGAATATGTCCTGCGTACCTTTRGTGGYCTKCTGTATYTGGCTGGTGCTTTGATCATGGTTTTCAAYGTCTAYAAAACCATAAAAGGCGATGTGCGCCGTGAAGTWCCCATTGGCGGCGGCRTCCCTGCCCCCGCGCCAGCAGAATAACCAACAGAGAAGGAGAAAACACATGTCGATACTAGACAAACATGGCGTTATTGAACGCARCGTCACCCTTCTCATGGTGGCATCCCTTGTGGTTGTCATGATTGGTGGCATCATTGARATYGTTCCCYTGTTCTATCTCAAGAGYACRATWGAAAAGGTGGAGGGCATGCGGCCCTACACCCCGCTGGAGCTGACCGGGCGTAATATCTACGTCCGCGAGGGTTGCTATTTGTGCCACAGCCAGATGATCCGCCCGTTCCGCGATGAAGTGGAACGTTACGGTCATTACTCRCTGGCKGCGGAAAGCATGTACGATCATCCTTTCCAATGGGGTTCCAAACGTACAGGGCCTGATCTGGCCCGTGTGGGCGGGCGTTATTCAGATGAATGGCACGTTGCCCATCTGACCAGCCCCACAAACATCGTTCCTGAATCAATCATGCCCAGCTACAGCTTTCTGGCCAAAGCCACGGTTGATACAAGGCTTATTGCTGAACATCTGAAAGCCAATGTCATTGTGGGTGTGCCTTACACGCCGGAAATGATTGAAGCGGCTCAGGCCGATCTTCGCGCCCAAATCGATCCTGATAGCGATGGCGCGGAGGCTCTTGCAGAGCGTTATCCAAAAGCTGTTATTCGCAACTTCGATGGCGATCCAACGTCAGTTTCTGAAATGGATGCGTTGATCGCTTATCTGCAAATGCTTGGCACCCTGGTGGATTTCAGCATCTACGAACCACAAGAAAACCTGAGATAGGAGAACGTGATGGACTACGAAAACATGCGCGTGGCCGCCAATAGCTGGGGTCTGGTTTACTTATTCATTCTGTTTGTTGGTGTTTTAGCTTTCACGTTCCGTCCCGGCACGAAAAAGCAAGCTGAGCACACTGCACGTATTCTCTTCGAGGAGGACGAATAATATGTCGGATAAAGAAGTCGATACATTCAGTGGCGTTGAAACCACGGGCCATGAGTGGGACGGCATAACAGAGCTTAACAACCCATTGCCACGATGGTGGCTGTGGACCTGGTATGCCACGATCGCGTTTTCCCTTGGCTATGTCATTTACTATCCAGCTATTCCGCTGATCTCCAGTTACACGCAGGGGATTTCAGGCGAAACAACCCGCTCTGTGGTTGAGAAGGATTTGGCAGCAGCAGAACAAGCCAAATCCGGCATGGTTCAGAAAATTCTGGATACGCCGCTTGAGGAAATCCGTACCGACGATGCTTTGTTTCGCTTTGCAACAGCTGGCGGTCAATCGCTCTATAAAGTGTATTGTACTCAGTGCCACGGCTCTGGCGCACAAGGCGCACCGGGCTTTCCCAACCTCAATGATGATGACTGGCTTTGGGGCGGCGATCTGGAAACAATCTACACAACAATCGCACATGGTGTGCGTAATGATGAAGATGACGACGCCCGCTTCTCTGACATGATGGCCTTTGGCGAAGATGACATGTTAAGCGGTACTGAAATTGTTGCGGTCAGTGAGTTTGTTCGGAAAATTTCCGGGCAAGAGCACAATGCAGATAATGCAACAACTGGCATTGAAATCTTTGCCGATAATTGTGCCGCCTGCCATGGCGACGATGGCCTTGGCGGACGCGATCTTGGTGCACCAAATCTTGGCGATGCTCTTTGGCTCTATGGCGGCAGCCTCAATGAGATTGCAACGCAAATTCGCACACCAAAACACGGCGTTATGCCTGCATGGCTTGGCCGTCTTGGCGAAGCGTCTGTCAAACAGTTGACGGTTTACATTCACAGCCTTGGCGGCGGTGAAAAAGAACTGGCATCTGCAGAATAGCATAATACGGACCAGCAGAATCCGGGGCCCGTTTGGACATTGAATGATCATCTTTTGCATCACCAATTTCCAGACGGGCCTTTGATCCTGATTATTGCCTTTATTCGAACCAGGACACTCTCCCATGTCTGACGTTAATGACTTCATCAAGCATGATGACGCAGTTGACCGCATTGACGCCGAAGCGGTCAATTCCAAGACAAAACGCGTGGATTATGCCGCGCGCAAAAAGATTTTCCCCAAACGCGCCAGCGGCACCTTTCGCCAGCTTAAATGGTGGATCATGGCGATTACGCTTGGCATCTACTACATCACGCCATGGCTGCGCTGGGATCGCGGAGAATATGCCCCCGATCAAGCCGTTCTGATTAATTTGGGCACAAGACGTTTCTATTTTTTCTTCATCGAGATTTGGCCGCAAGAGTTCTTCTTTGTGGCGGGCCTGCTGGTGATGGCGGGCATTGGTTTGTTTCTAGTTACCTCCACCGTTGGCCGGGCATGGTGCGGTTACTCCTGCCCGCAAACTGTGTGGGTTGATTTGTTTCTGGTCGTGGAGCGCTTTGTTGAAGGCGAGCGCAATGCGCGTATCAAACTGGATAAAGGCCCCTGGACAACAAACAAGACCGTAAAGCGCGTTGTTAAACACACAATCTGGATACTCATTTCCATCGCCACGGGCGGCGCGTGGATATTCTATTTTGGCGATGCGCCAACGCTCTTTATTGACCTTTTCACCTTGCAAGCCTCGTTTGCAGCTTACGCGACCGTTGCTGCACTTGCTGCCACGACCTATATTTTTGGCGGGTTGATGCGCGAGCAGGTCTGCACCTATATGTGCCCCTGGCCGCGTATTCAGGCGGCGATGCTGGATGAGAATTCCCTGACAGTTACCTATAATGACTGGCGCGGCGAGCCACGTTCACGCCATGCCAAGCGCCTCAAACGCGAAGGCAAGGTGAGCGGAGATTGCGTCGATTGTAATGCCTGTGTCGCGGTGTGCCCGATGGGCATTGATATTCGTGACGGGCAACAGCTTGAGTGCATCACCTGCGCCCTTTGTATTGATGCCTGCGATGGCGTTATGCAGAAAATTGGCCTGGAAAAAGGCCTGATTGCCTACGCCACGCTCAGTGAATACAGCGCGAATATGGCGCTGGCACAAACAACCGGGCCAGATGGCACTGTTGTGCTTGATCCATCAAACATACGCGACAAATCGGGCAAATTTTCTGACAAATTGGCCCACACCAATTGGCGCTCATTCATCCGCCCGCGCACCATTGTTTATTCCGTCATCTACGCAGCGATTGGCATTGCCTTGATGGTGGCGCTGTTGATCCGCGATCGTCTGGATCTCAACATTCTTCATGATCGCAATCCGCTCTTTGTTACCTTAAGCGATGGCTCTGTGCGCAATGGCTATGAGGTTAAAATTCTCAACATGATTACGCATCCCCGTAGCTTTGGTTTGAAGATTGTTGGTTTGCCGGGGGCAACGATAAGGTTCTCCGGTTCTGATCTTGATCAAAGCGGTGAGATTATTTTGGATGTAGGGGCTGATAAACTGCGCGCTGTGCACTTATTTGTTACAGTACCCAAAGAGCATGTATCCTCGGACCGTACGACATTCGATTTCCTCGTTCGCGATATGAACGGCGAAGAAACTGTTCAGACAAATTCAACTTTTAACGCACCAAAACGCTGAGTGAAATTATGCCAACACATATAGATGCCATATCAAAGCAAGGTGACCCAATCCTACAAGGTCCAACCCAACAAATTCCGGTGGCAAAACCATTTACCGGATGGCACTTTATTGGGCTTATGGCGCTGTTTTTTGGCGTGGTGATGTCGGTCAACTTTTACATGGCTATGAAGGCAACCGGCACATGGACCGGCATGATGGTCAAAAACGGCTATGTTGCCAGCCAGCGCTTCAACGACAAACTGGATATTCTGCAAAAACAGAGCGATCAGGGCTGGACGAGTGCATTGGGTTATCGCACCGGCGCGATTGTACTGACCATCAATGATGGCCAACAGCTGGGTGTTTCGCTTGATGTGGTCAGTGTAAAAGTGGGCCGCCCCGCCTATGAGCAGGATGACCAAACGCTGACGCTGACGCAGGTTTCACCTGGCCGCTATGAAGCTGACATTACGCTTGAACCCGGCCCATGGCTGTTGGTTGTGACCGGGCAGCAAAGCGAGCAGAACTACCGCCTTGAAAACCGTATCTTCATCGCAAAAGATGGAACTGAGGTGCGCTAGTGGCTTGTTGCGGTGGATTGGACCTTGCCGAAAAGATTGCTGATGATGTCAGCAAGGAAGGCTCCTTTGCGCGGCGTACAAGCGACATACTCGCAGCTTCTCATCAGCCCGATAACGGACTGATACAAACTGATTTCCTCGTGCCAGCCATGCATTGCCATAGCTGTATCAGCACGTTGGAAAAAGGTCTCTCCCGCCTACCCTTCGTCTCTCGCGTGCGCGCCAATCTTTCGACCAGGCGCGTGTCCATCTCGTGGGATTTGGGGATAGGCACGGAGGGCGACGGCCCTAGCCTGACGAGGGCGGCAAAGTTAGAAGACGCATTTGCAGATCTAGGCTTTGAAGCCAAGCTCTTTGATTTGGGAGATGATGAGCGCTCTGATCCGGTTGGCAGGCAATTGCTGACCGCGCTTGGCGTCGCTGGCTTTGCCGCGGCCAACATTATGCTGCTGTCAATCTCGGTATGGTCCGGGGCTGATGCAGAAACCGCACAGCTGTTTCACTTGATCTCCGGCGTTATCGCGGTGCCTGCCGTGGCCTATGCCGGACAACCGTTTTTCCGCGCCGCCATTGCAGCGCTGCGCAAGCGCCGCCTTAACATGGAAGTGCCCATTTCGCTGGCCATTGTGCTGGCGTTGGGCATGAGCCTGTTTGAGGCCATAACCGGCGGCACTGAGAGCTATTTTGACGCCGCTGTTACCTTGCTGTTTTTCCTGCTCGTAGGGCGCACCCTTGACCACCATATGCGCGAACGCGCACGCGGTGCCATTGCCCGCCTGCAAAACATGGCACCGCGCGGTGCCAATGTGCTGCAAGGCGATGGCCGTGTCGCCTATACGCCCTTGCGAGAGATTAAAGTCGGGGACCGTGTTCGGGTCGCTGCTGGCGAGCGCATTCCCCTTGATGCCACAATTGTTGATGGCAATAGCGATATGGATTTCTCGCTTGTAACAGGCGAGAATGAGCCGGTTCATGCCTATGCTGGCAAAGCGCTGCAAGCTGGCGTGATGAACCTCACCGGCCCGTTGGAAATTGAAGTCACAAAACTGGTGGAAAACTCCTTCATCGCCGAAGTGGTTGAACTGATGAGCCACGCCTCTCAAGGCAAAGCCAAATACCGCCGTTTGGCCGACAGGCTGGCAGAAATTTATGCCCCTGCGGTTCACACCATCGCCCTTATTACCTTTATCGGCTGGCTGATTTACAGCGGCGACTGGCAGTCATCCCTGTATATCGCCATCACCACGCTCATCATCACCTGCCCCTGCGCCCTTGGGCTGGCTGTGCCCATTGTGCATGTTGTGGCATCGGGCAAAATGTTTGAAGCCGGTGTGCTGGTGAAAGACGGCGCAGCGTTTGAAAAACTCAATGAGATCGACACGATCGTCTTTGATAAGACCGGCACGCTGACATTGGGCCGCCCGCAAATTCTCGATCAAAACACCCCCGCACTGGATGATAAGTCCCTGAGCCTGGTTGCAAGCCTGGCCCAGCGCTCCAGCCACCCAGCGGCCATAGCGCTAGCGGCACATTTGCAGCACAGTTTTGAAACTCATGCCAAGCTCGACAATATTCATGAAGTGCCAGGTTTTGGTATTGAAGCGGTCAGTGCTGGCCAAAAAATACGACTTGGCCGCACCAAATGGGTTGCCGAAATTGCAGGCCAGTCATCAAATGACAAGTCGCAAAAAAGCGTTTCCAGCGTGATGAGCTTTGCCGTTGAAGGACAGAAACTGGCGCGCTTCTTCTACAAAGACACACTGCGCGATGATGCTGTAAGCGTGATAAATGCCCTGCGTGCCAAAGGCTTTGATCTACAAATTCTATCTGGCGATCATGCCAGTGTTGTTGATGATGTGGCTGCGGGTTTGGGCATTGAGACAGCAATAAGCGACTGCACACCGCAACAGAAAATTGCGCATATTGAAGCTCTTGGTACCAGCGGCAAAAAAGTTCTTTTTGTCGGTGATGGCATCAATGATGCCCCCGCTCTGGCAGCGGCACACGCAGCAATGGCACCCTCCAGCGGCTCGGACATTGGCCAGCTGGCAGCAGATTTGGTGTTTACCGGCAAAGGTCTTGGCGCGATCACCACAGCGCTTGATATATCGCGCCGCACCGACCGTCTTGTGCGCCAAAACTTCGCACTGGCGCTGGCCTATAACGCCGTTGCCATTCCGCTGGCCATGGCCGGGTTTGTAACGCCTCTATTGGCCGCAGTAGCGATGTCGACATCCTCCATATTGGTGGTCGCCAACAGCTTGCGCTTAACCTTGAACGCACCCAAATTCTCGATGAAATCCATCCGCAAAATTCATTTCAGAAAACCGGCCCAGACCGAGGCCAAGGCCTAGGATCAACCGCTCACATGACCCAATTGATCATCCTCATTCCAATCGCCCTGTTTCTTGGCGGCCTCGGCCTCATTGCATTTCTGTGGAGCCTAAAACACGGCCAATATGACGACATGGAAGGCGCTGCAGCGCGCATTCTCAATGATGATGAGGATGATGAGCTTTTATCGTGAGGGCCTTGCCCTAAGCTTGTTTGACGAGTTTCGTCTTTTGGGCAGATTTTAGCAAAAACGGTGCCAAAAACGTCAGGATCAACAGTCGGGCCACATGATGGGCCGCGACAAATGTTGAATCTACACCCATTGAAATCGACATGGCCGACATGGTTTCAACGCCGCCCGGGGAAAAGGCGATCAGGAGTTGATTGAGCGGAAGGTCTGTCAGGCTGGATACAATCACGGCGCCAATCGCGGCCATGACCACCCCAATGAAAGTCGCCATCAGGCCTGCGCCCAGTGCGTTACGAAATTGGGGCCAGCTTACACCGCTAAAACGCGTGCCAATCAAACACCCAAGAACAACAAAAGCTGGCGTTGCAACATAGTTGATGACGGGCCCTGCCACAGCTCCAGTTATATGCCCAAGGATCGAGCACACCAGACCGGCAATCAGATAGGCTGCGGGCAAGCGTAGCCGGTTCAGAAACCAGCCCATGACGGCGGAAAAGGCTATAACGGCGATAAATTCCGTGGTTGGCATGGGTAATGTGGGCTGGCTTATTGCGGTGCTTTCAAGGCCAAAAGCCACGACCACAATTGGCACAATAAGCGTTAGCGCCAATATGCGGATACTCTGCACGATGCTGATGGTCGATAAATCGCCGCGCGTATCAGAGGACAGGCCAAGCACATAGCTGAGATGGCCGGGTATGACCGCTAGGAGCGCCGTCATGGCATCATATTTCCAGATAGCCGCCAAAGCTCGTCGGCCAATCGCGACAATTAAAATGACCACAATGGTCAGGACGAAGAAGCTCAAAGGCCATTGCTTGGCGGATTGAAGGACTTCTGGCGTGATGCCCGCCCCCATACTGATGCCAATGATGATGAAGCATATGTCCCGTAGAAGAACGGGAATTTGGACCTTTACGCCAACCAAACCCACCAGTGTTATGGCCAATGCTGGCCCGGTTAAAAAAGGCACCGGCCCGCCAGCCAACCCCATCAACAGCGCGCCCAAACTACCTATGATAAGAGTTGTGAGCGTGGGTATGGCATCCCGGAATTTTAGAAAAGCTTTGTGATCTGATTGCTGCAATTTCATCCTGCGCTTTTCACATGCTGGCGTCGCTAAGACAAGACAAGACAAGCCCTTTAATTTAAGGGCTAATTCCAGTGCAGGCCTTTTTACGCAGTATGCACAGTTTCGCCATTTACCCAGGTTCTAAACAGGGTTAAATCATCACTTAGATGAATGATGTTGGCGGCGGCAGCATCGGTCAATTGCCCGATATGGCTCTGTTTTATTGCCTGCGCGGGAAACAGACTGCCCATTTGCAGCGCTTGCTCAAGAGAGATACCAACGGTCTGGTGCATGTATTTTACCGCATCCAACAGGCTGATATCCGCCCCGGCCAGCGTGCCATCGTCCAGCGTTAGTCTTGATCCATGCCGGGTTATGGTGCGACCATTAAGAACAAAGGAGCGAATATCACTGCCAACCGTGCTCATGGCATCACTGACGAGGAAAATTTTACCCGGCCCCCTCTTACCCCGCAAAGCAACTTTAATGGTAGCAGGATCGACATGAAAACCATCGGCAATCAGCCCAACGGACAAGGCTTCGTTGTTCAATGCAGCGCCGACAAGCCCCGGCTCGCGGCTACCAAACTGGCTCATCGCATTAAACAGATGCGTTACTAAGCTTGCACCCGCCGCTGCATAGGCCATGGCTGTTTCATAGCTGGTATCACTATGCCCCAGGCTGATATGAAGTCCTGCCGCGCAAAGCTCCGCAACATCCGCCAATTCAACAGATTCCGGTGCCAAGGTCACTTTTAACACGGGCAGTGTTTTTGCGGCGCTTAACAGCTTTTGTTTGTCGGCTGGCGTCATCGCCCTGATGAAAGAGCCTTCATGGGTGCCCTTTCGGCTGAGCGCAAGATGCGGCCCTTCCAAATGCAAGCCAGCACAGGAGGGAAGCGCCGTTGCGGCTTTGGCGGCAATAAGGGCGGCATCTAATACGGCAATGTCATCGGTAATCAGCGTGGGCAAAATGGATGTCGTGCCAAGGCTGTTATGCGCCGCGCAAATGCGCTCTATCGTGGCAAGCGTTGGCGCGGAGTTGAAGAGCACCCCGCCGCCGCCATTCACCTGCAAATCGACTAGTCCAGGGCATAAAAACCCGCGCTTGAGTTGAATGATTTCATCCGCATCAGAAAGGCCCGTGGCAGGTTCAATCGCCACAACGTGGCCATTCTCAATCCACAAAACAGCGTCTTTGTGCCAGACAAAGCCATCGAAAATAGGAACACCTGTCAAACCCTGACGCATATTTTCTCTGTACCTATGTTGCATAGTCGCATATCAACAGTGACCCATTCGGCAATCGCCTGAAAGGCTTTTGTGCATCATTTTCTGCACGAGCTTTATAACACGATAGATTTATTGCCCAAGTCCCGTTTAGAAAGCTGTTAAATGCCGCCTCTTCATCCCCGACAAAGCGAAATCATTGAAATAGCGCGGCAAAACGGCAATGTGGATGTCGAAAACCTTTCGCAGCATTTCAGCGTCAGCCCGCAAACAATCCGAAAAGATCTGAATGATTTATGCGGGTTGCAACTGTTGCAGCGTGTTCATGGCGGCGCGATCTATCCATCCACTGTTAGCAATATTGCTTATCTTTCACGGCGCAATATGGCGGCCGATGCCAAGCAATCCATCGCGCGACATACGGCGGCGTTTATCGGCGATGATTCATCGCTCATTCTAAATATTGGCACGACAACTGAGCTGGTGGCGCAAGAGCTGAAACGCCATCGCGGCCTGTTTGTCATCACCAACAATTTGAATGTTGCAAACACCTTAAGCGATGCCAGCGATATCGAAGTGCTGGTGGCCGGCGGCATTGTGCGCAAATCTGATGGCGGTATTGTTGGGGCAAGCGCCGTTGAAATGATCCGCGGTTTTAAGGTCGATTATGCCATCATCGGCATTTCAGCCATTGATGAGGATGGCGCTCTGCTGGATTTCGACCACCGCGAAGTGTTGGTCACCCGCGCCATTCTTGGTCAGGCACGAAAGAAAATACTGGTGGCGGATTCCATGAAGCTATCCCGACGCGCGCCTGCGATTGTCGGCAATTTGGCCAATCTGGATATTTTTGTCACCGACCGCAAGCCGCCGCAAAACATCATCGATCTCTGCGAAGAAAACGATGTTGTTCTGGAAATATCTGAAGCGTAATTCAGCTTACGCTTGGCGGAACCGGGCGATCGCACTGCGCTCAATGGCAGCAACGGTCAACCGATCGAGGCTAAGCCGGTTACGCAGCATTTGCAGCACCCGCACTTCCTCGCGCTCCAATGTGCCATCTGCGGCGGCAACATCCACCATCAAAGCATAGGCCGTATCATACAGGCGTTTTGGCAGGCTCACGGCGATGATATCCAGCACATCATGCAAGCCATCTTCGCCCTGCAATTTGCCCGCAACCGATGATGCGGTCAGCAGCAGCGCTTCGGGGTCATAATCCTTGAAGATTGGCAGCCCYTTYACCAAATCRCCAATGGCCTTCAGCTCYGCATCGGTCATGTTACTATCGGCGGCGGACAGCGTTACCATGGCGTAWATTAGTGCTTCTTGGACGGAAATTTGATCAGTCATAACTGCCTCATTAGGGTTTGGCCTGCCAAACGCAGCACCATTTTTGCGAATCTGTTCATTGACCAGACAGAACTACACGATACATATGGGCGCGCAACTGCGCGGCGAAAGGCCAAATCGCGAAATTGCCCCTATTTTATTACAAGCGAGACGWATAATGACCGTTCAACCTTCTGCAGACCTGCTGCTGGATTCAGATATTGTTGAGGCTGCRCAGACCTCCAARGCCTGGCCCTTTGAGGAAGCACGCAAGATTGTCAAACGTCTKCGCGGCAAAACRCCYGACAAACCCATCCTTTTTGAAACCGGCTATGGCCCCTCCGGCCTGCCCCATATCGGCACKTTYGGCGAGGTGGCCCGCACCAGCATGGTGCGCACCGCGTTTCGGGTTTTGACCGAGGACAAGATACCAACCCGGTTGCTGTCTTTTTCTGATGACATGGATGGCTTTCGCAAAGTCCCGGAAAATGTGCCGGACCGCGAGATGATGGCCGCCTATCTCGGCAAGCCACTGACACAAGTGCCAGACCCCTTTGGCAGCGGGCACAGCTCGTTCGCGGCCGCCAACAACGCACGCCTGCGCGCCTTTCTGGATAGTTTTGGCTTTGAGTATGAATTTGCCAGCTCCACCGAATATTACAAAAGCGGTGTGTTTGATCAGGCCTTGCTGAAAATGCTTGAGGTCTATGATGATATTTTGGCCATCATATTGCCAACGCTTGGGCCAGAGCGCCGCGAAACCTATTCGCCGTTTTTGCCCATTTGCCCCAGAACCGGCATTGTCCTTCAGGTGCCCTCCGTTGAGCGCAAACTGGATGCCGGCACCATCGTCTATAAAGACCCCGAAACCGGCAAGCTGATTGAAACGCCTGTTACCGGCGGCGCGGTGAAATGCCAGTGGAAAGCCGATTGGGCCATGCGCTGGTTGGCGCTGGATGTTGACTATGAGATGGCCGGAAAAGATTTGATCGATTCCGTTCAGCTCTCCAGCAGAATCTGCCGTGCCTTGGGCGCCCGCCCGCCAGAAGGTTTTAATTACGAGCTGTTTTTGGACGAGCAAGGACAAAAAATATCAAAGTCAAAAGGCAACGGACTTAGTGTCGATGATTGGCTCAGCTATGCATCCCCCGAAAGCCTGACGCAGTACATGTATGTGAAGCCCAAAACGGCAAAGCAGCTGCATTTCCATGTGATACCCAAAAACGTTGATGAGTATTTTCAACATTTGACCGCCTATGAGCAGCAGGACGCAAAGCAGCGGCTTACCAACCCGGTTTGGCACATCCACAATGGCAATCCGCCAGTTGCAGATATGCCGATCTCATTTGCCATGCTGCTCAACCTTGTGAGCGCGTCCAACGCCGCGCACAAAGATGTGCTGTGGGGCTTTATCTCGCGCTATGCGCCGGGCGTTAGTGAGAAAACTCATCCAAAACTTGGCGAGATGGTTGGCTATGCCATTCGCTATTTTGAGGATTTCGTCAAACCAACAAAAACCTTCCGCGCGCCTTCAGATCAGGAACGCGCTGCGATGGAAGATTTGCGCACCAGGCTTTTGGCGCTTCCAGCCGATACCTCTGGCGATGACGTACAAACCGAGGTTTATGCAATTGGCAAAGAGCACGAGTTTGAACCACTGCGCGGTTGGTTCCAGGCCCTATATCAAGTGCTGCTGGGACAGAACCAGGGGCCACGCTTCGGCTCCTTTGCAGCGCTCTATGGCCTTGCTGAAACGGCAGACCTCATCGACAAAGCCTTGGCTGGCGATTTAGCTGATTAGGTTGGGGAGCGAAGATCAACAGGGCTATTTGGCATGGCGGAATTTGAACTTCTGCCATGTGGTCCTCTACCCAATGAAACTGGCAGGAAACCCGTTAATCCAAAAAGGTGCCGTACAGCTGCCAAAGAGGACGGCTGGCCGACATTTCCTATGATCGTAGACGTTGGTGATGTCATTGAACTTTACGCAGGCTTCGTGCGGCAAGGCCAAGGCCATGACAGCCAGACCGTCACAGTTTTCTGATGCGTTACCTGTTTTCAATGTTCGCCGAGGATGTTGGCCTGCTCATCAAACTACGCGGCCGCCCCGAACATGCCCAGCCCTCCTTGCAAAGCCTCTGGCAATCCATGGACACCGTTTGCCATAATTATTATGTGCCCCTAGTTTCCTAGATACTTGCCTTGTTCAATTTACGCATCCTCAATTCACCTTTTACGGATGTCAGTTCAGTGTGTGGATGAGTTGTAAGCCATTACACAGCGAGAATCTGTTTCCCATTGTCCGTAATCTCACTTGAACCGCTACTACTACAGCGCAGCCTGTCTCGTGCTTAGCTTCATATCAGAAGTTTAAATCTAAACAGATTTCTCATCCTTTGGAGTTAGGCTCAGGATTCATTAAATCTTTTTGTTTAATTCCTTCAGAAAATGCTTGGAATACATCTTCTGTACTGTCAAATATTTGGGATCTTAGGAAATGATCACTAACTTCCCGAAGTATGACTTCTGCGCTTTTTGCCACAGGGTTGGCTGCAGCCCATGCCCTGCCCGGATGCAGTGTGTCCCAAGGGCTTTTGTTGTTAGCCCTAGTTGTAGCGGCGTCACCGTGCTTGCCTAATCCGAACAAAATTTTGGTTTCATTATTCCAAATAGGCTTGAATAATCGAATAAGATGGATTTCTGCCGAGGACTGGTATCCGCTCTGGACAGCTAAAGTTCGGCACTCAAAGTCAGCAGCATCAATGCCAGATACTTTTTCGATGTTTTTTCGATGCTCATTCAAACGGTCAGTGAGTTTTGTACCTTGATCACGTAGGCTCTTTGCATTAGCGGGTGGATCTGCTTTTCCGACATATACGGGCGTCTCGGTACCAGAAATTGGTGCGTACGGTTCATCCTGTCCAGTATAATATATGGCGTAGACCCCGGAGCCATATGCTTTTCCAATGTCTTGCAAGGGGCGACGATCTTGAGCGATCAAGGCTAAAGCTACGAAATGACCAATCAAACGAGGCTCGGTTGGGTCGAAAAATGAAACTGGCAACCGTATAAGGTCTAACTCACGGGTAAGTTTATTCAAAGTTTCTTGCATCGCGGCTATAGATTGAAGAAGCATGCGTCTAGACGGTGCAGTTAGCTCAACACTAGTTGCGAATTTTGTTAATTCATCTATTTGTAGTTGTGTTTCGTCTGCTTTCAGTATTTCAGGTTTCTTTGCCATCAGATCAATTGGCCTCTACCAATTTTTCAGCGACACTCTCACCGACAACGCGGGCTAATTCAATGGGAACAGCATTTCCCAATTGCCGCATACATTCAGACCAAGCCCCATGAAATTCAAAATCATCCGGGAAAGTCTGTATTCTAGCCGCTTCTCTTATCGTGAAATACCTGACAGAACCATCGGCACGTCTCAGCATATTCTCCCCGCCAGGGACCCCATGAACGCCAGCTTTGAGTGTCTTCGACGGCTCGTCAAGATAGGAACCCGTGTGACCTGGATAGATTTTCGCGCCACCTCTATAGTGATGGTTTTTCGTAGATTTTTGCGCCGTCTCTGGGTTAGGGAGTCCCATGAGCGCGTCTCTTGTAGTTCGCCATGGCATAGAGTCTGGTTTTTCTGTTGCCGATAATTTCTTCGACACTTGCAACGCACGACCTTCTAGCTGCCTATTTTTTTTTGCAATCTTATGTCGATCCCAATATTCTCCAAAGCATTGGTCCCAGACTAAGGATTCTTGGGTAAAACCGCCGGTACCAAATGACCAACTTGCGTCAACATCATCACGAAACCCAACGAAGATCACTCGCTCTCTTTTTTGAGGAACACCGTAATTTGCCGAATTCACTAAGCGAGTCACAACGCGGTAATGAAGTCCGGGTCGATTATTTTTTGTATGATGTTTCTCAAGTCTGGTTAAATGATCATGCCATTCTTCATCCTTTCGGGCTGTTAATTCCGGGTGCTCCATTTGTAACTGTACATATTCAAAATAGTTTTGAAATGAGGCCCTCATCAAACCCTTCACATTTTCGAATACGAATGCACGAGGCCGCGCTTCACGAAGAGCTCGCACCGCTTGAGGGAACATATCTCTAGCGTCATCATATGCCCGGTGACGCCCTCCTAAGCTGAATGGCTGACATGGTGGGCCACCTGAGACTAAGTCTAACCCACCTTCATACTTGGAAAAATCAACTGCACGTACATCACCTTCATGGATATTTGATGTTTTCTTCAATTTAGAAACGGCATCAAACATGAAGTGTTGGTTTTGACGCAAAGTTGTACAACACCAATTGTTAAATTCTACGACCAGCTTTGGAGCAAACCCCGCCTGAGCTAAACCTATACCTAAACCACCTGCACCCGCAAAAAGTTCAATAGAATTTAAAGAGTGTTGACATTTGTTCATTTTTTGTTCGCCATCATATTTGCAGCAACATAACAAGAAACCCTCCTCAGACTCAATTATTTATTACTCGAGGACGTAATATTATTTTCTGCCACCCTAGATCGACATTAACCACTCTCTAGCTCACCACCGGCGCAGTTTATTTGAGAAAGGCATAACGCAACAATGATATCCATTTTGAGAAAATCTACGACACATCTTGGATGTCTGCTTCGAGCGCCAGCGTTCTGGAGTTCGCACATGCAGCGAAAGCCCGCTGAGTATAATCCCTAATCCTGCTCTTCATTCTGGCCATGCCCCAAATCTTGCCCCAATACTTGATGACTCTCAGAGGCCTCTAAGGTCTCAGGCATGGGGGCAAGCGGGTCTGGCAGCGGTAAATCTGGCATGGGTGGCAGCTCGCTGTCGCTGCCGTAGACTGTTAGCGCGCGATAATTCTGCCAGCCTTCAAGCGGCTCACGAAAAATGCCCAGCTGTTGTTTCTCAGCCGATTTGAACAATTCATGCAAATTTTCTGATGCGGATGCTGCGGGCTTTGCCCAGCCCTTTTTCAAAACAGTTTCTATCATACTGCTGCCTTTAAACATGCAATCCTTGTTGAGCGGCTCGTTGTTTGATTGCCAGGCAAATTGGCAGGTGAAGGGGGCCAGCCGGATAAAACGTTGCAGATTGCGCACCGCCACCTGCCCGCAAGGCCAATCTTCCCCATTTGCTGTCTTGCAGGTATCAAGCACGTTAAGCCCGATGACATCTGGCAGCACCACTATCCATTTTCGTTTGAGGTAGTGGCCTTCAAATGTCGCTGTATCAATGACTTTGATACGGTAAAGCTTGCGCGTGCGCACCTCTGGCGCGGTTGGTGCTACGCCTTGCACGCGTTTCAAGGGGCCATTAATTTGCGGGCCCGGCGTAACGCCCTTTGGCGTGACATTACGAATGGTGTTTGGGCGAATAGTTTTCTGATTTTGATTTTGAGCAAAAATACTGGTTTGCATCGTAAAATACAAAAGCAGTGAGCAGACACCTATCAGTGTTTTTTGCAATTTGCCCATGGCGGCCAAGCAGCCCTCAGCCTATTGACTTGCCCACAATATGCGAACAATCCATTCGATTTCTCTGAGATTAAATTCCAGTGTGTCATGCTCAGGGTTGAGCGATTCCAAAATAATCTTTTTGGCGGTTATGCGTGCCAGGGTTTTGGCCAGAACTTCGCCTTCCAGCGTTTTGACGACGACCCTATCGCCGCGGCGCACCTGCGCGGTGGGGGACACGATAATGCGGTCACCATCGCGGTAAAGCGGCAACATGCTCTCGCCAGAAACCTCAAGCGCATAGGCCGTGTCATCATCATCGCCGGGGAAGGCAATTTCATCCCAGCCCTGACCTTCGGGAAAGCCGCTATCATCAAAATAGCCGCCCTTTCCTGCCTGCGCCAGCCCGAGCAGTGGCACGGCCCAGCGCGGCTTGCCCATGCGCCCTTCAACCGTGCCCACTCCGCTAATGACGGCGGTAAATTCCTCGATGCTGGAATTCGTCGCCTCAAGGATTTTGGAAATGGATTCTGTGGAGGGCCACCGCTGGCGTCCCTCATTTGCCGTTCTTTTGGATTTATTGAAAGTTGTGGGATCAAGACCGGCCTTTCGGGCAAGGCCAGATGGCGTCATATGGTTCCGCGCGGCAAGCGCATCAATCGCTGCCCAAACGGTTGCATGTGTAAGCATCTTGGAATCCGATCAACTATATGACTAACGGCCTATTTATGGCATTTATTCCATTTATAGTCAATGATGGCGATATATTTCCTAATTTGACGGGATAATAGGCGAATATACCTTGTTGAAAATATCGATTTCAGTCGGTCATTTTGCCCTACCCGCCAACCATTGTATTTTTGAACAGTCGCTCAAAATTATGTCTGAATTGGTGAACGATTCTTTACGACTCGTCCAAACTGTGAAGCCGGGATGAAGGGTTCACACCCTACGTTTTTGACCCCAAAAGTGCTTTTAAAAGGCGCTGGCGGGCATTTTCATCATTGTATCCGCGCCGCTTGTGATGCGGGCCAAATGCGCCTTTGTTTCCGGCAGCTGACGTTCCATAAAATACTGTGCTGTCAATAGCTTAGCGTCCAAGAAGGCAGGATCAACATCATCGCTGGAGCGTTTTTCATCCGCAGCTTTGGCCATTTTGACCCACATATACCCCAATGCGACCAAACCCATCAAATGCAGGAACTCTGTCGAGACAGCGCCCGCATTATCGGGGTTTTTCGGGGCGTTTTCTGTCAGCCATTTTGTTGCAAGTTCCAAATCTTCAATGGCTGATTCAAACGGTTTTGCAAGTGGTTGAACCGCCGCATTGTCCTTGTTATCGAGCAAGAAGTCTTTGATTTCATTAATAAAACTGTGATAGGCACGGCCATCATCCTTGGGCATTTTTCGCCCAACCAAATCCAGCGCCTGGATGCCATTGGCCCCTTCATAGATCATCGCAATACGCGCATCACGAACGAATTGCTCCATCCCCGTTTCGGCAATATAGCCATGCCCGCCAAACACCTGTTGGGCCTTAACGGTGTTCTCAAAACCCTTATCGGTAAACATGCATTTGATGATCGGCGTCATCAAACCAAGATGATCATCCGCCCCTTTCCGCTCATTCTGATCCTCAGATCTATGAAGCTGATCCGCGCGCAAAGAGGTCCAAACCACAAGCGCCCGCGCGGCCTCATTGAAGCTTTTAATATCAAGCAAAGTCCGCCTGATATCAGGGTGAACTATCAGTGGATCAGCCACCTGATCAGGCATGATTGCACCGGTTCTGGCTCGCCCCTGCACCCTCTCTTGAGCGTAAGAAACAGCGTTCTGATAAGCCACTTCAGATTGCGCAAGCCCTTGAACTCCAACGGAAAGTCGCGCTTCGTTCATCATAACAAACATGCCGGCAAGCCCGCGATGTTTCTCTCCAACGAGCCACCCAGCCGCACCATCAAAATGCATCATACATGTCGAGTTACCATGAATGCCCATCTTGTCTTCGAGCGATCCACAAGAGACATTGTTGCGGGTCCCAATAGTCCCATCATCGTCGACCATAAACTTGGGGACAAGAAACATCGAAATGCCCTTGGTGCCCGCAGGCGCGCCTTCAATTCGGGCAAGGACAAGATGGATAATATTTTCGGAAAAATCATGTTCGCCRGCWGATATGAAAATCTTTTGCCCGCTGATGCGGTAAGAACCGTCTTCCTGCGGCACMGCTTTRGTTTTTATCAAACCSAGGTCAGTGCCWGCATGSGATTCYGTCAGGTTCATCGTTCCCAACCATTTGCCRATYGTCAGGTTAGGAACATATTTTGCYTTCAATTCGTCRGAACCATGAACCAGCAAGGCTGCAACAGCRCTTTGGGTRAGAAGCGGGTACAGACCCCACGACATATTTGCCGAAAAMACATACTCCTGCAKRAGTATRTTCAASGTGCCGGGYAATCCTTGGCCACCATTATCCGGCTCAGAAGCMAGGCTCATCCAGCCAGCATCCGCAAAGGCCTTATAGGCCTCTTTATAACCAGTGGGCGTGCTCACAGACCCATCATCGTGCAGTGTGCAGCCCTTCACATCGCCCACTCTGTTGAGCGGCTGGAGRAYGTCTTGGCAAAAGCGAGCGCCTTCGCTCAGGATCGCCTCAATAATATCAGGTGTTGCGTCCGCAAAACCGGGTAAATTGCTGTAACGCTGCATGCGGAACACGTCATTCAACAAAAACAGGGTGTCTTGAACAGGTGCATTATAAGTTGGCATAAACATCCTCCATCAGCGTAGCATCTGATTAAGCAGCACTTTACGTAAACATAATAAATAATGCGATTTTATTCAGTGACTCTACTACTTATTGTGGCGTGGTTTGTTGGTTGGCATAGCCTCCAYGCATCATTCAAGCGCAGCACCCGACTGTGGTTGTTGATGCCGATTCAACCCGCTGCAATTTCTTTCTCTCGCAGCATTCCAGCAACAACATCTACCGTTCTTTCCAACTCTTCGATACCCTGCTCGATATCATCCTTTTGTTGACGTAGAACATCAACCTGCTCCTGAAAGCGCTTAAGCGCTACCCGCAACTGCACAACTTGCCCGTCCTTTAGATCGTATAAATCCAGCATTTCACGAATTTCAGTAAGTGAAAARCCGACCTTCTTTCCCATAAGAACAAGTTTAAGCCGTGCCCGGTCGCGGCGGCTATACACTCGGGTGGTCCCTTCACGTTTGGGACTAATCAGTCCTCTGTCTTCGTAAAAACGCAAAGTACGCAGTGTAACGTTAAATTCTCTAGATAATTGCCCAATTGAAAACTGGTTTTCAGTTGTATCCTCAGATTTACCGGCCCGTTGTGTTCTGGAAGAAACTGTCTCRGTAGCACTCAGACGCTTTTCAGTGTTAACTATTGATTCTTTTGGCATTTTTACTCCAGAAACTGGTACTTGGACCATACATTAATTGAAGTAGCGGATGCCCAAAGGCCTGTCCAGCTTGTATCGTGCAGGTGGCCMAAAATAGTCAAAACCACTGTCCGATATAGCTAGCAAATTTGGGCAAAAAATTGCCGAAATCGATTAATTTTTCAGAAAATATCAAAGAAAATCGCCGAGATTAACGACATATTTACCATAAAAGTTGAGTTTTTCCTAAACGCAGTTTNGGTAGCTGCCCGTATTCCCATTCAGAATACGTCAGTAAATTTGAAGGCGAACGTCCGTGACAGGTCTAAAATACAGCTCAGCAGAAACATTTCCTCCTCACATGGATAGTGACAATGGTTCAGATGTAGAGATATTTGAACGTGTTATARAAGCTGCAAAGCAAAATGGCATGACGCTGGAAGATTGGCTTCAAGACGCCGTAAAATCTTCCGTGCAAGCACAAGCGCCGACACAACACGAACAGGCACTCGTCAAACTGCTGAAAATGCAGCGGCAATCCCGAATGAATGCAATGGAGATTCATAATGCTGAACCCATTGTTACGGCTATTGAAACGGCAAGCTCTAACCCTTCAGAAACTGACAAGCTAATACAGGCAATTACAGATCTTGGTAACCAGCTCAATACAACGCAGGAGCCAGAAGAAACAATCGCTGCGGAACTACCACAGCAACAGGGCAGCATAACTGAAACGATAGAAGACGAAGAAGTTGCTCCGACAGTCGAGAGACTGAGAGCTCGTATTTCCGCGCTGAAAAACCGCCTTTCTGATTCAACAGAAGTCGAGAATCACTCAATTGACGCAACTGAGTTTGCAATTGAGGAATATGAAGTTGAAGGAAGTGCGGAAGAAAGCGTTCAGGCACCAATTGAGCCAATTCCCGCAGAATCACTACCAACAAAGCCCTCTATAGCTGAACATCAGAACGAACTTGGCACACGTATTGAGGACCATTTTAGTTCTCTGAGCGACAGGATTTCCACTCTGCTTGAATCCACCGAAGCCACAAAGCAGGAAGCTCCTGTTTTGGCGGAAAGGATGGACCAAAGCATTGCGCGGCTTGAAGAAAAGCTGTCAGAGATGCCATCCAGAGGGGATTTCTCCGCGCTGAAAAAGGATATTTCGGCAAAGGATAGCGGTAACCAAGTTGCTGCACTACAGGACAAAATCAATACGCTTGAGCACGCAGTCAAACAGATCAAGCCAGGTGTTTCTCGTGATATGGCCAGCTTGCTTGATCTTGCGATCCAAAAGCTTGAAAAATCGGCTGTGGCCCAAAAACTACCCGATGATTCTCAATCCCTTGTTTTGAAGCACCTGAGCGAAATCGAACAATCGCTTCAAATATTGCCGGCTAATGTTGCCAAGCAACAGCCTAGTCCCGAAAGCATAATTGCGTTTCTGCCGCCGCGCGAAACTCTTGAGTCAATCGAACACACCGTTGGGCGGCTCGAAGCACTATTGCTGGAACAAAAAGACCAATTGGATGCGCTTAAGACATCGGATTCAAATAAGGTCTTTAAAGAGCGGTTTGATGGATTGTTATCGCGCCTTGATGATACCGTAAAAAGGATGGATGCAGCTGAATTGGTTGCTGCAAAACGTTCAAATGACACCATTCAGCATCAACGTTCGGAAAACGAAAGCTTCCTAGCACAACTTGTCAGCCAAATCGAAACACTTGGAAGCAAGACAGCGCAAACGCCAAGCACCGATGAAGCCGCTAGATTAAATGTCGCTGCAACGAGAGGCTTACAAGACGATCTTGCCCGCATTGAAGGGCAGTTGTCTTTTGTACTCGATAAGCTGGACGAGAAACCGGCAAAGGATGCAGCAACTAACCAGGTAAACTCTGATGCTGTTTCTGAAACTGTTCTTTCGACACTCAATGAGGCACTGGACCGCCTAGAGCGTGGCTTAGATGCCAAAAGCCGACAGACGATTGATGATGTAGCCGCTCTGGTAAAGTCCTCCAGGGAGGCAACACCTCACGATGATCTGTTAAAGACGCAATTGGGCAACGTTCCAGATACGCTCACAATACTGCTGAACAAAGTTTACGATCTTGAAAGTGGCCTAAACCGCCTAAACGAAAAGCAAAATACACAGCCAGAAGACATCGGCCAATCTCATGCTGCAGCAGCGCAGGCAATTCTTCCACCAAACAGTGGCAATGTATCTGCTGGAACTTTGCGCGAAACGCTCAAGGGCGATGCCAGCATGAACTACATATCCGCAGCCCGTAGGGCATCGCGGGTGGGTAATATTGAAGCCAAGTCAGCTGATAAAGCTGGAAATAGCAAAGCAAAATTGAATAAGCTAAAGCTACGCGCGAAAGAAATGCTGGCGCAGCAAAACGAAGAGCTCGACAACAATCCAGCGAGCGAAAAACGAAAGAAAATTATTGGCATTTGCCTTGGTATAACTCTTATCATTGCAGCTATTGGGGTTGCGCTCTACAGCCAGAAGGATTTGATTTCTGGTGAGGCGCCATTGCTAACTGGAAGTACAAACTTCGGCGCCAATAAGGTTGGCAAATTCTTGTCAGAGACATCAGCTACACATAATCAGGTCTCGCTTGCACGAAAAGCTCTCAATCAAAAAATACCTGACCGCCTGCCGTCCATGGCACAATTGCAAGGCTCTGAACAAGCGGGTGTAGCGCCCTACAACAGGCCAATAAATGTTGCTATTCCTGTATCGCGCCCTGCCACCCCAACAGCTGAAAACAGTTACAAATATGTATTTGTGGCACCAGCTCCGCCAAAGAATATTGGCCCGCTCGCGCTAAGATATCGCGCCGCAACGGGTGATCCTGCTGCTCAATTTGAAGTCGCAAGCCGCTATGCAGATGGCTTTGGAACCAAACCAAACATGTCAAAAGCAGTTGAATGGTACCGCCGGGCAGCAAGTCAAGGATTGGCAGCAGCACAATACCGACTGGGCAGCTTGCTAGAACATGGTCGCGGAACATCTAAAGATATTAAGACTGCAGCTGTGCTTTATGAAAAAGCCGCTGTGAAGGGCAACTCCAAAGCCATGTACAATCTTGGCGTGCTGCATGCGCAGGGTGTATTGGGTAAACCCAATTTCAAACAAGCCGCGCGCTGGTTTACAGAAGCGGCAGAGGTTGGCATTCGCGATGGACAATTCAATCTCGCTATATTACATGCTCGCGGCCTGGGCCTAGCTACGGATCTTGAGGAAGCCTATATGTGGTTCTCGATTGCAGCAGCCGCTGGCGACAAGGATGCAGTCGATAAGCGTGATACGTTACGGGAAGAACTGGGCAAAAATCAAATTACTGAACTCGACCATACAGTGACAAACTGGAGGCCAAGAACACTAGTTAGAAGAGCAAATATCGTTCCCATTCCCGACGAAGGTTGGCTGGCTTTGTCGGTACCTGATGACGCCGAGAACAAGCTGAAGAAATATGCAGGCAAGCAAAACGGCATTGAGCCAGAGTTCGTTAAAGCGATCGATGCCATGTTTGAACAAAGCGATGCTATTTCCTCCGCATTGTCTAAAAGTGACGCGGAACCAAGGATTTAAGCCAAAATTTACGATAGACGCATTGACACATTGAGGCGTCAGGCGTTTATCACAGTGTGGTGGTTTGAAACTCTAAAGCACTTTTTCGCTATGTGTTTGTAACCACCAATCTTGTAACCAGCGCTGCTGCGCTCCAAAATGAAGTCTCCGCCCGTGCAGATTTACCTGCCAATTGCCGAACTGCCCGTTAGCATTTTGTTGCTGCTTGGTATGGGGGCGGCTGTGGGTTTTATTTCTGGCCTGTTTGGTGTCGGTGGTGGGTTTTTGCTAACGCCGCTGCTCATTTTTACAGGCATTCCGCCGGCGGTGGCGGTGGCGACTGTTACTTCTCAGACTGTAGCGTCTTCCACATCAGGCGCGCTGGCGTATTGGCGGAAACAGGCGATAGACCTGAAACTAGCCGCTGTCCTTATCGCGGGCGGTGTCACTGGATCAGCGGCGGGTGTGTTTGTCTTTCGATTGTTGCGCGATGTTGGCCAGCTTGATCTGATTA
>NVXB01000059.1 GCA_002746425.1 Hyphomicrobiales bacterium | reverse complement strand
CTTATGTGCAGCATTAGTTCAACTTGGCGAGGTAGATGCAGCCATCGAAATTATAAACGATGCGCTGCCGTATTGGCCAACAACTGATATGCGCCACTACGCAAATGTTGCCATTTCTCGCCGCTTTGGCCAAGGCACCGTTGCTGTGAAGCTCAAGAGGATTTACCTAGAGTTAGCGGATGTTTATGAGGCAAGCTTAAAAGACGCTAAATCGTAAAATACCTGTGCAGATCGCCTGTATAATAACGCTTATGCGGGCGCCCAATTTACAATGACAAATGCTAAAAATATGTAGCGGCTGGTTTTTGCAATGGTCACTAAAATTGTAAAACTCACTAGCGGCTCACGTAACACACCAGCAACGACAGTGATTGGATCGCCAATAATAGGCAACCAGCTCAGCAACAAAGACCACCGCCCAAAACGCTGATACCAAACAGTGGCTCTGTCCAACATGCCTGAGCTTACAGGAAACCAGCGCTGGGTTCTAAATTGCTCAACACCGCGACCGAGAAGCCAGTTAATAATTGACCCTGCAATATTACCGAAGCTTGCCACAGCGACCAACAAAACAACAGAATGCTGATCCAGAAGAATCAATGCGCTAAGCACCGCTTCTGATTGCGCTGGCAATAGGGTTGCAGCCACAAACGAGGCTACAAACAAACCTAAAACCGCTGAAATACCACTCATTCAGGTTTGGGCCACATCTGGGCAAACGCCTTTCACYAATGCACTAAAAYGCYTCTAGAAACGCTTTTGCKGCAGCACCGTGCTCATGGCGTAAACGCTCGACATCCATATTCACCGGATTRGCRCCTTCAACCGTCCAGTTACCTTTRATCATCACCCGGTCAGCCGAATGAGCMCCGCATAAAACAAGWCCAGCCAACGGATCTCCCACACCTGAGAAGCGYAATTCATCGAGTTTATACATTGCMAGATCAGCCTGCATGCCAACGGCTATTTTYCCGATATCATTGCGGCCAAGGCATTTTGCCGAGCCCTCTGTAGCCCAGCGAAAACAATCTTCATGTGTAATAGAAGCGGCATCATAAGTGAGGCGGTTAATCATCAAAGCGTGGCGAATACCCTCCATCAAATTAGARCTRTCATTTGACGCAGARCCRTCGACCCCCAAGCCCACATGAGCRCCCGCGGCCTCCAARTCTTTGGTACGGCACTGCCCYGAACCCAGCGTCATATTCGAGGTTGGGCARTGGCACACACCCACYTKGTRTTTRCCVAGGCGGCGCACTTCATCATCRTTRAAATGRATACCATSCGCCAACCAAACGCGATGGTTAAGCCAACCAACATCCTCYAGATARTCCAGMGGACGCATGCCGTAATGCTCCARGCAATAACTGTTCTCGTCTTCAGTTTCAGCCAAATGCGTATGTAACCGACAATCATGCTTTTCAGCCATAATTGCGCTCTCTGTCATCAAACGCCGAGAAACCGTGAAGGGCGCACAAGGTGCCAAYGCAACTTGGAACTGCGCGCCTTCTGAGGTATCATGATAGCGATGAATGACCCGCTCGCAATCCAGCAAAATATCATCTTCATCTTGCACCACACTATCAGGCGGCAAGCCACCATCCTTAACACTAAGGTTCATAGAACCGCGCGTTAAAGTCATGCGAATGCCAAGCTTCTCCGCCTCTTCCATTTGTATATCCATCGCATCTTCAAGCCCTTGCGGGTAAAGATAGTGATGATCAGAAACGCAAGTGCACCCAGACATCATCAGCTCAGTCAACGCCAGACGCGTCGCCAGTCGAAAGGCAKCCGGCTTCACGCTTCTGGCCCAAATCGGGTATAGCGCCTGTAGCCAAGGGAATAATTCCTTGTTGATTGCATTAGGATGCGCGCGGGTCAGCGTTTGAAAAAAATGATGATGAGTATTGATCAACCCTGGAATAACAACATGCTCACTGGCATCGAAAACGCGATCGATACGCAAAGCCGGAGTGCTACCCGCAGGCACCATTTCAACAATTTTTCCGCCCTCAATGACAATGCCACCAGCTGCATTTTCTGCAAGTATTGCGAGAGGGTTCTTTATCCACAGTGTCATAGTTGAGGTTCCCGTAAATCAATTCAGTTTTCGGCGAATGCCAGCTTTATTCCAAAGCCAATAAATAAGGTGCCTGCAATTCGCGTCAGCGCCAATCTATAACGCTGATAGCCCAATATTGCCTTTTGGTGTGAGGCAAAAATTGCACATAGAGAATACCATAGCCAAGAAGTGCCAACTATCAGTCCAAATGCCATCACATTAATYGATAATCCGGAATTTTCAGGGATGGCGACGGCAAACAGGCTTGCRGCAAAAGCGGCTGTTTTTGGATTGGCCAAATTCGCCAATAAYCCCACRCGAAACGCAYCGCYCAAACTGCTCTGAAGCACAACATGCTTCGCCGGCGAAGTTCGCCACATAGCAACACCAATATAAATKAGATAAGCGGCTCCAAAGACCTTCACCAAGACCCAGGCCCAAGGAAACAGATTAAAAACAATTTTTAAACCAAACAATCCTGCGCATGCCCAAAAAATAGTGCCGGTCGCAACGCCTAAAGCAGCGTAAAGAGCGGCACGGCGACCATGATTGACAGCAACATGCATCACGGCAAAAAAATTGGGCCCAGGGGCTACAACGCCAGCAAACCACAACAAAAACAGCGGTAATAGTATGGATAAAGTGCTCATTATTATTCTCTAAAAAATACTCGAAGACTGATAATGGCATTATTTGCATCAATCCCAAACAGGCCAATTGCCTCCTTGATCCTTGTGACAATTATTCGAGCTTGAGCGTCATACTCAAACATCGCAGCAACGAAAAAACTGGCTGGATGAATTACTGTATTGGACAGTTCTATATTGTCGTGTAGGGAGGGCGCATGCTTGATATATCCTCTCTTGATGACTTCCACGAATTTACCACATCTGATGCTTTTGACTTTTACGAAAGCATTCGTGATCAACTTCCTGTCGCAGGTTTTCCAGCAAATCCTATACGCTTGGACAACCTTGGCACCTTATACGATCAGTTCGATGTGTTTGTGTTCGACGCCTACGGCGTTCTCAACACCGGCCTCGTTGGCATACAAGGTGCGGCAGAACGCATTGCGGATTTGAAACAATGCGGCAAGCAAGTATTTCTGCTCACCAATGGCGCGAGTTATAACGCCAAAGGAACGTTGGAAAAATTCGATAATTTGGGCTTCAATTTTCAATTGAATGATATCGTCCCAAGTCGCTTAGCAGCAGAACGTGCGATGGCAGCCCGGACCGGTGTAAAACTCTGGGGCGTTATCTCTGGAAAACTATTGCAGCCAGACGATTTGCCAGCAAACTTCATTGAAATTCACGATGAAAATACTGATTGCAGCAATGTGAATGGATTTTTGCTGTTGAGTGCGGTTGGCATTACTTCAGGAAAAATTAACTGCCTGCGCAAAGCAATGCGAGAAACTGCGCGTCCATTGCTTGTCGCCAACCCGGATGTCGTTGCCCCCCAAAACGGCCCCTTCTCCCGAGAACCTGGTTTCTATAGCCATCGCTTTGCCAAGGAATTTAACATTAAGCCAGAATATTATGGCAAGCCCTTCCCGGTGGTTTTCGATATTATCCATGAGCGCATTGTTGGCGACGTCGCGCCAGCGCGAATTGCGATGATGGGCGATACGTTACACACTGATGTGTTAGGCGCTGCAGCAATGGGTTGGAAAACAGTATTGGTAAGCGATCATGGGCTGTTTCGCGGCTTTGATGTAGACCCATTCATCAAGCGGAGCAGTATTGTTCCAGACTATATTGTGCCTTCTATCTAGGTTTGGAACACCCACATTTAGCGTGTGCCTTTAGCTATCCAGTCTGGCTCAATGGCTGCTTTTGATACCCAGCCATTAAATCATGAAATTTCTCACCCTGAATGGCAACATGGTCGTGCAGGGTGGCCGAAGCCATCTGATCATTACCAGATTCCAGGGCCACAAGAATTTGATGATGTTCATCCATTGATTGGTCCATGCGCCCACGCACCCTGAGTTGCATGCGGCGATAGGGCTGCAGTCTTTTTTGCAGTCGCATTGCTTCTTTGGCGAGAAATCCATTGCCACTGGCATCGTATATAATCTGGTGAAAATGCTCATTTGCCAGATAATATCCATCATGATTGCCCCGATCGAGCGCTAYTTTGCAGTGCTCCGCAGCCTCAACCAAATTGATAAGTTCCTGCTGTGTGATACGCCGCGCCGCAAGYCGGCCACACATGCTTTCCAGTGCTGCCATAACTTCAAACATTTCAACCAACTCCAGAAACCCTGGATGGCGTACAAAAGCACCTCGGCGGGGTATAAGCTCMACCAATCCAGAYGCAGCCAACATTTGCAATGCCTCGCGTACAGGCGTGCGCGAYACCTGAAACTGCAATGTCARCGTCACTTCATCCAAYCGGGCTCCATCAGCATARATCCCKGTCGTTATTGCYTGCTCCAGYTCCWCRCGRATTTTATCTGCTGCTCTTTGCGTCATATCCAAACCTCTGTGCAYCCAGCTTTATGCAAARTGACMTGCGTTGTATGCAATCAYCAGAAGTGATCCTAACCYCTCCAAAACCTTAGTCCAGCGGATCTGAYKATTTTATCGTGTTAATATTACCARTAAATCATARCGCCTTCTGAACGGTCTCACATTTTTCAAGCGCTGAACTATGACAAATGCACAAAGGTTGCCTTGCCAAAATTCTCAACGCATAAAGAGATTTTGTATCCAACATAACTGGTCATCTGATGAAATCCYTRGTCGTTTAYTGTCAYCCTCGAACAGACAGCTTTTGCTTTGCCATGAAAGAAACCATCATGAGCWCGCTCAAGAAGGCTGGTCATGAGGTTCAGYTGATTGAYCTTTATGCGCAGGATTTTAATCCGGTMATGTCCAGYGATGAGMGGGGTCTCTATCATGAGCCWGRGCAAAAYGAGYTGCCRGTACGAGAACATATYGATGCATTGCTGTGGTGTGATTCGTTGATTTTTGTGTATCCCACATGGTGGTATGGCATGCCCGCGATGCTCAAAGGGTGGATGGACCGGGTTTGGGTTCCTCATGTGGCCTTTGTCATGCCGACAGAAAYCACGYCCATAAAACCCAAYATGCAACATATAAAACATCTGGCGGCCATTACGACATGCGGCGCAAGCTGGTTTATTTCTAAGTTGATGGGAGAGCCTGGGCGCAARCAGATYATGCGCGGCATACGYTCTCTTTGCCATAARCGCTGTAAAACGCTTTATATGGCACATTACAAAATGGACACGRCCAGCAGAACCTCCCTGAAACACTATTTGGGGGCAATTGAAAACAAGCTGTCACGCTTTGCCGCCAAATAACGCGCNAAATATTTRTYCAAAGGCAWTYTTCCACTGTCATCTAGCTGTCACACAGCCATTCTATGTAAAGATGTGAGGCGGTTAAATATCGCATAGATATGGGCAAYAATTATCATGGCTTTCAATCACAAAAAGTCGATTTCGCTAACGCTGACACGCACAGCGCGCATGCAACGATCTTATTCAGCGAAGTTGTTAAGCAAGCTYGGGYTACACCCTGGGCAAGAGGCTGTTCTCAAAGCTCTTAATGCCAATGATGGTCAAACCATGAGTCAATTGGCAAAGGAACTTRGCGTACGCCCCCCAACMATCACCAAAATGATCTCCCGGCTTGARGCSCAAGGTTATGTRGAGCGCCGYGCTTCAAAATCMGATGGYCGCCAAGCYTATGCCCACCTGTCTGCCTCCGGCATTGCATTGTTGAATGAAGTTGACCGAGCATGGAAAAGCCTGGAAAAGGCCGCACTTCAAGGCATTGATGACAAGGATCAAAAACGCCTGCGGAAATTGCTGAAGAAAATTGAAAGCAATTTAAATTCTGACGCAGAGCTGAAAGTACCTTCCAAGCAGAAGAACAAAGACGACTAGCCCAAAGGCAAAAGTGTTATAATTATCGACATTGTATCCRMKGCTCTGCTAGGTATTAATCTGCATATACACMTGCAAAACTGCAACGTCAGAATTGTCACYAYAMGGCCGACTTCGGCTCATTCCAAACCAGACCAATCATGCCGCTTTGGCCAAYACCTTCGGGTAGGCCAATAATCTGGGTATTTGTTGCCTTCTTAGCTGGGTGCAATCCGTAGATGTTTCAGWATTCCGGCTGCTTGTGGCCAGGATAACCCACGGAGTAAATTTGACCAAATCAGCAAATCAGAATGGCGCGCCGCAAAGCACAGAGCGCATACGAGCGATATTCATGATTATTTTCGCCTTTATGCTGTTTTCCTGTCTCGACACATTGGCCAAGTTTGCCGGTCAGTCTGTGCCAGCACTCGAAGCTGCTTGGGCACGCTTTGTGGGTCATGCCATTCTTGCTATTCTGGTGTTCCAGCCTTGGCGCAACAAATCCATCATGAAAACCAATCAGCCCTTCAATCAGGCYCTGAGGGGGCTTTTCYTGATGGGGTCYACGATCTTCAAYTTYCTGGCTTTGCGCCATCTTCAATTAGCTGAAACCATGTCGATTATGTTTGCTGGCCCRTTTGTRGTGACAGCGCTTGCTGGCCCTGTAYTGGGTGAATGGGCAGGGCGCAGGCGCTGGGGAGCCATCATTGTTGGCTTTCTGGGCGTGCTGATTGTCACCAGGCCAGGAATTGCAGTCATCGACCCCGCRGTACTTTATTCTATTGCYGCCATGTTGTGCTACGCMGGCTATGCCTTGATGACGCGAAAAATGTCACCRGCAGAAACAGCCCGAAGCCTGATCTTTTATTCWGCGTTGCTGCCAGCGATCATCATGACACCTATTGCAGTGTCGGTCTGGGTCGCCCCGCCCAATTGGATGGTCTACGCAGAATTAGCTGGTATGGGCGTCTTTGGCTTTGTCGGCCACTGGTTTTTGATCAAAGCCAAYCAGCTTGCAGATGTSCCAACGCTRGCRCCGTTCCTWTACACGCAAATTGTCTGGATGGTTGGGCTTGGCTATGTTGCCTTYAACGAAATTCCMGGTATCTGGACCATGCTTGGYTCAGCYGTYATYGTCAGCAGYGGCCTGTATCTGCTCTACCGCGAACGCGTCGTCAACAAACATGCTGAATGARTTTAGTTCGGCGCRATAAGCGGACACGCTTCCTCCAGCAAGTTTTTCAACGGCCTGTCATTACARGTAAATGARCAGCTATAGCGGATAATTTGCGGGCCAGAGCGCGCCGGYTTCAACGCCAARGCATCATAGACCGGRCCCGACCCKGCATTGACCAACCGTATCAACAGATGCGGAAATCCWGCMTCSGGATYATYAATGAAAACGCTGGCTTCACGCCAATCRAAACTGGAAGAATATTGCACCGCTTCGCCATTGGCAGGAATATGAAGCGCTTGGCCTACAAAACGGCCTGCATCATCAGCTGAAAAGTTCATTGTATAGGCTTCACCAACACGGCGACGCCATGTCAGTGGCCTGCCCACATCCCCAGGGTCATATCGCGCAATCGCCTGTGAGCGACATTCCGCACGCAACACTGAGCTGTTTTCCTTAACATCTTGCGCCAATGCCGTCGCAGGAATAAGCGCTGCAATCATGATAAAGAACGGTGCTAGTCTCATACAATTCTCCTAGGGCCTGTATTGGTATATTATGGATATATGCATCAAAACTCACAAATCCAAATACGTGACGGCCTTCCAATGGTTTTGTTTTGCATTAGATACCTCTTTACGCCAAAATCACAGACACAAATCACATGCACAATGAACTGAGAGAAGCCTATCCCATGACGGCCTTGAAAACGATTTCCGGATTTGACCGGATTGGAGAAGAAAACGCCTTTGCAGTCCTTGCCCGAGCTACGGCGCTCGCGGCGCAAGGAAAAGACATCATTAATTTGGGAATAGGACAGCCCGACTTTCAAACACCGGCCCACATCGTTGAAGCCGCTATTAAAGCGCTGCGCGACGGTCATCATGGCTACACGCCTGCAACGGGCATTTTACCTCTTCGCGAAGCCGTCTCAGCCGATATTCATGGCCGGTATGGGGTGGATGTATCACCTGACAACATCATGATTATGCCCGGCGGTAAGGTAACAATGTATGCGGCTATTTTGATGTTTGGGCAGCCTGGCGCAGAGATTCTTTATCCTGATCCTGGTTTCCCGATCTATCGCTCCATGATTGAGTTCACCGGAGCAACGCCTATTCCTGTTCCAATCCGCGAAGAAAATGCTTTTGCGTTTTCTGCAGATGAAACCCTCTCGCTCATTACTGATAAGACACGCCTGGTTATTATCAATTCTCCCGCCAACCCCACAGGCGGCGTAACGCCAAAGGTAGAGATCGATAAATTGGTCAAGGGTCTCGCTGAACGCCCTGACATCGCCATCATGTCCGATGAGATTTACGACCGTATGATTTATGACGGCGAACAGCATGTTTCATTGCTGAGTTATCCTGAAATCAGAGACCGTTTGATTGTCCTCAATGGCTGGTCAAAAACCTATGCGATGACAGGCTGGCGCATGGGATGGTCTGTTTGGCCACCAGAACTATATGACAAGGTGCGCAAACTAGCCGTGAATGCATGGTCCTGCGTCAACGCGCCATCGCAATGGGCAGGCTTGGCAGCCCTTACGGGTCCGCAAGATGCCGTTGCTGACATGATGCGTGCCTTTGATGAGCGCCGCTTGGTTGTTGTCAAACGCCTCAATGACCTTCCCGGTGTATCCTGCGCGGTTCCAAAAGGCGCTTTTTACGCTTTTCCCAATATCAGCGAAACCGGCTGGCAGGCTAAACCACTTGCAGCAGCATTGTTGGAAGAAAAAGGTGTTGCGACAATTGGCGGACCGGATTTCGGCATTTTGGGAGAAGGCTATATTCGTCTGTCCTATGCAAACTCAGTCGAAAACATTGAAAAAGCCATCGATCGAATTGCAGAGTTTTTAGATGCTTAGGTAGCAACTGCCCATAATCACTCATGCTTAAAAAGCTTCGGCCAGGCCTATTCGCTCGGCCGAAGTTTTGAACAAGCTAATCCATCAAAAATGGGTTATTAGATTTTGGCTCTGGCTCTGGCTCTGGCTCTGGCTCTGGCTCTGGCTCTGGCTCTGGAGTAAATTCCAACTTAACTGGCACCACATCAAGTGTGGCATTATCACTTGATGTATTGGGCTTATCTCTCGCACCAAGCAACGCGCCCATATCCAACACAACTTCCGATGCATCATGCTCCGGTATCGTTTCGTCCAGACTGCCTCTCAACTCATTTTCTAGCGGAATGGCATCTTCTGAGAATTGTGGCTCTTCCTGGATGAAGGCATCAAGCCCGATTGTTGTATTTGGCGCTGCAACAGCTGTYGCAGCCAATGCTTTATGTTCCAAATTGATAGATTGCAGCAGGCGCCGTTCAATAGCGGTTGATTTGACCAAGGCAATCACGGGCATACCAATCACCAAATCAAGGTCATGAACGGASGCYGCAGTKATGCGGGCGCGCAATCGCGGCCCYTGGCCATCTTCTCCCAGACGCAAYACAAGCTCCGCATAACCAGCATCTTCGGTTTGTAGATTTTCAATCAAGGCAGGCAGTTTATTGCGAATTGACAACCCCTTCACCTCGCCTGTGGCCARGGCAACATCGCGTGCACGAATGCGAAGCCGAATATCAGATCCAATCGGCAAGTCGCTTCCAGTAACTTCAAATTTTAGAGGWGGGTTCGTGGCCAASTGCAATTGGGTCATGCCTATRACCGGGTCAGYATCAACCACCTTTGCAGATARCAACGCTCCCGCTTCGTGGCGCCCTGTGGCACCGCCAAGGTCTATCCGGGTTAGAATATCCGCCAACGGCCCTGCAGCCAAGGTTCTACCCCGGGAAAGCACCACCAAATCATCGGCAATACGCGAGACTTCATCCATGGAATGGCTCACATAACAAATAGGAATTCCGCTCTCATGGGCCACAGTTTCCAAAAACGGCAAAATTTCCTGCTTATGCGCATTGCCAAGAGAGGCCAGCGGCTCATCAAGCAAAAGAACTCGTGGATTGGACAATAATGCTCGACCTATCGCGACACGCTGCTTTTCTCCTCCAGAAAGTGTTTGTGGTGCCCTTTCTAAAAGGGGTTCCAATGCCAGCAGTGCGATAATCTCGTCTTGCTTAAAACTTGGTTTTCGTTGCCCAGCCCAATTACTATAGGTCAAATTGCGCAAAACACTCAGGTGTGGAAACAGGCGGCTATCCTGAAACACAAGACCAACCCGGCGATCTTCAATCGGAATATTGATCCGCTCTTCACTGTCAAAAACAACTTCACCAGCAATCGATATTCGCCCCTTCACAGGTGTTTTTAACCCTGCAAGGCAATGAATAAGCGTGGTTTTACCTGATCCAGAGTGGCCAAAAACAGCCGTGGCCAAGCCTACGCTCCGAAAGGCCGCACGCAATTGAAACGTGCCCGATACAGCGTGAATATTGACATCCAAAGGTGCGGGATTACTCATTGGATGCACCTGCATTGGAATTTGGGGACCCGCGCGATTTTCTGGCCATGCGCGCCATAAATATTTCTGACAAAAATACAGCACCAACCGCAATAACCAGCGAAATCAATGTCAATCGAAACGCTGGGCCCTCACCGCCGGGCCTTTGCAACTCTGTAAAGATAGCCAAGGACAAGGTGCGCGTTTCACCCGGTATGTTGGCGGCGAATGTTATTGTCGCGCCAAACTCACCCAGTGCTTTTGCAAAACCCAACACAGCCCCGGCAATTAAACCTGGCGCTGCTAATGGCAGTGTAACCGTTGTCCAGCGCCGAAACCGATTGGCACCAAGAGATCGTGCGGCCAGCTCTAACCCCGGGTCCACAGCATCAAACGCCTGCCGAATTGGGCGCACCATAAGYGGAAACGCCATGATKCCAGCAGCCAGCGCRGCCCCAACCCATGAAAAMGCMAGATGAAYYCCAAACARCGCATTCAACGCGCCGCCRATRGGACCGTTCTTGCCAAACGTCAACAGCAGAATATAGCCAGTGACCACTGGTGGCATCACCAGCGGAACAAAAACCAACGCATTAAGAAGGCTGCGGCCCCAAAACYKTTTGCGCGACAGCACATAGGCAACAGCAATTGCAATCGGTAGGGTAACCACCAATGCAAAACCGGCCACTCGTAATGACAAAAACAGGGCGCTTATTTCATTTTCAGTCACGGTAGTAGAAATCCGTGTTTGGCAATAATTTTTAAAAACTCGTCACTGCCCAGCTTTACTACAAAATCATACGCTGTCCACGGCGAAGAACTAAAYGTCACCGCCCAATATTCTATSGGCGGGTGCAATCGGGGTAGAAATACGCCTCGAACTTTCAACTCCGGAACAATCTCGGCATCAGTTCCATAAACGATAGCACCGGCAACTTCGCCGCGCGCGACCAATGCAAGTGCAACACGCACGCTTTGTGTCGGTATGAGCGAACTTTTCAACTCATCCCATTGCTCCAGCGAAACAAGCGCAGCTTTGGCATAACGCCCTGCGGGTACACTTTCCGGCTCACCAATTGCTATTAAGCCGTCCTTGGCAAGCATGCGTAAACGGTCCTGCAAAGTGCCTGAAACGGTGGTGTCTTTAGCAGTGACCAGAACCAAACGATTTTTGGCAATCAGCGTTGCACTTTGCCGTTCCACGATACCTTTGGTGACTAAATAATCCATCCATTGACGATCTGCCGAGATATAGACGTGCGCCGGGGCACCAGCCAAAATTTGCCGTGCCAAAGTGCCAGAACCAGCAACAGAAAGGCTTATCAGCTTTTCCTGATAGGGAGCCTCATAGCTCTGCGCCAGCTCTTCCATCAGCTCAGTCAGGCTAGCCGCGGCAAACAGTGTAAAGGGTGCAGGAGGTTCCAGTGCTTTTGATGGCGAAAGGTTCAGAATTGAAAACATCAAAATTGCAAGGCGGAAAGCATTCCGCCATGACAGTCTCTGATAGTTCATTTTCCTCTCCATAATATTGGTGTCTAGCAGCAATTTGCTAACAGGAAACCAACAAGCCCTATACAGCTAAAATGATCAGGGCCGAATTGCGGCCGCTTCGGCTGCCAGGGATTCAATAAGCGTCCAATTGCCCTCAGCTATCGCCTGTTTTGGCGCAACCCAAGAGCCACCAACACACACAACATTTGGCAGCGACAGATAATCTTTAACATTGGCAAGTGATACRCCGCCRGTSGGGCAAAACCGCAGATCGGCAAGTGGAGAAGAAAGCGCCTTCAAATARGGTGCACCGCCCGCTTGYTCAGCCGGRAAAAACTTCATGTAGGTATAGCCACGCTCCATRATCTGCATGGCTTCACTGGCAGTTGCTGTGCCSGGYAAAAGCGGCGCGGGACTRCCCTCWGCYGCTTTGAGCAAATCAGGAGCAGCACCAGGGCTRACCAGAAACTTTGCACCCGCTTCAACAGCGGCCTCCAGYTGCGCYGGCGTTAAAATGGTACCAGCACCAATATCGGCRCCTTCCACATTCTCGGCAATGGCCTTGATGACATCCAGTGCTGCGGGTGTACGAAGSGTAACTTCAAGCGCGGTAAGTCCRCCCGCAACCAATGCTTTTGCRAGYGGTACAGCAGTTGCKACATCCTCAACRATGAGAACAGGCACAACGGGTGCGCGCGTCAAAATGGGAAGGAGCAAATCAATATTTTGGGTCATCTCAGTCTTCCTGTTTCACCCGGCAGTTTTGCGCCGTGCTTACAAATTCAAATCAATGTCAAACAATTTTGCGGCCTGACGAAAGGATGTGTCTCCAAGTACAGGAGAAGCCCTATCACTGGAAAGCATTTTTCCATTTTGCGTTATCGGCGTTGCGAGACCAGGTATCCCCTGTGGTTCTATAACCAAACCGCGGTGCATAATCTGCGGGTCTCTTAACGCCTCTTCAACCGAATTGATGGAACCGGCAGGAACTGTTGCTGCTTCAAGTGCGTTTAGTAGGTCAGATCGTTTCCACTTAGCCAGAATTTCGGCAAGAAGAGGAATGAGCRYCYCGCGATTTTTAACYCGGTCWGCGTTGGTTTGGTATTTTTCATCCKCRGCAAGCGCGGCCACSCCAAGCACRTCACAAAGKYTGGWRAATTGYCCATCATTACCGACGGCTATAATGGCRTGGCCATCCTGCGTCTCAAAYACCTGATAAGGSACAATRTTTGGATGGGCATTGCCCATGCGGGACGGCGATGTGCCGCCTGCAAGATAGTTCATGGCCTGATTGGCTAAAATGCCGGTCATRCARTCCATCAATGCCATATCAATATATTGRCCAAGGCCCGTTCTATGACGYGCRGCAATMGCYGCTTGAATGGCKATGACYGCGTAAAGMCCGGTSACAATATCGGCGAAGGCMACRCCWATTTTCTGTGGCTCACCTTGTGCATCACCWGTCAAAGACATGATRCCAGACAGGCCTTRAATCATTAKRTCATACCCRGCRCGGCTGGATTTAGGGCCATCTTGGCCAAAGCCGGTTATGGAGCARTAAATYARTTTTGGATAAGCATCGCACARGRYTTTGTGATCRAGCTGGTATTTTTCAAGGCCACCAAGTTTGAAATTCTCCAGAACAACATCAGCTCCGGCTACCAAAGCGGTAACTTGTGTCAAGTTTTCAGGAGATTTTAAATCCGCKATAACCGAGTATTTTCCGCGATTGCAGCTATGAAAATAGGCTGCATCTTTGCTGCCATCCACCCGCTCAATAAAAGGCGGCCCCCAGGCTCTTGTGTCGTCACCCTTCGGGTTTTCAATTTTGATAACCGTTGCACCCAAGTCAGCAAGCAATTGGCCCGCAAAAGGCCCAGCGAGCACTCTCGATAGGTCTAAAACTTTTAATCCCTGCAACGGCTTTGTCATGAGCTTCTATACTTGCCTAATGCTAGAAAAACGCCTGAATGCCGGTCTGAGCCCGGCCAAGTATCAAAGCGTGTATGTCGTGTGTACCCTCGTATGTATTCACAGTTTCCAGGTTTTGGGCGTGCCGCATCACATGAAACTCACCAGAAATCCCGTTTCCGCCGTGCATATCACGGGCCATTCTGGCTATATCTAAGGCTTTTCCGCAATTATTGCGCTTGATCAGAGAAATCATCTCAGGTGCTGATTTGCCCTCATCCATCAAACGCCCTACACGAAGCGCWGCCTGCAGCCCCAGCGCRATCTCKGTTTGCATGTCWGCCAATTTCTTTTGGTATAATTGATTAGCAGCCAAAGGYCTCCCGAATTGGTGACGMTCCAARCCRTAAGYGTTAGCYCTATACCAGCAGTCTTCRGCAGCACCCATAACACCCCAGGCRATKCCRAAMCGYGCCTTGTTGAGGCACCCRAACGGGCCCTTCAGGCCAGATACATTGGGAAGCAATGCGCYTTCTGGAACTTCAACATCRGCGAGAACAATCTCACCGGTAATAGAAGCGCGCAGAGATAGCTTGTTTCCAATTTKTGGCGCTGACAATCCRKYCATGCCTTTATCYAGRATAAAGCCACGTATYGCATTGTCATGAGCCKCMGATTTTGCCCAAACAACAAAAACATCRGCRATYGGAGARTTYGAAATCCACATTTTCGARCCRTTGAGACGRTAGCCRCYATCTGTCTTTAYSGCCCGRGTTTTCATCGAACCTGGATCAGAYCCRGCATCRGGCTCAGTCARACCAAAACAGCCAATCCACTCACCRCTTGCAAGTTTCGGCAGGTATTTCATGCGYTGWTCTTCACTGCCATAKGCRTAWATRGGGTGCATMACGAGKGARGATTGCACGCTCATCATAGAGCGATAGCCACTGTCTACCCGCTCGATTTCACGGGCAATCAGTCCATAGCTTGTATAGTTAGTGCCAACGCCGCCATATTCCTCTGGAATGGTTGAGCCCAACAAACCCATGTCTCCCATTTCAGTAAATATCGCGCGGTCAGTTGTCTCATTAGCATAAGCGTCTGAAATGCGCGGCTGCAATTTGTCTCGGGCAAATTCTGCGGCAGCATCTGTTATCAGACGCTCGTCTTCACTCAATTGGTCTCGAAGTAAAAACGGGTCTTCCCAACTGAAGTTGGTAGCTGTTTTGTTAGACATGTTGGTTATTCCTGAATGTCATAATGTCAGCAGTTTATATCTGTTTTTTTGATTGGCTGATAGTTGCGAATTTCACCTTACGCTCGATCCGGTGACATCACTTCGATAGTTTTAATTCCTTGATGTTCATCGTTCACATACCGTTCATCAGTGCTGGTGTGTAGTCGCCCATTGTCAATGGAATTGCCTGACATTTCGCCACACCCGCCCGGAGGCCACAGCATGCCCAGTGACAAAATAAAGACAGATGTGACCCAACAAGCAGCCGAGCTGCTCGCCAGCCACCGCGACAGCATCGACCGGCTCGATGCGATCCTTGTCTACACGCTGGCCGAGCGGTTTAAGCACACTCAAGCCGTCGGGCGGCTCAAAGCAAAGCACGACCTGCCGCCCTCTGACCCGGCCCGCGAACAGACCCAGATCGCCCGGCTCACAGATCTGGCAACACGCGCCGATCTCGACCCAGAATTCGCCAAGAAATTTCTGGCTTTCATCATCCAAGAAGTCATCAAACACCATGAAAGCCACCAATCATAGGGTTGGGATCATCCCAACCTTGCCTCACATGCCATCTTAAGGAGATATCACCATGGCCATGAAAATTCGCCTCGCACGCGGCGGCTCTAAGAAGCGCCCTTTCTATTCGATCGTAGCGGCAGATAGCCGTATGCCCCGCGACGGGCGTTTCGTCGAAAAACTCGGCACATATAACCCACTTCTGCCACGCGACAGCGAAGAGCGCGTGAAAATGAACATGGAGCGGGTTCAGTACTGGCTCGGCCAAGGCGCACAGCCTACTGACCGTGTGTCGCGCATGCTCGAAGCGGCTGGCGTTATTGAGAAGAAGACCCGCAACAACCCGATCAAAGGCAAGCCAGGCAAGGCAGCTGTTGAGCGGGTAGAGAAGCACGCAGCCCGTGCCGCCAGTGCTTCTGAGGAAGCCCCAGCAGAAGCGACAGCAGAATAATGCGGCCGGGCTGGACCCGCATAGGCCTCCGGCCCGCCCCGTCTGTTGCATATGCAGATAAGCCTGTTGCATTTGCACATAGTCGTTTCGGGGGCGCGCCATGAGCCTGCCCCCGCAAGACCCCGACGCGAACAATTCAGACCGGCCAAACCCTGAGAGAGTGGTCGTCGGCGCGCTCGCGGGCGCCTTTGGCGTGCGCGGTGAGATACGGATCAAGAGCTTTTGCACTGAGCCCGCTGACATTGCCGGCTACGCCCCGCTTTATACCGAAGACGGCCGTGTATTTAGCAAAATCAACCTGACCGGCCAAACATCTGGCGCGCTTGTCGCCCGGCTGGAAGGTGTCAAAACCAAAGAAGATGCTGACGCGCTCAAAGGCGTGTCGCTACTGGCCGACAAGGCCCGTCTGCCCGCTCTGCCGGACGACGAATATTATTATAATGATCTGATCGGCTTGCCGGTTTACGACGCTGGCGGCACGGCGCTTGGCCATGTGCAGGGCGTTATGAACCACGGCGCTGGCGATCTGCTAGAACTGCGCCGCGCCGATGGCGAAACCGTGTTGATGACCTTCACCATGGCCCATGTGCCAACGGTCGATATCGCCGCTGGCCGGATCATCATTGACCCGCCTGAAGGCCTGTTCTGACCGGCCCTGCGCGGATATTTCTGCATCCCGGCTTTCACAAAACCGGGACAAGCTCGATCCAACATTTCCTTTGGTCGAACAAGGCGGTGCTTGCCCGGCGCTATGACCTTTGGATGCTGCGCCACCTCAAGCCGGTGGCCAATATCTGCATGCATTTTGCCCGCCATGGCCATGCGCTTACGCTGACTGACCTGCCAGAGGCGCTAAGCGCCGTGCTGAGCGCCCATCCGCTGCGCGACGGCCGCAATCTGATCATCAGCTGCGAAGGTCTCAGCGGCCACCTGCCCGGCTGGCCCAGCGTTAAGACCTACGCCGCCGCCCCGCATACAATCAGCTGGCTCAGCGGCTGGCTGAGTGACCAGTTCCCCCAGGCCGAGCAGCGGCTTATCCTGAGCCAGCGCGCGCCTGACACTTGGCTGTTTAGCGCGTGGCGGCACCACCTTCTGGGGCAACGCATGCAGCTCGACTGGTCTGACTTTGCCGCGCGTTTCCGCCCAGCGGCTGATTTGGCCCAAGCCAACAAAGATATCGCCGACGCAACCGGCCTCACCACCAAAACCCTGCATATGGAGCACGCCGTGACCAATCCGCTCGGCATCGGCGGCGCGTTCATCCAAATGACCGGCGCGCCCGCAAAGCTGCGCGCCCGGCTAACGCCGATTGCCCCGGCGAACAAAGGTGCTAGCGCCGCGCTGGCGGCCGCGTTTTTGCGCCTCAACCGAACCAACTTGACCGATGACGACCTACGCGCCCAAAAGCGCGCCCTTGCAGAGGCCGCCGGCGTTGGCGGCTGGGCCAGAGCACAACAACCCACAAAGGATAGGCTGCCATGACAATACCACCAAGCCGCGCCGCGGGCCGCAAATCCATTCGCGCCTCGCTCACCCCAACAGACCTGATGGCCGAAGCCCCCGATCTTGTCGGCATCTGGCGGGCCGATATCATCACCCTGTTCCCAGATGCCTTCCCCGGTGTGCTGGGCGAAAGCCTGACCGGGCGGGCGCTCAAAGAGGGGTTGTGGCAGATGCAGACCCATGATCTGCGCCAATTTGGCGAGGGCAAACACCGCAATGTGGATGACACGCCAACGGGCGGCGGCGCCGGCATGGTGCTGCGGGCAGATATCTTGGCCAAGGCGATACATGTGGCCCAACGCGGCAAGCCCAAGCCGCTGATCTACCTGTCGCCGCGCGGGAAGCGGTTTGATCAGGAAATGGCCCAAGAGCTGGCCGCTGGCCCCGGCGTCACGCTGCTTTGCGGCCGGTTTGAAGGGATTGATGAGCGGGTTATCGAGCATTTCGGCATTAAAGAGGTATCATTAGGCGATTTTATCCTCACAGGCGGTGAGATTGCCGCTCAAGCCTTGATCGACGCCGCAGTCCGGCTTATACCCCGCGTGCTTGGGAATCAGGCATCGGCTGAGGAAGAATCATTCTCCAACGGTCTGCTTGAACATCCCCAATACACGAAGCCAGCCATTTGGGAGGGTCGCGGGGTGCCGGAAGTGCTTTTGTCCGGCCATCATGCGAACATCTCCTCCTGGCGGCAGGCTATGGCCGAAAGGCTGACAAAGGAACGGCGCCCTGACCTCTGGCGGGCTTATTGTGCAGCGCATGATAGGGACTCGGAGAAAGACTAAGAGCTCTTAGGGTGCTCATATCATCGCGGGCAAACCGTGAGTAACATGAAGGAGCATCAGATGGATCTGATTGCACAATTAGAAGCGGAACAGATTTCCGCCCTCGGGCATGAAATTCCCGATTTTAAGGCTGGCGATACCATTCGCGTTGGCTACAAAGTTACCGAAGGCACACGCAGCCGGGTTCAGAACTATGAGGGCGTTTGTATCGCTCGCAAAAACGGCAAAGGTATTGCCGGGTCGTTCACCGTGCGCAAAATCTCCTTTGGCGAAGGTGTTGAGCGGGTATTCCCCCTGCACTCAACCAATATTGCTGAGATCACAGTGATCCGCCGTGGCCGTGTCCGCCGCGCTAAGCTGTACTATCTGCGCGAACGTCGCGGTAAGTCAGCGCGTATTTCTGAAGTCACAAATTACAAACCACTCAAGGCCTAAGGAGAGACAAGATGAAAGCCGATATCCATCCTGAGTATCACGTCATCGATGTCAAAATGACCGATGGCACAATGTTGCAGATGAAATCCACTTGGGGCAAAGAGGGCGACACAATGACGCTTGATATTGACCCTACAGTTCACCCTGCCTGGACCGGTGGTGGCACACGCCTGCTCGACACTGGCGGCCGTGTTTCCAAGTTTAAGAACAAGTATGCAGGTCTGGGCTTCTAAAGAACCCCACCCACCGCATAGGCAAACTGAAAGGCCCGCCATTTTCTGGCGGGCCTTTTTGTTTGTCGGGCGTAGGGTTTGGGCGGTTAGCCCTGCTCTGCGGTCACCATCGTGGCCACCGTCTGCTCGGGCGCAGCATCGGTTGTTTGCGGGCCGGTGAGTGACACCACATTGGTGCTGGCCATCGCGCTCAGCCCGCTAAAGGCTCCGTCAAAATAGGCAAGCACTGGGCTAAATGGCGTGTCCTTCAACATGCCGGTCGAGACAACGAATACCAGCATAACCACGCCAACCCCCATAAAGATCCGCCGCAACCTGCGCGCAACCAGATCCATCGGGCTGCGGGTCTTACCGCCTGAGCCGGTAAAGGACGCGCGCAAACCGGTGCTGTCGCCGGGCGAAGAATGCCCGCATGCATCGCCGTGGCGCTCGGCTAACCGTTCTTGAAACTCATAGCGGTGGGCTGCAACATCGGCGGTTTTGACCAGATAAGTTGGCTCTGGCAGTGGCGGCGGTGCGGCGGCAGCCCGTCTGGGTTGGCTGCTGGCGCGCATAGCTGTTGGCTGAACAGGGGCTGCATGCTTGGCCTTGCGGCCCCGGCCCATCAGCATTTTGGCGACAGCAAGAAACGCGGTCAGCACGGCGGCAATGTTAAAATACCTATCAGTGTTCGCTAGGCCCGGTTTTGGCGCCAGCCCAGCCTCGCGCCCGTCAAGGAACGGCCGCAAGATCAACGCATCTGGGGCCAGCACAAGCCCGCCCTCGCTCAGCGCATCATCAACCAAGCTATCCAGCTCGCCGACCGATGAGACCAACCCGTTGAGCACCAGAATCGGCCCGAATGCGCCAAATGATTTACCCTCATCGACAAGGTCTCCCGGCGAAATATCGTCGAAACTAAAGCCAGAGCCATCCCAGATCGCCACGCCAACAGCCTGACTGTTGATGATGTCGCCATTCGGCTCAACTGGCAGGATCGGCACCATATAGGCGAGATGATCTGTGCCGCTTTTCTCCAATGTCAGCCGCGAATCGTAGCGCAAGTCAAGCTGCACCATAAGCCGCACTTCCGAATAAGAGCTTTGGTGAAGGGCAGGATCAAATGCACTAAATTCAACCACCGCTGGTGGCCCGGCAGCCAAAGCTGCGGCCCGGCGGTCTATCTGTCCTTGCAGTGAATTTTGCAGCCACTGCCCGGCACCGACCAGCACACAGGCGACCAGCAAAAGACCAATCGGCCCGAGCCGAAAGAACTTAAAGAGTAGAAGAAACAGCGCACGCATGTGACGACCTCGACAGAGTTGCTTTGGTTAATATTTGCAACATAAAACTGGCAAGACTGGGCCGAGAAGGTGATGATCACCCGCCCAACCATGTCATTCCTGTGAGAGATATTCACAATTTGCCGCAATTTGTTTGCACACCGGTGGCTGCGGCCAAGGCTGGGGGCGGGCGCGGTTTACCTTTTTAAACCAATGCGTTTAGCGGCGGTGATGGAGTATGTTGAACGCCCGTTGATGCGCGGCAAAGGCCGGTTTCTTCGGGTTCACTATCTGGTTGGCCTCAGCCTTGCGCATCAACCTTTGCGCCATGATGAACGAGATTATTGCGGCAAATATGCCCCCGGCCATTTGCCCGATTAGCACGCCCTCAGCGCCCCAAATCTGCGCACCAAAGTAGACGAATGGCACGATGCCCAGCGTGTTGCGGCCCCAGTTTACCCATGTGGAGTAAAACGGATGGCCGAGGTTGTTATAAGCGGCATTGCCGATGAAAATGACGCCGTTAAAGATCCAAGCCAACGACAGCGGGCCACAGAACAAGAAGATCAGATCGCGGGCCACCCCTTGGGCCTTGAACATGTCAGCAATTGGCGCGCGCAAGAAGTGCAGCACGATCACCACCGGGATCACATAGACCACGATCAGCACCATGGAGCTGTTGAAAGCACCGCGCACACGGTCGTGTTTACCGGCGCCAAAGTTCTGGCCAATGATCGGGCCAATAGAGCCTGACATGGCAAATATCAGCGCGAAGGCAATGGGCGTGACCCGGCCGATAATGGCCATGCCCGCCACCGCCGCCTCGCCAAACTCAGCCACCGCGCGGGTGACATAAGCACCACCGATCGGGGCCGCGACATTGGCCAACATGGCCGGAACGGCGATGGCAGCTATTGGGGCCAGATCACGGCCAATGGCGCCAAATGACAGGCCGGTAAAGCCGCCATAGCGGCGGATAATGTACCATAAAGCCGTGGCCGCCACGGCGAAACGCGAGATGACAGAGGCCCATGCCGCGCCCTCAAGCCCCATATCGAGCACGAAGATGAAGATCGGGTCGAGTATGGCGTTTACGACACCGGCAACGATGGTCACCATCATTGCCAGTCGCGCAGCGCCATGGCTGCGCAAAGCGGCCGACGCGACAATGCCAATCAGCAGCACCGGCATGGTTGGGATCAGGATTTTGAGATAGGCGATCGCCAGCTCTTGGGTCTGGCCTTTTGCCCCAATAAGCGCCGTTAGTTGCTCAAGGTTTACGTAGATCGTCGAGGCGAAGACCACGGCAAAAGCCACGCCGACGATCATCACATGGGTCAGCAGCTCGGTCGCCCGCTCTGGCTGGTTTTCGCCCAGTGATTTGGCCACCATCGCCCCGCCGGCAATGGCCATGCCAATGCTGATAGAGGTGGTCATGAACAAGATCGTGCCAGCAAAGCCAACGGCGGCGGCCAGCTCATCAATGCCCAGCATTGAGATGAACAACATATCGGCCAGATCGACAACGAACAGGGCAAGGAAGCCCACAGCCGAGGTCAGCGACATGGTAATAATATGGCCGGTCAAATTGCCGGTTAAGAACTTTGCCTGCGCGCCGCTCACGGCTTTGGCTCGGCCATAATCGCACCCATCCGCGCGGCCAGCTCGGACTCCCAACCGCCCCTGCTCTCATTTATCTTGGCGATGAATGCCTCGTTTTCCAGCGCCGGAATAGCCGGGTCATAATGCTCAGCCGCTATCAACATAGAGCTGCGGTCCATTTCGGTGAAAACCTCAACCATCCGTTCTGCCTGATCGCGTGAATAGCCCAGCGCTTCCACGGACGAGCGGCCAATGCGCAGTGAGCTGTCATAGGTTTCACGGATAATGTCGCGGCACCCCACCGCCCACAGATCATAAACATGGTTGCGGTCAACGGCACGGGCGACAATATGCACGTCAGGATAATGCTGGTGCACATAGCGCGCCAGCTCGGTAATTTGCTCTTTCCCATCTATCGCAATGACAAATAATTTGGCCTCGGCAATACCGGCAGCATGCAAAAGATCAGGGCGCGTAGCATCACCGTAATAGGCATGAACATCAAATGTTTTAAGCATTTCCAACTGCTTAGAGCTAAAGTCGATCACCGTAGGTGACAGGCCAGAGCCGCGCAACATCCGGCTGACAATACCGCCAACCCGGCCGTGACCGGCAATAATGATCTCGTTGTTTTCGTTGATCGCGTCCATTTCGCGGTCATCTCGCCTAGAGAACCGCGGGATGATCACGCGGTCAAACAAGATGAACAGAGCCGGGGTCAGCAGCATCGACAGCGCCACGATCAGCAGCAAACGGTCGGCCAGATCGGCGGGGATAACGGCGCTGGCGACAGTGAAAGACAGCAGCACGAAGCCAAACTCGCCCGCCTGCGCCAGCCCGAGGCTAAACAGCCAGCGGTCTGAACCGCCGATTTTGAAGATTTTGGACAGCACATAAAGCACGCCGACTTTGAGCGCCATCAGCCCCAGTGTCAGCGCGAAGATCACCAGCAGATTGTCGAAGAGCAGGCCAAAGTTGATGCCCGCGCCGACGGTCATAAAGAACAGCCCCAAGAGCAGGCCCTTGAACGGGTCAATGTCGCTTTCCAACTCATGCCGGTATTCGCTATTGGCCAGCACGACGCCCGCCAAAAAGGTGCCAAGCGCAGGCGACAGGCCAACAAGGGTCATCAGCAAGGCAATGCCGATGACGATCATCAGCGCCGTGGCCACGAACAACTCGCGCAGCTTGGCGGCGGCGATGAAGCGAAATATTGGCCCGGTGAGGTATGATCCGGCGACGATCACGGTGGCGATTGCGCCCAGTGTCACCAGCGCCGCGGCCCAGCCCGGCAGCCCGTCAACAAGGCTGAGCGTGCTGCCATGGTCTTCGCCACCCTGCGCGCTGTGGGCCAGCGCCTCGGTCAGCTCGGGCAGCGCCAGCAGCGGCACTAAGGCCAACATTGGGATCACGGCAATGTCTTGAAACAGCAGCACTGAAAAACTCGACTGGCCGCCATCGCTTTTCATCAACCCCTTTTCTGCTAATGTTTGCAACACGATAGCGGTTGATGACAAAGCCATGACCAGCCCGATTGCCAGCGCCACCGACCAGACAATGCCCAACGCCATGGCCACGGCCATGACAGCACCCGCCGTCAACGCCACCTGTCCGCCGCCAAGCCCCAGCAACTTGGCCCGCATTGACCAAAGCATCTTGGGCTCCAGCTCCAGCCCAACCAAGAACAGCATCATCACCACGCCAAATTCGGCGAAATGCTGGATAGAGACCACATCGACATGCAGCAGCGCCAGCACCGGGCTAATGACGATCCCGGCGATCAAATAGCCAAGCACAGAGCCAAGCCCGAGCCGCGACGCGATGGGCACGGCAACCACACCGGCGATCAAAAAGACGAAGGCCAAAAGCAAAAAATCGGTCATGGTCGGGCAATCCTTTGTCGCATGAACTAGGCGCCCAGTGTCACAGGCGCGCAGCCCAATTGTAAAGGTGCAGCATGGCAGACCACCTTGTGCAGATAGATTGACCAGACGTTAAGGTCTACTTCTTGGCGTCCTTCTTAGTGACGCTGTCTTGCATAAACGCGCCCAAACTGTTGAGCGTTGGCATGGCAACCGACATGTCCAAGATCGTGTCCATGATCTTGGCAACCGGGGTCGATGCCTCGCCGTTCTCGCCGCGCGCGCCAGCCACATGATGCACCGTTATGCTGTCGATCTTTTCAGCCGGTTTGACCATTTGCGCAATGATCTCAGGCATGGCTTTGAGCCGGATCTTCTCCATCTCCATTGCCGCTTGGGCCTCAGAGCGGGTATTCTCAGAGGCAATCCGCGCGGTTTCGGCCTCAACCTCGGCCAGCTTCCCCAGCTTGCGCGCTTCGGCCTCCTCACGCATGGTTTCCTTGCGGTCCTTGGCGGTGGCCCTGTCGCTTTGCGCCGCAATCCGAGCGCGGGTAGCGTTGGCCTCGGCCTCTTGCTGGGCCGCCAAAAGGGCAATCTGTTTGCGCCGCTCGGCCTCCAAGACTTGGCGCGCGGTGTTCACCGCCTCTTCAGCCTCAACCGCTTGGGCGCGCACAATATCAGCCTCGGCCCGGGCCCGGCTTTCTTCTTGGCTCTTGCCAGAGAGCAAAATCTTATGCTCAGCTTCGGCGATCTCAACCGCACTTTGCTGGGCAATCTCAGCCTCGCGAATAGCCCGTTCGCGCGAGATATCAGCCGACTGAATTTCGCGCTCCATATGAATGCGCGCCTGCGCCGCTTCGCGCTCGGCCTCTGCCTTATGCCGGGCGACCTCGATCAGCTGCGCCGCCAGTAAAGTTTCAATCTCTTGGGTCTGGGCGATCTCGGCGCGGCGCTCCTCAAGGTCGATCTCCAGCTTGCGGCGGTTTGCCTCCATAGCAATCCGGCGCACAGCGACATCGCTTTCGCCCTCTATCTCGGCGCGCTCTTTCTTAGACTTGGCGATGACTTCAGCCAATCGGCGCATGCCAACCGCGTTAAAGGCGTTGTTCTCGTCCAATGCCGAGAACGGGGTTTGGTCGAGATCAGTCAGTGACACCGAATCCAGCTGCAATCCATAATGCTCAAGCGTCCCTTTGAGCGCCTCGCGAACTTCACGGACAAAGGCGGTGCGGTCTTCATGCAGCTCGTCCATGGTCATGCGGGCCGCCACGGCGCGCAAAGCGTCAACCATCATCCCGTCGATCAATGTCTTGAGCTGATCGGGGTGAAACGTCCGCCGGCCCAGTGTTTGCGCCGCCCGCGCTATCGCCTCTTCCTCTGGCATGACCGAGGTATAAAACTCAGCGCCGACATCAACCCGCATGCGGTCCTTTGTGATCAGCGCGCTCTCGCCACGCCGGGTCACATCCATGCGAATAGTCTGCATATTCACCGGCGATATCTCATGGAAATACGGCAAAGCCAGCGTGCCGCCATCAATGATAACTTGGCGCCCGCCAATGCCGGTTTTGACCAGCGACACCTCGTTTGTCGCCCGCTCATAAAACCACGCCGCCAGCGCGATGATTGCGGCGATAATAACGAGCAAAAGGATAACCCAACCCAAAGCGTTCATGATATCTGTCCTTCTTAAAAAGCAGGTGGGAAATGACGCCCGCCGCGGTCTAAAGTTATCCAACGTAGCTCGGTAAATGCGTCTATCGACCAGCGCCCGCCATAGCGGCCAACCCCCGATGCTTTGACCCCGCCAAAGGGCACATGCGGCTCGTCGTTAATGTTTTGGCAATTGATATGAACCATGCCGGTTTCAAGATGCTCGGCCATGCGAAGTGCGCGCGCTTCGTCGGCGGTCATGATCGCCGCCGTCAGCCCGTATTCGGTGTCATTGTTCAGCGCTATCGCCTCTTGTTCAGTCCGAAACGGCACGACAATCGCCACCGGGCCAAAGGTCTCTTCGTTCCAAATGTTCATGCTGGCATCAACATTGGTCAGCACGGTCGGCTCAACGAAATTGTCCCAACATTTCCCGCCCAGCTCAATATGCGCGCCTTTGGCCACGGCATCCTCAATCAGCGCCTGCACCCGTTTGGCCTGGCGGTTATTCACCAGCGGGCCAATCACATTGTCTTTGTCATTGGTGTGACCGGTGCGCAGCTTGGCGGCGCGGGCGAGGAACTTGGCCATGAACACGTCGTAGATATCTTGCTGGACCAAGATCTTTTCGGTCGACATGCAGACCTGTCCTTGGTGCATGAAAGAGCCAAAGTTGGCCGCTTTGGCCGCATGTTCCAGATCGGCGTCTTCCAAGATGATCAGGCTGTCTTTGCCGCCCAGCTCAACGCAGGCTTTCTTGAGATGCGCGCCGCATTTGGCGGCTATATGGCGGCCCACGGCGGTAGAGCCTGTGAACGACACCGCCTTGACATCGCGGCTCTCCACCAGCTCATCGCCGACCGCGGCGACACTGTCGCGTGAGCAGGTGATGACATTGAAAACCCCCGGTGGAAACCCGGCCTCTTCCAAGATCTCAGCAAAGAACAGCCCGCCGGCATAGGGCGTGTCCTCGGACGGTTTGAGCACAATCGTGTTGCCCATGGCGAGGGCAGCAGTGAAGCCGCGCGCGGTGAGAATGCCCGGCATGTTCCAAGGCGAAATCACGCTGACCACGCCCAGCGGCCAGCGCGTGGCCGTGGAGAATTTGCCATGTTCTGAGGGCAGAACCTCGCCTATGTTTTGGTAACACAAGGCGGCCGATGAGCGGAACACTTCGGCCACATAGCCCGCCTCGAACACGCCTTTGCCGTACCAGCCGCCGCCTTCATGCATGGCCGCGGCAATGAAGTCATCCTTGCGCGCTTCCCAAACATCAGCGGCCTTGAGCAACAGCCTTGCGCGCTCATGAAACCGCAGGGCGGCCCATGCGGGAAAGGCTGCTTTGGCGGCGGCAATCGCCTTGCGCGCACAGTCTACGCTACCGTCAGGAATACGCGCATAAAGCGTGTTATCTGAGGGGTTTAGGTCATCAAATGTGCGGGCGGCAGGCACCCAGTTGCCGCCGATATACATGCCTTTAATGGCCGGAGAGCTGTTTGGAGTATCAAGCATGAAGCTTTCCTATGTCTGTTTGCGGCCAGAGCGGCCATTTGAGGGAGCGGTCCGCTGGCGGGCATTGGCCGCTGCGGTCTCGATTTCTTGCAACATGGTTTGCAGCCTGTCGCCGTGCGCGCCGATATCTGGCATGGCTGGGCGCTTGGGCGCCGCGGGCGGCGTGGGCATTGGCCGCGCGTTCGTAGGCTGGCGCTGCGACAATGAGCTGGCTTGGGCCACAAGCGCGCCAATTTCAATGCCGTGAACCCGGCTGCTTTGCGGCGGTGTGATTGGGGCGGGCGGCGGCACGACGATGGGTGCGGCAACAACGGGCGGGCTGGGCACTGGCGCTGGCACGGCAAAGCCGCGCATAGCGCTGGCGGCAATGTCAGACGGCGACGGCCCGAGCGGCGGGC
>NVXB01000058.1 GCA_002746425.1 Hyphomicrobiales bacterium | reverse complement strand
AGCCTGAAACAGCGCAATAACAAGACCAAGGCCCAACGCAACAAACATCATTGGCCCAGAGACTTTAAGAAGAACCCAAATACCCTCACGGGAAAGATCTAAAACTTCAGCACCATTCATACATACCCCCTAGTTTGCTAAGGCAAACCGTAACCACACAACCGCCCTAAATAGGCATCCGCAAAATTTCTTGATAAGCTGTTACAACCTTGTCGCGAATAGCCACAACGGTTTGAACTGTTGCTTCTGCCTCCGACACGGCTGTCACCACATCGACCAGATTGCCTTGATTGGAAACAGCATTAGCCATTTCGGTCTCGCCCTTTTTACTGGCCTCCATCATGCCATCCATGACATTTTGAAGAGCATTCCCAAAACTGCTCTCACCACCACCAAGAGCCACTTTCGCAGCGCCTGCACCCTGACTAACAGAGCCTGCTTGGGCAGCGCTTGCATATGCATTAAGTGCAACTGAAGCTGGAATAGACATTTAAGGAAAACCCCCTTTAGCGACGCAGCAAATCAATGGTCCGAGTGACCATGCTACGAGATGTTTGAATGACACTTAGATTGGCCTCATAGGAGCGCTGCGCTTCACGCATATCCATAGACTCAATCAACCCATTAACATTGGGTGTTTTGACATACCCGTTTTCATCCGCAGCAGGATGTGCGGGCATAAATTTCATACCGAAATCAGACTTGTCGAGCACTGGCTTGCCAACCTTAACAATCATGACASSMWGCWMTTTNATCCAACTGCTGTTCAAAGCCACCTGGCAAGCCGCCTTCACCAAGGCYAAGAGCACGTACAAGAGCGCGATGCACGATCAGGTCAGCGTAGCGCCTAATTGGCGATGTGAAATGCRCATAACGCCTCAGGTTTAAGCCAAAATGGCCAACATTTTGGCGATTGTATTCAGCTTGGCTTTGTGAGCGCAGGACGATCTGGTTGACGACTTCCTGATGYTCCGTGTCTTCTACACGTTCCAGAATATCGTTGAAATGATGGGGACGTAAATTACTGCCTCTATCCAGATTGATATCAAGCGAGCGCAGGAATTCGCGYAARGATTCCAGCTTTTCCAGCGATGGAGAATCRTGAATTCTRTAAATCAAWGCGGAYTTTTGGGCYTCAAGGCTTTCTGCTGCGGCCACATTGGCCTGAATCATGAAYTCCTCRATAAGCTTATGTGCTTCCAGTCTTTCTGGAACCAAAACCCGATCAACAGTTCCATCTTCTTTGAGAACAATTTTGCGCTCTGGCAGATTAAGCTCAAGCGGGCCGCGCTTTTTCCGCCCTAATTGGGCGGTTCTGTAGGCCGCCCAAAGCGGCGTCAGTATTTCATCCAGGATTGGGGTTGTCTGCTCATCAGGATGCCCATCTGCTGCGGCTTGCGCTTGTTGGTAGGACAGCCGTGCTTTGGAGCACATCATGATGCGATGAAAAGTGTGCCGTTTTTTGCTGCCCAACTTGTCAAAAACCATTTTAACCGCAAGGGCAGGGCGGTTGACGCCTTCTCGAAGCGAGCATAGGTCGTTTGAAATTCGCTCTGGCAGCATGGGTACAACCCGGTCCGGGAAATAAACAGAGTTACCACGTAACAGCGCTTCTTTGTCGAGAGCACTTTCCGGGCGTACATACCAAGAGACATCCGCAATGGCGACGGTGACGATATAACCGCCCTCATTCTGAGGATCATCATCTTCTTGCGCAAACACCGCGTCATCATGGTCTTTAGCATCTGCCGGATCAATTGTGATTAATGGCAGCTTTGTCCAGTCTTCGTGGTCTTTCAGGCTTGCAGGTTGCGCAGCGTCGGCTTCAGCAAGAACGCTTGATGGGAAAATGTGGGGAATTCCATGGGCGTGCAATGCAATGGCACTGACGGCTTTTTCGTTGGTCATATCACCAATGACATTAAGTATGCGGGCCACTGGTTGGCCGTATTTGCCAGCTTTCTCGATTTTTATCGAAACCAAGTCGCCTTTTTTTGCTTTCTCTGCATCGTCGGCGTGAACACTCATTTCACGTTGTTTTTTACTGATTGGAATGAGCCGCGCCCGGCCTTCGCTATCCTCGCCTAATATCCCAAGGATTGGACCAATGTCTTTTTCCAGCACCCGTATGACTTGGCCAATATGAGTAGGGACCTCAGTAGCTGTATCGCTTTGTGGCTCATTGTCTTGCAATGTTAATTTTGCAAGAACTCTGTCGGACAAACCTGGCTCTGGTCCGCGGCTACGCGAGGGGCGGATAATCAACACCAGAGGTGTCGGTCCATCATCCGCAATGTTCCATGATTCTGGTTTTGCCAGCAACTCACCTTCTGAATTGCGGCCAATAATACTCAAGACCATGACATCTGGAGCATCACCGGGGCGTCTTAGTTTTTTGCGCCGACGTTTTAACAGGCCGTCTTCAGCCAATTCGCCAAGCAGGCGCTTTAAACCAATTCTGTCCGCACCCTTTATGCCAAAAGCTTTGGCGATTTCGCGCTTTCCCGCTTTGCCCGGATTGTCCGCAACAAATTTAAGGACATCTTCCTTGCTTGGTAGTCTGTCAAAATCCTTGCTGCGCTTTTTGGCCAATTAGCTTTCCTTCGCCGCTTTTGCTGTCGCGGGTTTTTTCTTGGCAGCAGGTTTTTTGATTGTTTTTTTCTTAGCCGCAGGTTTTTTAGCTGCCGCCTTTTTAGCAGCAGGTTTTTTCTTGCCTTTGCTGGCTTTGGCATTCACCAGTTCAATAGCTTCTTCAAGGGTTAGTGCTTCAGGTTCTTTACCTTTTTGCAATGTGGCATTGACTTTGCCCCACTTGGCATACGGGCCATAACGCCCATCATGCACGGTGATCTTACCGCCGTCAGGATGCTCACCAAGCTCTTTCAATGCTGCTGGCGTGCCGCGACGGCCACCACCCTTGCTTGCCTTATCTGCTAGAGCAGACACAGCCCGGTTTATGCCGACAGAGAAAACCTCATCGATGCTTTCTAGATTGGCGTACATACCGTCATGCAAAACAAATGGGCCGTAACGCCCAAGGCCAGCTGAAATCGGCTTTCCCGTTTCCGGGTGATCACCAACGGGACGTGGCAAGGACAACAAGGAAAGGCCTTTTTCCAAATCCATAGCCTGCATTGACCATGTTTTGGGCAAACTGGCTCGTTTGGGTTTGGCTTCCTCGCCCAATTGCACATAGGGGCCAAAACGCCCCGTACGTGCAGTAATCATCAGGCCGGTTTCTGGATCTTTGCCAAGCTCGATGATGTCATCGCCGCCATCGTCAGAGTCTTTTCCTGCTTGTCCAAGTTGTTTGGTGTAGCGGCACTCGGGATAATTCGAACAGCCGATAAAGGCGCCGAATTTGCCAACTTTCAGGCTAACTCTGCCGCCATCGCATTTTGGGCAAGCCCGAGGATCAGATCCATCTTCTTTTGCCGGAAAAATATGCGGCCCAAGCAATTCATTCAACGCGTCCAAGACTTCGGTAATACGAAGGTCTTTAATCTCGTCGACGCTGGCAGAAAACTGTTCCCAGAATTCACCAAGAACCGAGCGCCAGTTTAGTTTGCCATCAGATACCTGATCGAGCTGTTCTTCTAGGCGGGCTGTGAAGTCGTATTCAACGTAACGCTTGAAGAAGCCTTCCAAGAACGCTGTTACAATACGGCCCTTATCTAGTGGAATTAGGCGCTTTTTATCGAGCTCCACGTAGTCGCGCTCGCGCAGCACGGATAGGGTTGATGCGTAGGTGGAAGGGCGGCCAATGCCGAGTTCTTCCATTTTGCGAATCATTGTCGCTTCGGTGTAGCGCGGGGGGGGCTCGGTGAAATGCTGATTGGCTTGAATTTTCTCGCGGTTGAGGTCTTCATCCACCTTCAACGCTGGCAAGCGGCCTTCTGCTTCTTCTGAATCTTCATCCTTGCCTTCTTGGTACAAAACCATGAAGCCATTAAAGCGCATGACAGACCCGGTTGCCCGCACGGTCGCTTGTTTGTCTTCAGCACGGGCAATAATATCAACCGTTGTGCGTTCCAGCTCAGCAGAATTCATCTGGCTGGCCATGGTTCTTTTCCAGATCAACTCATAGAGCCGCGCCTGATCACTATCCAGACGGCTGGTCATTTCATCCGGGTGACGACCTGCTGACGTCGGGCGAATRGCTTCGTGAGCCTCTTGTGCATTTTTTGCTTTGGTAAAATATTTGCGCGGAACTTCTGGTACATACTCGGCGCCAAATTTCTCGCCAACGAGGYTGCGCGTTTCAGCAACAGCTTCCGGTGCCATATCAACACCATCGGTACGCATGTAGGTTATCAGGCCAACGGTTTCGCCGCCGATGTCCATGCCTTCATAGAGTCTTTGAGCGACTTGCATGGTTYTAGATGCAGAGAAYCCAAGCTTKCGGGATGCATCYTGCTGCAAWGTYGAGGTGGTRAAAGGGGGCTGAGGATTACGCTTTTGCGGTTTTGCTTCKACACTGGCRACGCGAAARCTGGCTTGCTCCAGCATYTKCTTCATGGCRTTGGCGCTRTCACCATCRTTGACRGTYARSCGCTGTATYTTATTGCCATCGAATTCGATAAGCCGTGTCTTGATATCWTCRTGAAAACCRGTTTTGAGCAAAGCCTCAATCGACCAGTATTCTTGTGGTTTAAAGACTTCGATTTCCATCTCGCGTTCACATACAAGGCGCAGAGCAACAGATTGCACGCGGCCGGCAGAGCGTGCACCTGGCAATTTGCGCCAAAGAACAGGCGATAGTGTGAAGCCAACCAGATAATCCAACGCCCGGCGCGCCAGATAGGCTTCTACCAAGTCTGTATCAATTTCTCGAGGGTTGTCCATTGCTTCCAAAATGGCGCGTTTGGTAATGGCGTTGAAAACAACGCGTTGGACGGGTTTGTCTTTGATGACTTTCTTGTCTTTGAGAATTTGCAGCACATGCCATGAAATGGCTTCGCCTTCGCGGTCCGGATCGGTTGCGAGAATGAGGCGATCTGCCTGTTTAACAGCAGCTGCAATCTCGTTGATCCGTTTTTTTGCTTTGGCGTCAATCTCCCAGATCATCTCAAAATCTTCGTCAGGGCGCACGGAACCGTCCTTGGCCGGCAAATCCCTTACGTGACCATAGGACGCAATAACCTGGTAATTGGAACCAAGGTATTTGTTGATTGTTTTCGCCTTAGCCGGCGACTCAACGATGACGAGATCCATTCAAAAACCCATTTCAAAACAAATTTGGCAGCGCGGACGGCTGAATACAGTGCGTATCGCACCAATCTTATATTGTCACATGGTCGGAACCGCGCTGTTGGTCAAGCAGGAAGTTAGAATAAGCAACCAAAAGTTGCTTAATTTGCATGAGCAACCAATTTACTCTATGAGTTCAGATTGCCCATAATTTGTTGTTGAGTACTCCCTAGGAGAAATACATGGTCTCAGAAAACCAACCAGAATCCAGCGGACTCGCTGTTTGCCCAATGCCGGAATTCTCAAATTCCGAAACTGCTATCTATATAAGTGAGCTTGCCCAAGAGCTTGAGAGTATGGCGAAAAGATCTGATATGAAAATGGTGGGGTATTTATTGGCTATGGCAGCACGTGAAGCCAGCCAGGAGGTGTTTCCTGTCGAAGCTTTCATAACAACAACCCCTCAGTAATTGAAACCTTATTGCCTTCATGGCGTACCAGTCGTCCGGCCAAATCAAGCTCGAGTAGCGCCAGATATATATCGCCAGGGGCCAGGCCCGTGTAGCGGATAAGGTCATCAATTTCGACCGGCGTGGTGCTGAGAGATGCGATGAGCCTATCTCTGTCTGCTTGGGTAATGTCGCGACCTTGCTCAGAATCATGTTCTGAAAGGCCCGTTTCTGGCGGCAATGGATAGTCTCCGCCCAAAAGGGGACGAATGGCGTCAATCACGTCATTGGCATGGGTTACAATGGACGCGCCTTTTTTCAGCAAATCATTGGGGCCAGCAGCTCTTGGATCGAGTGGTGATCCAGGCACCGCAAAAACGTCGCGATTGAGTTGTAACGCAAGGCGTGCCGTAATCAGTGAGCCGGATTTCCTCGCAGCCTCCACAACAATGGTCCCGACTGACAATCCTGCAACAATTCTGTTTCTACGCGGGAAATCTTGCGCTCTTGCTGTCCAGCCAAGCGGCATTTCGCTGATGAGACAACCGTTTTCGCATATCTCTTCAGACAATGATTCATGTTCTGGGGGGTATATTTTATCAAGCCCGCCGGCCAGTACAGCTATTGTTCCGCTCTGCAGTGCAGCCTCGTGAGCGGCTTTGTCTATTCCGCGAGCAAGACCTGATGCAATGCAGAAACCGGCTCTGCCTAGCTCCTGAGACAGTTTAAGCGCCATTTTAATGCCCGTGATCGATGCGTTGCGTGCACCGACGATTGAAATCATTGGCATTTGAAGGGCTTTGCGATTGCCTTTAACGAGAATGACTGGCGGCGCGCCATCGGCCGCTCGCAGCCATTTGGGGTAGTCTGGCTCTCCCATAGCGATGAAACTTGCACCGAGTTTATTGGCGCGTTGAAGCTCGGATAGGACTTCCTGTTCTGAAGCGATCTTAACTTTGGCGATTGCTCCGCCGCGTTTAGCAAGGTCCGGCAACGCTTTTAATGCGTGCGATGCGGTTCCATATCGATTGATCAAATCGCGAAACGTTGCGGGGCCAACTCTTTCGCTTCGGATGAGCCGCAACCAGTCTAAACGCTGCTCTTCAGTTAGGGAAATACCAGGAGAATTCTCTGGAGAACTGTCATTTTCAAATAAATTCATGAAGTGTCTGTCGGCTCTCTGCCTCCGTCAATTTTACTTTCATGGCCTGAAATAAGGCGAATAATATTTTCGGAATGCTTTATGAAAAGAATAATGCTCAGAGCAAAAAAGAGTTCGGCAAATTGCCAAAACTCGGTGGCTGCCAAAAAAGCAACGAGACTTGCTGCCGCGACCAGAGCGGCGAGCGAAGAATATTTGGTAAGCGCTGCAACCAGCAGCCAAACAGCAATGAAAACAAGGGTTGCTGGCCAGTAAAGCCCTAGGGAAACGCCCATAAAAGTTGCGACGCCTTTGCCGCCCTTAAATTTCAGCCAGATGGGGAAACAGTGCCCCAAAAAAGCGCCAAACCCAGCAATAACGGCTAAATCCGGCCCGTATTGGCTCGCTAACAAGACAGCAATTGTGCCTTTTAGCGTATCTGCAAGCAGTGTTAAGGCAGCAATTTTCTTGTTGCCGGTGCGCAGCACATTGGTCGCGCCGATATTGCCCGATCCGATATCTCTAACATCACCCAAACCCGCAGATTTGCTCAGCAAAAGCCCAGATGGAACGCTGCCTAAAAGGTAGCCAAACAGCAGTGCCATGGTATAATAAGGTAGCGATAATGTCCAGTTAATCGGGTCCGGCATGTCACAATTCTGGGTTGTATTTCATTTATTTTTGATCATGCCCGCAATCGATATGGTCTGGCAAGAGGCATGTTTGAATTGAGTTCTGAGCAAACGGATACTTGTCTCAGCGCGCGGCTTCCTTTAACTGGTCCTGACTTTAAATTCTCAAGCGAGAACACGCATGACACAATTGATTGATACCCGCACACCCGATCCCAAGAAATTCATTCCCGGCGCGACCGGCGATTGGGAGGTTATTATTGGCCTTGAGGTTCATGCTCAGGTGCAATCAAATTCGAAGCTGTTTTCCGGTGCTGCAACAGCATTTGGCGGCGAGCAGAATGACCATGTAAGCCTTGTGGATGCTGCGATGCCGGGCATGTTGCCGGTGGTGAACAGCGAATGTATTCGCCAGGCTGTGCGCACCGGGCTTGGCCTTAAAGCGCAGGTAAACAAGCGCTCTGTGTTTGCCCGTAAAAACTATTTTTACCCGGATTTGCCGCAGGGCTACCAGATATCCCAGTTTGATCAGCCTATTATCGGCCCCGGAACCGTCCATCTCGATATGCCCGATGGCCCTGTAGAGATTGGCATTGAGCGGCTTCATCTTGAGCAGGATGCGGGTAAAAGCCTGCATGACCAACACCCCTCAATGAGCTTTGTTGATCTCAACCGTTCTGGCGTTGCCTTGATGGAAATCGTTTCCATGCCTGACATGAGATCTTCCGATGAAGCCAAAGCTTTCATTGCCAAATTACGTTCTATCCTCAGATACTTAGGCACGTCTGATGCCGATATGGAAAAAGGCAATCTGCGCGCAGACGTCAATGTTTCCGTGAGAAAGCCAGGTGGTGAATTTGGTACTCGGTGCGAGATTAAGAACGTCAATTCTATTCGGTTTGCGGGGCAGGCGATTGAGTTTGAGGCGCGGCGGCAAATTGCTGTTTTGGAAGACGGTGGCACCATCGCGCAGGAGACGCGGTTGTATGATTCTGTGAAGGGCGAAACGCGGTCGATGCGCTCTAAGGAAGAAGCGCATGATTACCGTTATTTCCCTGATCCCGACTTGTTGCCGATTGAATTTGATCAGGCTTTTATTGATGAAATGGCGGCCGATTTGCCGGAATTACCGGATGAGAAAAAAGCCCGTTTTATCTCCCAATATGGCCTGACCACCTATGACGCTGATATTCTGGTTGTCGAGCGCCAATCTTGTGATTTCTTCGAAGATGTTGCCAAGGGCCGCGATGCCAAGCTGGCGGCCAATTGGGTGATCAACGAAGTGTTCGGACGGCTTAATAAGGACGGCAAAAACATTCAGGAAAGCCCGATTACCAGCGCTCAATTGGGCGGTATGATCGAGCTGATTTCCGATGATACGATCTCTGGCAAGATCGCCAAGGATGTGTTTGAAATTTTGTGGACCGAGGGCGGCGATGCTGCTGAAATCGTTGAGAAAAAAGGCCTGAAACAGGTTACTGATCTTGGCGCAATTGAAGCCGAAGTCGACAAGATTATCGCGGCAAACCCGGAAAAAGCAGAGCAGGCAAAAGAGAAACCAGGCCTGCTTGGCTGGTTCGTTGGGCAGGTGATGAAAGCCACTCAGGGCAAAGCCAATCCAAAAGCCGTGAATGAGATGCTGCGCCAGAAAATCGGCGTCGAATAGGGCTATTTGAATGGCCGCAGATGATCATTCTGATCTGCGGCTGTTTATTGGTGATTCCCGCGCGTTTAACCTGCGGGTAACACCCAATGCATCTGCCAATAAAATCAAGCTGGACAACGGTTCTGGGCGGGTTTCGACCCCAAATTCGCCAGGTGATTCTTCAGGAAAACCTGACGATGAGAAGATTTTGCGGATTTATGTAACCTGCGCCCCGGAAGATGGCAAAGCCAACAAGGCGGTGATCAAGCTTTTGGCGAAGGCGCTGGGTGTGCCAAAATCTGGTCTACAAGTTATTCGTGGCCATAAAAGCCGCACCAAAACCATCGCCTTTTTATAGGCTGATACGCGGAGTAATACCTGTAAAATATGCTTAATTTAAAGCCCTTCACACTGCGTAGTGAAGGGTTCATCCCAGATGGTGTTATTTTCGTCAAAATGAGTAAAATTTACTCATTTGCACTCAAAACACAAAAATCACTTGTTAAAATTACGAAGGATGTCGGCAAAAAATTCGGCGGCGGGCGACAGCTCTGTTTCAGCTCGAATATTCAACCCGACGGAGCCCATCGTGGTCTCGGTATCGATCGGCAATGTTGTAAATTCCTTGCTGTCTATTTCCGCCGACACCACGCCGCGTGAAATAATCCAGATCGCCTCATATTTGCGGATAAAAGCCCGGCCAAATGAATCGGATACAGTGTCGATCATCTGAGAGGGTTCGGCGATGCCCTGTTCGATGAAAAGACGGTCGACATAGGGGCGAATAACCGACCCCTTATTGGGCATCATAACCGGGTAGGCGGATATCGCCTCGACGGGCATATGCAACATGCCGGCAAGCGGATGACTAGCGGCCACCACAAAAACCACCTTGTCGCGATAAATCGGCTCAAAAATCAGCCCCTGCATGTTTTCGGGCGCGGGCAGGCGGCCCATCACCATGTCCAATTCGCCCTCGCGCAATTGGTTGAGCAGCACCTGATTATCACCGCTCACAATTTTCAGGCGGTTGAGCATGCCCGATTTGAGATATTTTGCCACCGCATCTGGAATGATGGTCGCAGATACGGTTGGCAGCGCGCCGACACGCACGGGCGGCCCGTCGCTCATATTGGTGGATGTCAGCGCGTTAAGCCCGTTGCGCGCGGCGGCAAGGCTGCTGCCCGCATGGCGCAAAAACACATCGCCAAATTCAGAAAGCTTTATGCCGCGCCCTTGCTTTTGCACCAATTGCTTGCCGCAAATATCTTCCAACTCGCGCAGGGTGCGCGAGACGGCAGGCTGGGTCAGGTTCATTACTTTTGCAGCGCGGCTAACGCTCATCTGCCGCGCGACTTCGACAAAAGTTTCCAAATGTTTGAGCTTTAGGCGGCGGATTTCATTCATGTCGGTATCGCTATGATGTTTCGCTAAATCATCGAAATACATATCACAAAAGGTATCAACGTAAAAGCAGCACGCTTTTGCCCGGCGCTTTTTATTGGATTATTGCGCAAGAAATCTCTTAGCTGTAATTTGAGACTGAACTTTGCGGAAGAGAGCGATGAAACCTGTGACCCAAACCGAGCTGCTTTCTATTTTGACCAAATTGGGCGGCGATGGAAGTGCGCGAAAGCTAATTGCAATCGCTGGCCCGCCGGGCGCTGGTAAATCGACCATCGCGGATGAATTGACCCGCGCGTTTAATAGCCAAGGACATAAATATCGCGCCGCCAGCGTGCCGATGGACGGGTTTCATTATGATAATGGCGTGCTGCAAGCCATGGGCCGGTTGGACAAAAAGGGCGCGCCGGATACGTTTGATGTCCACGGTTTTGCCAGCTTACTGCAACGGCTGCGTAATGGGAACGAGGGGGAGGATGAGCGGGAAGATGAGATCGCTATCCCGCTGTTTGACCGAAAACTGGAAATTTCCAGAAATGCCGCCCGTATTATTACCGTGGATGAAAAACTGCTGATTGTGGAGGGCAATTATCTGCTGCTCAACCAAGGCGCCTGGGCCAATTTGCACCGCCATTTCGACATCACCATCATGCTCGACGTGCCGATGGAAGAGCTGGAACGCCGCCTTGTTGAGCGTTGGCTATCCACTGGTTTAAGCGCGGATGAGGCGCGGGCAAAAGCGCTGGAAAACGATATTCCCAACGCAAAGCTGGTGATAGAAAACGCTCATGCGGCGGACTATGTCGTTCGCACGGTGGGGTAGGGGCGTGTCCCAGTTCGACCATGGCAAAATATTAAGTTTGAGAAAATCATTGAATATTAGTCTTTATTAGCCCATATTTCGTCTTGTAGGAGTTCATGATCGACTGTGAGAGCTTCCCCGCTACTGTAAGGTAGTCCAACCGCAAGGGTGGATAAGCGCAAGTAAAGAGGTTGTCGAGATAGCCAAGGGGTCCGTTAGGGCTCCTTTGGTGTTTTAAGACCTGTATTTTACCATCTTACCCTCACGGGCTTTGCCAATGACAGCGCGAAAGCTGGTTTTCATTCCTGGTTCTTGTTGAGTTTTTGTATATGCGCTCTCTACAAAGAGTACAAATTTGTGGCGAATGCCGTCAAACTTACCCTTCTTCATACGTACGGTGAAATATGCCGTATAGAAATGCCCATCATCATCGGCCAAAGTCGCATTGTAGCAACCATAGTTTCTATCACTTTGTGTGATAAAGATACGGTTCTGTGGCAGCCCACGCATAAGGTTTGATAAATTGATCGAGGCGTTGAAGCGAGTAGGATCGAATGCCCGTGGTTGGGCGTGATCTAAAAAACGGGTCTGCTCCCCATGAAGTGTGTCATCCCAACCGCATGTCCAGCAATGGCAAGAATACTGGATAAGGACCTTTACGTGACTATTTGCGTCCAGTTGAAACGTTTCTACATGCGGATGAAGATGTTCTACAGCTATCAGAGTAACATCAATTTCTGTTTCAGAAAACAAATTGCCGTCAGAGAGATAAACCTGCCCAAGTGGAGAAATATTGTGTGACTTCATACCTACCTAATATCAGCAAAAATTAGTATTTGCCATTCTCCGTTTCAGTATAAACACTACACGACGGATATTTGTATCAGGTGACCATAGTTTAAGAGCGCGGAGCGTGAATGGTTGAAACCAAGGCAAATGCAGCGAAAAGTTTTTTTGTTCGCTCAGCAGATATTAGATTGAACTGAATTATGTCGTTCACGCGGTGGGGTAGGGCTGTACCCAATTGGGAAGACCTAGGGTAAGGACCACTATACTGAGTAGCACACAAACGTATATCCAAAAAAATGGAAGGCTTGGGTGTTAACAATCAACATTGAAACTGTAGATTTAACTATTACATCACTTTGATGATCACTTATTTTATGGACAGCTTTAATAACCGGGAAATTGCAATCGGAATATGGCTTGGTATTATTACCATTTTCTGTGTTCTGAAGTTCAACGTATTTGGTAATCTGAAAGACCTTTTTAAGGTGTTTTTTTGTAGTGTTTTGCTACCGATATTCGTAGGTCTCGCGCTGTGGCTGGTGTTAGGAATAGTTTTCCTACATTGGGCGAACTGGTGGGGCACTAGTGATTTAAAGTCGACTGTTTTTTGGTATTTATTTTCGGGCGCTGCATTGCTGGGCCGGTCGATTCAAAGTCAAAAAGGCCAACTATTATTTAGTCAGTTTATTAGCGATCAATTCAAGATTATCGCAGCGTTAGAACTGGTCGTAGTGTTTTATTCGTTCTCGCTCCTGAACGAGCTGTGGTTCGTACCTGTTCTTTTTGTTCTTGGTGCCATGCTCGTGATAAGTGAAGGGAAGCCGGAGTACGCTCCAGTTAGAAAGCTATTAGAATGGGTCTTGGTTGGTATAACGATATTCTTGATTTATCACTTTGTCATGCGGACTATTAGCGACAAAGGAGCGTTCTGGAACTTGGGTACAGCCCGTGGGGTCACAATACCTATTGTGCTGAGTATTTGGGTGCTGCCGTATTGCTATGTGCTTCGCTGCTACTCTCGTTGGCAAGAAGCTCTCATCCAGATCGATCAAAAAACCTACCATTCCGATAGTCTAAGGAAGTACGCGCGGAAGAAATTTAGATGGGCATTGTTTTTGCGTCCGGTATTGCTCAAGCGAGCTGTCAGGCAGTTCAATATGCTACCGGCAAAAACCAAAAGTGATATTCGGGACATCATTAAGCAAGTACGCCAATATGAAAACGACAGGCCAAACCCGCAGTCAGTTCCCGAGGATCAAGGTTGGTGTCCCTATGCAGTGGAAACGTTTCTCCGCGATGAGGGTTTCAACACGGGGGACTTTCATAATTCTGGTTTTGATGATGAATGGTATGCAGAATCCGATACCAAATACCTTGAAGATGCCGGATTATTTGAGACGCTCATCTATCGCGCAAAAGGGCAGGAGGGTGTTGTCAAAACGCTTCAATTAAAAGGAAGATTCGATATTGAGCCGCCACCGGAAGCAGCCATTGAGCAGATGGAGAACCTTGCGATAAACTTGATCAAAGCAGCTACGACGCTTGATACATTGCCCAAATGCATCAAGGTTGGCTTCGACACAACAAGCAATGCTCATGAACAGCTCAGCATGTATAAGTTAGGTCTGACATTCACACTGTTTGATGAGGCAAATATTATGGATGCGGAATTCACGATTTCTGTAAAGAGTTGAAATGCAACTAGTGTCGTTGGTTTGGCATTTTTACTGCTGGCCGACCTTGGTCCACCCGCCAATAAGCCGGGTTTTGCCGCGGCAGAAAAATCCAATGCGTTTTACCGCAAGAACTTGGCTGCCGGGCAAAAGGGCCTGTCAGTGGCCTTCGATCAGGCCACTTACCGGGGGTATGATTTCGGCCGCCTACTCGTGCCATCCGCGTGCTGTCAGCAAGGTTGGCGTGGCGCTCAATAGTGTCGAGGATATGAAAACCCTTATCGGCGGTATCCCGCTTGATAAAAAACCGAGCTCAACGGCCATAAACGACGCTACCTAAACAAATGTTGTGCCTCAATAGGCCGCCTATTTAGCGGCCAGATTGGGCATTTCATTCATAGTCTTAAACAAAGTGGCGGCCGGGGATGACACCAGCTTACTTTCAGAAGTGGTTTGGTTTATTTTGTATTGGGCAACAGCTGTCTGTTTTATTCTGGTGGATGAAGTCCGAGGATTATAACGAACTTGAACAATCTTTTTGCCCGCTTTTTCCAGATAAGCTTCGACGTCCAAATTGTAGGGCTTACGGCCCCAATCTTCGCCAACCACAAAAATATCGACGTTCAGCTCCCGGCATCCAGAAACATATTCGAGTTCATGATAGGGCCGAACAATATCGACACAGCTCAAAGCTTCTAACATTTCTATTCGCTGGTTCAGGGGAATAACGGGGATGTTTGGCTTATAGCTGTTTACAACTTCGTCCGAGGCAACACCCACGGCAACAATATTGCCCAGTGATTTACAGTGGTTCAATAAGGCAAGGTGGCCAACGTGTAACAAGTCAAATGTGCCGACGGTATAAACAATCATTCTTAAAATTTATCCTTTATCATGTTCGCCCGTGGTGCTACTGGGTGACGTCTGCTTTTTGCCCATAAACAAATAGATTTAACTCCCCAATTATAAAATTGGAGAGGCTACAGGTTTGCATAAAAAAGTCTGTAACAGAGAGTGTCTCAAAAGCCGTGAGCTTGCACAGCGTTTGGACAATAAGCAGATCGTACCCGCTATTTAGCCGGGTCATTCGTCATTATGTAATTTATAAGGCTTGTCATGGCAACTGAAAATTCTGAATCTCAAAACCCGCAATCAAAACCAATTCTCTCTTATATCTGGGATATTCCCAATCTTTGTTCCCTTGCAGGGCTTGGTTGTACACTTCTGGCTATATATTTTATTGTCTTGGAGATTTACTCCGCCGCGATGATTGGCATGATCTGGGCGGTCGCGTTTGATTGGGCAGATGGGCTGGTTGCGCGCAAAATGAAGGGACGAACGGGGGCCGACAGTAAATTTGGCGGACAACTAGACCTGTTGATCGATATCGTGAGCTACGGTGTCACGCCCGCTATGTTGATTTTGAGTTACGGGAAGTTCAACCCCATTTTCCTCATCGTGGCCTTCATAATGCTGGTAGCTGGTGTTATCCGGTTGAGTTATTTCAGCACGTTTGGCCTTGCCGGTGGTTCTAAATACACCGGATTAGCCATTGATAATAATAGCATATTTTTGGTTTTTATCTTTTTGTTCGATGGGCTGTTCAACCAAGGTGTGTTTTCGATCATCCTCTGCGTTTGTGGTTTAGGGCTTGCCGCTCTGAATGTCTCCCAAATCAAAACGCCCAAGCTATCGGGCAATCCGGTTAATGTTGTCATCCTTGCGGCTTACACCCTTGGAATAACGGTTATTTATGGCTGGAAGCTTTTGTAGCAAACAGGGGTGCATTTGAGCGCATTTGCTTTTCGTTGAGCAGCCTCAATGCAAATTCATTGTGCAGGAATTCTTGTCGCGTACCCTGCAAAAGTTGTGCATCCATGGTCTATATTGGAAGCGCGCGCGGTTTGCGGGAAAATCGCGTGTGAGATTTTGATGATTTGGGGTGGGCGGATATGAGCGATACAAAGCGCGGCACAAAGCGCGATTGGCTGGATTTGGCAACGAAAGAGCTAAAAGGCAAAGATCCGGCAAGCCTCAATTGGCAAACGCCAGAGGGCATCGAGATCAAACCGCTTTATACAGTGGATGATCTGCCCCCTGAGGCCGCCACCGCAGTGCCGGGTGTTGCGCCGTTTACCCGAGGCGTTAAGGCCACCATGTATGCCGGTCGGCCCTGGACCATCCGCCAATATGCCGGGTTTTCCACGGCAGAAGAATCCAACGCGTTTTACCGCAAAAATTTGGCCGCCGGGCAAAAGGGCCTGTCGGTTGCCTTCGATCTGGCCACCCACCGGGGCTATGATTCCGATCATCCGCGTGTTGTTGGCGATGTCGGCAAGGCGGGCGTGGCGATTGATAGCGTTGAGGATATGAAAATCCTTTTCGATGGTATCCCGCTTGATAAAATGTCGGTATCGATGACCATGAACGGTGCTGTTCTGCCGGTTTTGGCGATGTTTATTGTCGCTGGCGAAGAGCAGGGCGTGAGCCGAGCGCAGCTTTCCGGCACCATTCAAAATGACATTCTCAAAGAGTTTATGGTGCGCAACACCTATATTTATCCGCCCGAACCATCCCTGCGCATCATTGCCGATATCATCGAGTTTACGGCGGCTGAAATGCCCAAATACAACTCCATTTCCATCTCCGGCTATCACATGCAGGAGGCGGGCGCTACGCTGGCGCAGGAGCTGGCCTATACGCTGGCCGATGGCATGGAATATGTGCGCGCGGCCACCGGGCGCGGGCTGGATATTGATGTGTTTGCAGGACGTTTATCGTTCTTCTTTTGCATTGGCATGAACTTTTTTATGGAAGCCGCCAAGCTACGTGCGGCGCGGCAATTATGGGCCAAAATCATGACAGATTTTGGCGCAAAATCCGAGCGCTCCAAAATGCTGCGCACCCATTGCCAGACCTCTGGCGTGTCGTTGAGCGAGCAAGACCCGTACAATAATGTTGTGCGCACGGCGTTTGAGGCGATGGCGGCAGTGCTCGGCGGCACCCAATCTTTGCACACCAACTCGTTTGATGAGGCGATTGCCCTGCCAACCGAGGATTCGGCGCGCATTGCCCGCAACACCCAGCTTATTTTGCAGCACGAAACCGGCGTGACCAATGTGGTCGATCCGCTGGGCGGCTCTTACTATGTCGAGGCGCTGACCAAGGAAATGGTCGATACAGCGTGGGCGATGATCCAGGAAGTGGAAAGCCTTGGCGGCATGACCAAAGCTGTGGAGCAGGGCCTGCCAAAACTGCGCATTGAAGAGGCCGCTGCGCGCCGGCAAGCGCGGGTCGATCAGGTGGAAGACGTGGTTGTTGGCGTCAATAAATACCGCCGCGAAGACGAACCTGTGCTGGATATTCTGCAAATCGACAATCAAAAAGTGCGCGAGGCACAAATCAAGCGGCTGAAACAAGTGCGCGGCAACCGCAATAAGGCGGCTTTCGACAAGGCAATCGCAGCGCTGAAAGAGGCAGCTTCTTCTGGCAAAGGCAATTTGCTGGAACTGGCGGTTGAGGCGGCGCGCGCACGCGCAACACTTGGCGAAATTTCAGATGCCATGGAGCAGTCCTTTACCCGCCATCATGCCACCACGCGGATGATTTCTGGCGTTTATAATGATGCCTATGAAGGCGATGCTGAGTATGAAGCCATTCAGCAGAAAATTGCCGACTATCGCGGTGAGAATGGCAAGGACCCTCATATCCTGGTTGCTAAAATGGGGCAGGATGGCCACGATCGTGGCGCGAAAATCATCGCCACCGCCTTTGCCGATATGGGCTACAAGGTGGATGTGTCCGACATGTTCCAAACACCTGTTGAGGTGGCGCAAAAGGCCATTGCGCTGGGYGCKGATGTGGTTGGYRTCTCCTCGCTGGCAGCCGGGCATAAAACGCTGGTGCCGGAGCTYATCGAGGCGCTCAAMGCCAAGGGGCGRGGCGATATTGCKGTSATTTGCGGCGGGGTTATYCCKGAGCAGGACTATGAATTTTTGCGCAATGCYGGTGTKGCCGAAATTTTTGGCCCKGGCACCAATGTGCTGGAAGCTGCCAACGCCGTKYTGGCGCGGTTGAGCGGGCAAATTCGAAACCGTTGATTTYKAAATSACGACGGAATTTGCTTTGTGTATTTGCTATGGGCCTATAAGTTTGAGYGAACGTTCTGAYGGGTTTCAATTCARGATCAAGGAGTTGGCGATATGCTGGAGCACTTACTGAAGCATAATCAGGCATGGGCCAATGCGCGCCGGGAAGAAGACCCGAGCTATTTCAAACATYTATCCGAGCTGCAATCGCCTGAGTTTTTGTGGATCGGGTGTTCTGACAGCCGCGTGCCCGCCAATGTGATCACTGGCCTTAAGCCGGGCGAGGTGTTTGTGCACCGTAATGTGGCCAATCTGGTGCATAGCGGCGATCTCAATCTGTTGTCGGTGCTGGAATATGCCGTTGAGTTTCTCAATGTGCGGCACATCATTGTGTGTGGCCATTATGGCTGCGGCGGTGTGCATGCGGCGATGGATGGGAAACGCCACGGCGTGATCGATCACTGGCTACAGCCGATCCGCGATGTCGCTGGTGCCAACCACGAAGAATTGTCGAGCATTGCCGATGACAATACCCGTCATGAGCGGCTGTGCGAATTATCCATTGAAGCGCAGGTGGAACGGCTGAAACACACGCCGATCCTGGAATCTGCGATACAGGATGGCAAAGCCATTGAAATTCATGGCTGGGTTTATGGGCTGAACGATGGCCTGCTGCGCGATTTAAAATGCAGCTGCGGTAATCCGCACCATAAGCATGATCACGACCATGCCCCCAACCAAGATCATAAAAAATAACAAAAACCCTAAAGGGATGCAGTGATGTTTGACGTCATGCCGTTTTGGCAGAACTATATTGATGGCCAGTTTGTAGATGGCGGCGCGGGCCGCTTGGTGGTTGATGACCCGGCGACAGGCGCGCCGCTTGCCGAGCAGGCGATGGCCGATGCCAGCGATGTGGACCGCGCGGTGCAAGCTGCCAAACGCGTGCATGAAAGCGGCGTGTTGATGGATATGCGCCCGGTAGAGCGCGGCCGAATGGTGCGCAAGATGGGCGATTATTTAATTGATAACATTGAAGAAATTGCCTCTGTTTTAACACAGGAAGCTGGCAAACCGCTCTGGGAAGCCTATACTGAAGTGCGCAATGCGGCGCGCTATTTTGAGTATTATGGCAATCAGGCAGAAACGCTGGAAGGCCGCTCTATTCCGCTGGGCAGCAATTATTTCGATTTTACCATTCACGAGCCTTTTGGGGTTAGTGGGCAGGTCATTCCGTGGAACTTTCCGCTCGAAATCGCGTCCAGATCCATCGCTTGTGGGTTGGTGACAGGCAATTCGGTTGTGCTGAAATCATCGGAGCTGGATCCGCTATCCAGCCAGTTTTTTGCCAGGGCCGCTGAGGCGGCAGGGTTTCCTGCTGGTGCGGTTAATATTTTTTGTGGCTACGGCCATGAAGCAGGTGCCGCGCTGGCCGGGCATAATGACGTTAATCAGATGGTGTTTACCGGCTCTGTTGCCACGGGCATCGCCATTGCAACGGCGGCGGCGCAAAATATCGTGCCATGTGTGCTGGAGCTGGGCGGTAAATCCGCCGCTATCGTGCATGATGACGCCGATATCGACCAATTCATGAACGATGTGCGCAAAGGCATTTATTTTAATGCCGGGCAGGTTTGCTCGGCCATGTCGCGCATTGTTGTGCATGAAAGCATTCATGATGCGGTGGTTGATGGTGTGGTAGCGCTGGCGCGCAGCCTGTCGGTGGGGCCGGGCATAGATCGCCCTGAATTTGGCCTCAATATGGGCCCGATGATCTCGCAAAAGCAGCGTGATCGCGCTGAAGGCATGGTGTCAGACGCCGAGCGCGCCGGGGCGCTTGTCGCCACTGGTGGCCGCAAGATGAACCAGCCGGGCTTCTTTTTGGAGCCAACTGTGGTCACCAATGTGACGCCCGATATGATTATCGCCAATGAAGAGGTGTTTGGTCCTGTCGTTTCGGTGTTAAAATTTTCTACAGAAGAAGAAGCCCTGCGTATTGCCAATGGCACGCCTTACGGCCTTGTGGCGGGTGTGTTTACATCATCGCTGGACCGGGCAACCCGTGCTGCCAGAGTGCTGCGCGGCGGGCAGGTTTTCGTCAATGAATGGTTTGCGGGCGGCGTTGAAACGCCTTTTGGCGGCTATGGCAAATCTGGCTATGGCCGGGAAAAGGGCCGCGAAGCACTGATGAATTATGTGCAGACCAAAAATGTTGCCATTCGTCTGCGTTGATAGGCCTTAGGCATGTTGCCGGGAAATGCCATCCAGCGCGTGCATGATTTTTCGCGGGATCATTTCCAGATCGGCCTGAATGGCCGTGGCGCCCAGTTCCGCTGCGGCCCGCGGCATGCCGTAAATCATGCAAGAGGCTTTTGACTGGCCAATGGTTTTTGCCCCGGCATTGAGCATGTTGAGCAGCCCATCTGCACCATCTTGCCCCATGCCGGTCAAAATAACGCCAACGGCGCGCTTGCCCATAATTTTGGCAACGGAGTGAAACAGCACATCCACCGATGGCATATGTCCGGAAACCGTCTCGCCATCGCAGATTGTTGCCACCAGATCACCTTGCTGCTTGGAGACGGTAATGTGCTGGCCGCCGGGTGCAATAAGCACATCGCCATCGCGCGCAATTTGCCCGTTCTCGGCCTGCGTGACGTTAAATTGTGTGGTCTCATTCAGCCGCTCTGCAAGACCTTGCGTAAAGCTTCGCGGCATGTGCTGTGCGATGAATATCGGGGGTAGGGAATTCGGCAGGTCCAGCAACAAGGATTTGATCGCCTCCACCCCGCCCGTGCTGGAGCCAATTGCGATTAAAGCATTTTTGATCGAAGGCTTATTGGTATTGGTCGGTGCACCGTAAGGCGCGGCGGGCGATGGGTTGCCTGGCTTGGTAAGGCGTCTGAAATTGAGCGGTTTTGTGGTGGCGGCAAGCTTGACCTTTTGGCGCAATTCCTCAGCCATATTGTCGGAGCTGAATTCGACAATTCTTTGCGGCTTTTGCACAAAATCCACGGCACCAAGTTCCAGCGCCAGCAGCGTCACATCCGAGCCGCGCTCGGTGCGGGTGGATACCATGACCACCGGCATTGGGTGCAGCCGCATCAACCGTTCCAGAAACGCAACGCCGTTCATATTGGGCATTTCGATATCGAGCGTGATCACATCGGGGGCGAGTTGCTTTATCTTGTCGCGCGCTTCCAGCGGGTCCTTGGCATAACCGATTACGTCAATCATCGGATCAATGATCAGCGCGGCGCGGATGATTTTTTGCGCAAGCGCAGAATCATCAACGATCAGAACGCGGATGGGGCGCAGTTCACTCATCCGCCGATATACTTATAGGTGGATTTTGCGACGAGTTTAAAGCAGTTGGAAAACACATTCAGGTTTTCCGAATGCCCGACAAACAAGGTGCCGCCGGGCTTCAAAAGCCGCCCCATGCGCTCAAAGATTTGTTTTTGAGTGTCCTGCTCAAAGTAAATCGCCACATTTCGGCAAAAGATGACATCGAACTGTTTCGACATGGGCCAGGCTTCCACCAGATTGAGACGGCGGAAAAACACGGCGGCCTTTATGTTGTCAGCGATTTGAACTCTGTCGGCGGAGGTTTCCTGAAAATGGTTTTTGTGAGCTTGAGACAGATCTTTTAGCGCCTCTTTGGAATATTGCCCCAAAGCGCCAGCTTCCAGCATTTCGGTATCAATGTCTGTCGCCAGTATTTTGACGTTGTTCAACGCCATGAATTGCTTGTTTGCCCATAGGGTCAGGGCAATGGAATAGGGCTCCTCACCAGAAGAGCAGCCGGCAGACCACACGCGCAGCGGGGTCTTGCGGCTTGGTATCAAATTATCTGTCGATATCGCCGCATCAAGATAATCAAAATGGTGATGTTCACGAAAAAACCGGGTCAAATTGGTGGTCAGTGCATTGATCAGATGTTCATGCTCTGCCTTGCCGCTGGGGCTGGTGATGAAATCCAGATACTGCTGAAAGCCATCCATATCCAAAATATTTAGGCGATCAGCAAGGCGCGTTTCAACCAATTTTAGCTTGTTGGAATGCAGAGCAATACCGGTCGCCCTGCGCAGTAACGCGGCGATTTCCTCGAAATGGTACTTGCTCAGCACCTTTCGTTGATGGACGTGCATTGCTGCAGCTAGCGGACTCGCATTCAAAACCATACTGCCTTGATTATGTTGGCTTGATTACATGGACCTCATTACAGGTCCTAATGATATCGGCTCGATTACATTGAACCGATTACATTGGGTTACCTATTTTCATCATTATTTTGTTAAATTTATATTACTTAACGCATGGTAATGGGTGAAATTTAAGAAGTAATTTACTGTTTTACTGTCAAATCAGGTTAGAAAAAATCACTATTTGTAGTTTTATGCCAGAATTAGCTTTGAAAAACACAAGTGAATCACAAGCGGTAGACGACGCTGATTTTCCCTCATCAAACGGGGCCGAGGTCGGCTCGAAATGCTATGCGAAGCTAGACAAGGTTGTTGTTGAAGTTGGCCAGAAAGTTGGCAGGCTTAGCGTCGATATTGCCGATATTGCGGGCAGTACATCAGATATCGCCTCCATGGTTTCAGGGCAATTTGCAGAGTTTCAAAGCCTGTCGAGTGCTGCACAACAAATGGAGCAGTCCAACCGCCAAATCGCCAGTGTCACCAGTTCAGCCGTTAAAATGGCGACGGATGTGGGGCATGGCATGGCCAATTCCGCCCAATCTGTTGGCGAGTCTTTGAACCAGGCCATCCAGGATATTGAGAAACTTTCCGGCGCGAATGAGTATTTCACAAGTATATTGAGCAAGTTTGGCGAGACGATCCAAACCGTTGAGCAATCCAGCAATGCCATTCAATCCATCGCCACCCAAACGCAACTTCTGGCATTAAATGCCGGTGTTGAAGCCGCGCGGGCAGGTGAGGCTGGCAAAGGTTTTGCCGTGGTCGCAGATGCGGTTAAACAGCTGGCTGATCAATCGACGAAGGTAACGCGGGATATTTTCCTCAGCCTTGAACATTTGCGCCAGGTGACGGTCTCCCTACAGAGCCAGAGCGATGATAACGTTAAACTGGCGCGCGGTGCGGTTGAAGGCACCAAAGATATGCGCARCCATTTGGCATCTCTTGATGAGTTCAAAGAAAAAGTTGCCGGYATGCTGGGSCAYTTTGAAAAGATYGCTGTGCCGATCAACGAGAATGTGCAGACCTGCGAGGGCGTGCAAACCAAAATTACCGAATTGYTGGCYGGCCTGGATGTCTCCAATTCCTCACTGTATGAGGCAACGTTCCGCATTGACCGGGTGGTGACATTCTCCGAAGAATTGATYGAATTGGTTGAAGGCAGCGGTGTTGAAACCGAAGACACKGACATCATYAATTATTGYATTTCAGTGGCGCTTCGCATTGGCKCGGTGTTTGAAGAAGCCATTGCCAGAGGCAAAATCTCCAAGCAGCAATTGTTTGATGAAAAYTACCGCGAAGTTCCAAACACCAATCCRACACAATATRTGACSGGCTTTGTGCGTTTTACCGATTGGCTACTGCCACGGTTTCAGGAAAAGGCYTTGGTTTTTGATCCCCGGATCATCTTTTGTGCGGCGGTTGAYCGSAACGGCTATCTGCCGACCCACAATCTGAAATATTCGCATTTGCAGACCGAAAATGCAGAATGGAACGCCGCCAATTGCCGTAACAGACGGATTTTTAATGATAAGACTGGCCTGTCCGCCGGGCAATCGACAAAGCGCTTTTTGCTTCAGACCTACCGCCGCGATATGGGCGCAGGGCACTACACTTTAATGAAAGATCTGTCAGCGCCCATTTGGGTTGATGGAGAGCATTGGGGTGGTTTTAGAATTGGCTACGAAGTTTAGCTGTTGGATGTGCGGCCTGCGGGCGCAGCGCATGCACTGGTAGGCTAGCCCAGCCTAAAAGAGTTCGACCCCAAAAGAGTTCGCCCTAAAACAGTTCGATCTCTGCTTCTTCCTCAACCAAGTGCTCGCCATCGTGCAAATCACGCACCAGCTCGCTTAGTTTCAGAGCTTTTTTCAACTCATCTACCGATATCGGGCTTTGTGCAAGTGCGCCAACGTCACTGCCGACACGGCAGGCACGCACTGCGGCTTCCAGGCGTTGCCGAATTCTGTCTTCGGCCTGCAGGGCAACCAGCAATTTGGGGGCTGCGGATGAGCCAGCAAAAGCCTCGTCTATCTTTATGCTTCCAGAGAGGATATTTTGTACGTCACAAGCCATTTTGTCGAGCAAGCCTATGGTGTCGTTCAACTGGCTAGCAAGTAATTCAAATAAATCTGACTGGTGTATATTTGTGGAAGACATAAATAGTTATCCGCTTCTTTATATATACGTTAAGTAGCACCCATATAGCTAACAAATTCATAAACCTGCCGACAATTAGCGCGATTAACATGGTTTTAACACTCGTATTGGTAGTGTTAAGTCTACTTGAGGCTTATTTATGCAACATGCGCTAAAAACACCCAATTCTACCGCAAACCCTATAGCCAGGGCGGCTTCGTCGCATAGTCGCATCCCTTCTTATCGCGCAATTTTGAGTGTTGGCCAGGGTGATTGCATGGTTATCTCCGATCCAACCGCCGCGCTTAAAACAATATTAGGCTCATGTATCTCCGCGTGTATTTACGATCCCCGGGCAAATATTGGTGGCATGAATCATTTCTTGCTGCCCACACAGGGAAGCAACTCGGATTCTGCATCTTGGCGGTATGGCTGCTTTGCAATGGAAAGCCTCATCAACCAAGTATTATTGCGGGGTTGCGGTAAACGCGAATACCTTGAAGTGAAAATATTTGGCGGCGGCAATATACAATCCGGAACGGGCTCCATTGGTCATGACAATGCAGCTTTTGTGGAATCTTTTCTCAGCCGGGAAGGTTTGACTGTTGTCAAAAAGAACTTGAGAGGCTTTCAGGCCCGGCAGGTTTTGTTTCATCCGACCTCTGGCAGAGCCTTTATGAAGTACTCCAAGAGCGATGTTTCAGCTTTGGCCCAAAAAGAGATGGTGGATGCCAAGAAAGCTGTTGAGATCAAAACCGATCAATACGCATCTGAAGACGATATCGAGTTGTTTTAATCGCTGACTGGTTGCTGGTTACAACTCAAGCAAGACCGGGTTGATTTGAGATGCCTGGCGCGCATGATTTCCAAGAGTAATTCGACCCAAGGTAGTCAATCCGCTTGAAATAAAAACAATAAATTCTCCCGATTTTGAAAATCAATTGCCGCCAAAAGGCATAAAATACCTATGATTAACCATATATAAATAACAGAATACCTATTCTAACCATGTCTTATTTGCCTAATTCATGGCGTGGGAGCGGCTAGTCATGACTGACCAAAAACAATCCTCGGTTGTTGATCCAATTAGGTTTCCTGAAGAGCTTGATTACAGGACCGTAGATGCCGTGCGTACGCAGGTTCTGGCAAATTTGGACTTAGGCCGAAATGGGGATCAGGTCTCGGATCAAACTGGAGATCACGCTGGGGATCAAACTGGCGGTCAAGCCGGAGATCGATCTGGGGATTCGGGCGTGGGGCAAATCGTTTGCGATGTTTCCTGCGTTGAGCGGGTCTCGACGCCGGGTGTGCAGTTACTCCTGTCTATCGCGGCGACGGCTGAAAGCCACGACTTTGACTTTCAGCTTACGGGGACGAGCAGTGCTTTGAATGAAGCTGTGGAGACGCTCGGCCTGAAAACACATTTTCAAGAATGGATGAATTTTGAATGACACGCATACTCACAATTGACGACAGCCGAACCATGCTCGATTTGCTGAAAGCAGCCCTGAGCAAAGAAGGGTTCGATGTTATTCAGGCTGAAAACGGACAGGCCGGAATTGATATGCTGGATCGTCATGAAGTGGATGTCGTGATCACCGATATCAACATGCCTATTATGAACGGCATTCAATTCATCAAAGCCGCGCGCTCAAAACCCCGTCATCAAGCGCTGCCAATTCTTATTTTGACCACGGAAAGCGGACGGGAAAAGCGCGATGAAGGTCGTGAGGCTGGCGGTACAGGCTGGATTGTTAAGCCGTTTGACCCCGAAAAGCTGGTTCGCGTTGTGCGCAAGGTAATTCAGTAGCCATGCCCCGGMACGKTACCCACTTTGGACATTGGATGGTCTGACTTATGAGCGACATGGATGAATTCAAGGACACCTATTTTCAGGAATGCCAAGAGCTTCTGAGTGATCTTGAAGAGCAYTTTATTGCGATTGAGCAAAACGAGCATGATGGCGAAACTCTGCATGCGGTGTTTCGTGCCATCCACTCCATCAAAGGTGGGGCGGGTGCTTTTGGGTTYGAAAAACTGGTCGGGTTTTCCCACAGCTTTGAGACCTTTTTAGACCTGCTGCGCGATGGCAARCTGCACCTGTCAGCYGATGTTATTGCRCTGTGYCTTAAAGCCAATGACATTATTGCCGACATGGTTGGTGCCGCGCAGCATGATGAGGATCTAGGCCCGGATTTTGGCCGCGATGTCGAAGTYGAGATCAAAAATGCCAGTGGMMTGNWATWSMYMDAATACCATGAATRCTTTGGACGTTGGGCGGATAGACGAGATTGAAACCGGCATATCGCCGGCTGCTGAACAGCCACAGGACGCAAGTTTGGACAGTGATGTCATGCGCGCGTGGAAGATTGAGTTCAAACCCTATCGCGCGCTGTTTGAGCGTGCCAATGAGCCACTGTTTTTGTTCCGCGAGCTTAGCGATATTGGAACGATGCGCGTGCATGCCAATGTTGCTGATGTGCAGGATTTTGTGGATTTCGATCCCATGGAACCCTGTATTTCATGGGATTTGTACCTTGAAACGATGGCACCGAAAGAGCGCATTGCAGAGGTGTTCGAATTCGTCGATCTTGATTGTGATCTCAACATTTCATTGGTTGAGAGCGATGATGYRGCACCCRTKAGCGCSTCTGATGAGKTGGATTCCATGCCWGAGAGCAAGCCAACTGGCCGGGCTGGCACGCTKGATGTCGATYTGAGCGCYTTTCTCGATGATGATGACGATGATTTTTCCGTGCCCGTTCGGCAAATCGTGGTGGAGGCAGCGCCGCAAGACCCACTACTTGGGGAAGGCCTTAGCGCGAAGTCTCTATTTCCCAGTGAGCCGAATAAAGTTGATGAACCACAACTTATTAAATCGCAGCCTGAAGAACCACAGCCGGAAGAATTGCAGCCTGAGGAACAATCGGCCGGTTTGCTGGCAAGAAATTATGTAGAGAAAGCGTCCGCGCTCAAGCCAGCGCCAAAGCCCGCATCCAAAACGCCCGAAAACACTGTTTCAAGCAATAATGTTGCGAGCATGATTGGGCAGGGCAAGGGCACACCTGCAACTGAAACCGCAAAACCCAAATTGGAAATATTTAGCCAGGATACGGATCAGGTTAAAGCGCCAGTTCAGGCTATTCAATCGATCCGGGTGGATTTGGATAAGGTCGACCGGGTGGTGAACATGGTGGGCGAACTTGTCATCACCCAGGCCATGTTGACCGAGCAAATTGATGACCCCCTTCGCGAGCAATATTCAGAGCTGGTGCGCGGGCTGGAAATTTTGGCGCAAACCAC
>NVXB01000057.1 GCA_002746425.1 Hyphomicrobiales bacterium | reverse complement strand
AGACCACCCCAAAACGCCGGGTGATACCAAGTATAGCCAATTTCCAGCGCACTATTTTGTGGCTCAACATCAAACAGTCGAGACATACCAATAAAAGCATTGCTGCCATTTTCGCGCAGCACATAGGGCACATGAACATTGCTTTCGCAAGCCGCTAAAGCTGCCTCAAAATACTCAATGAAAGAACTACCCATTGGCGTGTTGGCAAAAATCAACTCACCCTTATCTGCAACCAGGGCAGCCAGCCCATCATAATGGCTCTGCTGCAACGGTTCCAAATGCAGGGTTTGCCCGCTCAAAACCACCAATTCAACGCTTTTTGGCGTTTTAAATTGAACCATTTGATCCTCCCGATTTCACACAAGCCTTGCCAGCAACGGCCCACAGCTATAATTCCAACAGTGAATAAACGCATTTGAGTAAGGATCACATTATCATGCCCACACACAAGCTGCTTCTGTTACCTGGCGACGGCATTGGACCAGAAATCATGGAAGAGGTGAAATCCGTCATCTCCTGGATTGAAAATGCCGGACTTGCCAAATTTGAGATTGAGCAGGATCTGGTAGGCGGCAGCGCRTATGATGCTCATGGTGCCGCTATTTCTGATGCGGCAATGGACCTTGCCCAAGCATCWGATGCTGTGTTGTTTGGCGCTGTTGGCGGGCCAAAATGGGACGACGTGCCCTATGAAGTTCGCCCTGAAGCTGGCCTGTTGCGCCTGCGCAAAGATATGGAATTATTTGCCAATTTGCGCCCGGCCATTTGCTATGCTGCGCTAGCCGAATCCTCTTCACTGAAACAAGAATTAGTGGAAGGTCTCGATATTCTGATCATTCGCGAGTTGACCGGCGGTGTTTATTTTGGTGAGCCCAAAGAAATCATCGATATCGGCAATGGCCAGCAACGCGGTATTGATACGCAAGTTTATGATACCTACGAGATTGAGCGCATCACCCGCGTTGCCTTTGATTTGGCCAAAAGCCGCACAGGCCGTGTCACAAGCATGGAAAAACGCAATGTGATGAAATCTGGCGTGTTGTGGAATCAGGTAGTTACTAAAGTTCATGCCAATGAGTTTCCTGACATGACACTGGAACATATGTTGGCCGATGCTGGTGCCATGCAGTTGGTGCGCAGGCCWAAACAGTTCGACGTTATCGTCACTGACAATYTATTCGGCGAYATTTTRTCGGACATAGCGGCCATGCTGACGGGTTCTTTGGGTATGTTGCCCTCCGCTTCACTTGGTGCGCCAGATGCGATCACAGGCAAGCGCAAATCGCTTTATGAGCCTGTTCACGGCTCTGCCCCCGATATTGCTGGCACTGAAAGCGCYAAYCCCATCGCRATGATTGCMAGYTTCGCCATGGCGCTGCGKTATTCACTYGGCATGGGYGATACCGCYGATCTGATCGAACGCGCCATTTCCAGCGTTTTGGATGCAGGTCTTCGCACGGCAGATATTTACACTGAGGGCAAAACCAAGGTCAGCACCAGCGCCATGGGCGCCGCCATTGTTGCYGAGCTGGAAAAACTGTCAAAAGCCTAGTTTTTCAAATTTCATATTACATTTTGAGCGGCAGGGATTGCGTAAAAACAGTCTCTGCCGTTGCTTTATGGSAAGCCTAACAACACTTGCCTTCTCTTGCCCAGATGATCAATTCAGATCACGCTTCCTTAATGGCTGGATATTCCAAACAATCATTCAAAAGGTTTTGATGCGCTTCCTTCTCCCAAAACCCGCTGCATCAGCACGGTATCGAGCCAATTATCCTGTTTCCAGCCGATATCCCTAAAAGTACCAACAACTTCAAAGCCTAGTTTTTCATGGAGATGAATTGACGCCAGATGTTTGGAATCGCCAATAATGGCAATCATCTGACGAAAGCCCTGTTGCTCACAGGCGGCAATAACTGCCTTTAGCAGCGTTGTGCCCAACCCTTTGCCGCGTGCATCCTCTGCAAGATACACCGAGTCCTCAACAGTAAAGCGATAGGCCGGGCGAGTGCGGTAAAACCCGGCATAGGCATAGCCCAAAATCTGGCCATCGCTTGCTTGCGCCACAATGTAGGGAAGCCCATCTGCGCGCAGCGCCTCAAAGCGACCTACCATTTCATCAATATCAGGTGGCTCCAATTCAAAAGAAGCCGTGCCGGATAATACCGCTTGCGTATAGATGACTTGTATTTGAGAAATATCGCTAAGCTTGGCGGTTCTGATTTGAAGAGGCATATTTTGAAAATTTGAAAATTGTTGCAGGTCAGATTAGCTTATCTGAACTCCGGTATTTTCCAAGGAAAAGCGCATGAGTTGGCAATTACGGTGCCGAATCAAAAAGCGCGGCCACTTGGGCCGCGCTCTATAACTACCTTAGCAAGCTACATTGTTTATTCGCGATTACCGAACAAATGCAGCAGCATGAGGAACAAGTTGATGAAGTCCAGATAGAGACGCAGAGCGCCCATAATGGCTTTACGGCCAGAAACAGTACCATCATCATTGATGTCATACATGGTTTTGATTTGCTGAGTGTCATAAGCGGTAAGGCCAGCAAAGACCAACACACCAATTACCGAGATGGCAAATTGCAGCATGCTGGATCCCAGGAAAATATTGACGACCGACGCAATAACAACGCCGATCAGACCCATGATCAAAAACGATCCCCAGCCCGACAAATCTTTCTTGGTTGTATAACCATAAAGGCTCAGACCCAGGAACGATGCAGCCGTTACAAAGAAGACCTGAGTAACACTTTCTGGCGTGTAAATGATGAAAATGGAAGAAAGCGACACGCCAACAAGCGCGGCATAAGCCCAAAATGTTGCCTGCGCCTTACCAACACTCATGGTGTTAATGCGGAAGGAGAGGAAGAATACCAAGCCAAGCGGAGCCAGCATCACCGCCCAACGAAGGGGGGACGTATAAAGCATTACGCCGAAGTCTGTCAGCATTTTGCCATTAGGCAATTGCGCAGCAGCAGCTGATGGATCAGCTGTTGTTGCCATAATGACAAAGGTAAGCGCCGCAACACCCGTTAGGGCAAGGCCAATGGCCATATAGTTGTAAACTTTGAGCATATAGGCGCGCAGACCTTCGTCAATCGCCGCGTCTATCTGGGCAGCAGTGCCTGCTTGCCCTTGCATATGTCCAAAATTGGAACGTTTTAAGTCAGCCATTATATCCTCTCAAACTCACAATACGGAGCCGGAACAACTCATTCCGATGTTTAAATTCTCTTCTAATATGGTCTGTTTCATGTGTGATAACAAGATATTGTCAGTAAATTGCCAAATGGTTAGCTCCCGACAAGATTTTTTTGAAAACCATTGATCCTGCGAGGGCCGATATTCGATGAGGGAAGAGGCTGAAGTCCTTATGCGCAGCAGCAAATTTTAAAGTGCTGTGCCAAATCCAAATCACGCAAATGCTCTTAGAGAAAGTCCCGGTTAGACTCTACTTCTAATGAACTCCGCAAGCTTGAGCCCGAGGACCTTTGATTTGTGGCTCTACTGGCCTCTCAAGCGTGCCGTCAAATGATCCAACTGATCCAGGTTTTGATATTTAATCCGCAGCTCGCCCTTGCCGCTTGTTTTATGYCGCAAATCAACGATRAGMCCCAGCACCTCTGATATACTGCTTTCCARAGCCTGRGTATCAGCRTCTTTTATCTGAGATRCTTTGGGTTTTRATCCARCTTCATCAGRACYRGTCAAAGCGCCRTCTGCMTGRCTGCGAACCAGCGCCTCTGCCGCGCGMACACTCATATCTTCRTCAATGATTTGYTGTGCCAAYACGGCAGCATTTTCSGTRGCRACCARTATTTTRGCATGYCCCATTGTCAATTGGCCCAGYTGCAGCATTTCCTGCACCTCTGCYGGYAAYTGCAACAGSCGCAAAGARTTAGCAACATGAGGGCGACTTTTGCCRATGACATTCGCCAAATCCTGCTGGGTATAATCAAACTCRCTCATCAGCTGCTGATAGCCCATCGCTTCTTCAATGGGATTAAGGTCGGATCGCTGAACATTTTCAACAATCGCTAATTCCAGCGCTTCTCTATCGCTAACATCTTGAATTAAAACAGGTATTTCATGCAAGGACGCCTTTTGAGCCGCCCGCCACCGGCGCTCACCGGCAATAATCTCAAASCGCTCGTGTTSGCCGGCCACCGGGCGCACCAGGATAGGCTGGACWATACCCTTTTCCTTAACTGAGCGGGTCAGATCATCAAGATCACCGTCATCAAATATTTTCCGTGGGTTTTTRGGGTTGGGTGACACAAATTCAATCGGCACACGGCGCTGAGAGCGCGCACGCTCAATCACCTCTGCATCGCTTTCAACCTCACCCAGCAAAGCAGCAAGGCCGCGACCAAGGCGTTTCTTTGATGAATCATCACCCATTTCAATTATTTCCTTGCTCATATTGACGGGCCCTTCGTTCTTGACAGGCCCCAGCAAAAAGCCATCCCAAAAATATTCTTCCATTTGATKTCTACGCTAGCCRTTTATCACGCAGCTACAAGCCGTCGTTCACGTTGTATAATTTCAGACGCCAGCTTGAGATAAGCTTGGCTGCCTCGGCATTTTAAATCATACAGCAGAGCGGGCTTGCCATAAGATGGCGCCTCCGAGAGGCGCACATTTCKCGGAATGACAGTGTTATAAACCTTGTCACCCATATGCGCGCGAACATCGGCYGCCACTTGCTGAGACAAATTATTGCGATCATCCACCATCGTAAGCACCACCCCATGRATRGATAGTTTRGGATTAAGCGTTTTGCGAACCTGCTCCACCGTYGTCAGYAATTGACTGAGGCCTTCCAGCGCRAAAAATTCACACTGCATCGGCACCAAAATAGCATCCGCTGCTGTCATAGCGTTGATCGTCAACAAATTGAGCGATGGCGGACAATCAACCAACACATAGGTGTAGGGATCATCATTAGCTGCACTTGAAGGCTCCGGCAGTGACAATTTCTGAACAGCCAATTGCAAGCGATGCGCTCGATCAGAACGGCTGGCTATTTCCAGCTCGAGACCAAGGAGATCCAGGGTTGAAGGAGCCACATCCAGACGCGGGACCAATGTCGGCATGGCAGCCTGCTTGAGTGTCGCATCACCATAAAGAACGTCATATGTGGAGACTTTACGAGACTTGCGATCGATACCAAGCCCGGTGCTGGCATTGCCCTGAGGATCAAGATCAACAATCAGAACGCGCTCACCAATCGCCGCCAGTGCTGTTCCCAGATTAATCGCAGTTGTCGTTTTACCAACACCACCCTTTTGATTTGCCAACGCCAGTACCCGCGGTTTACCCCGGGAGGCACCGCCAATCCGCCCAGTCTTTCGATCGGAATTGGTACCACCATCATTGTGGCTGGGTCCACTACCGGGATTCGGAGTCATATTGTTAGCTTCCAGGGACATAATCGAGCTCACCCTTAATTCCACAACGTGGTTGAAATGGTTGTGACGCAAACGGGTCAACGACACCTGAAAACTAGAAACAGTCCCTATCTAAAGTGATAGCATATGGCCGTTTATCGTTTTTTGAGATTCGATATCTCAAGAATCACGCTGGACTCGTCTACAACACTTTGATGTTGTACCACAGTGAAGTCCCAAATTTTAGCTGTTTTTTCGAGTTCAACCACAAAATCTTGACCCTTGTGGACAAGTGCTACTGTATCTTGTGTCATCAGCGGTGCCAACAGGCTACACAGTTTGGGCAAAGGAGCCAGCGCTCGTGCCGTTATGACATCAGGTTTTTCACTAAGACTATTAAGAGAAAGGGATTCGATCCTGGTATTCAGAATAATTGCAGGAGCATGTGTTTCACGTGAAACAGCAGACATAAATGCGCATTTTCGTGCATTTGCTTCCACCAACGTGACGCTGCCGATTTCGGACTGAGTCTCCGCGCATGACGCTGCAATAGCAATGACCATTCCAGGTAAGCCTGCCCCGCTACCTATATCCAACCAATTTTCATTCGTCAGAATTTCTGTCTCCAAGCTAGCAAGATGTTTAGAACGCAGCCGAATCAATTGGTAACTATCCAGGAAATGGCGTCGCCACAAATCCTGCATGGTGCTTTTAGAAACCAAGTTTTTAGCTTTGTGCCAGTCATGTAACAGGCGATCAAAAATTAGCAATTTTGACTTTATTGAATCCGGGATATCAATTTCTGTTTTCACTATGCTGCTCTGTTTAACTTATTCAAACATGCAAGCAACACCGTCAAAGCAGCAGGAGTGATACCCTCGATGCGGCTTGCTTGCCCTAAAGTCGCTGGCTGAACTTTGGTTAGCTTATCAATCAACTCATTCGTCAGACCAACAACTGTTTGATAGCTAAATGCCGAGGGAATAGCGATATTTTCATTGAGTTTAAAGGAGCGAATATCGTTTTCTTGTCGCCCAAGATACACTGAATATTGCGCATCGATCTTCAACTGCTCCTGGGCACGCTTGCTCACAGGTTTCAGGTCCAGCATTGCCTCAGCTAAATCCGTGAAAATAATATCTGGGTAGGAAAGCAGTTCAAACAATGAACGTTTGCGACCATCAAGATTGACACTTAACCCAAGCTCCCCCGCCTGATTAGGAGTCAACTTGACGGAGCGGATGGCAGTTCCAACCCTTTCATATTCTTCCTTCCAGATTCCAAACTTACCTTTTCGATTTTCCCCCACCAATCCAAGCTCAATCCCTTTAGCGGTCAAACGCAGGTCCGCATTATCGGACCGAAGGGAAAGCCTATACTCCGCTCGCGAGGTAAACATACGATACGGCTCGGTTACCCCGTGTGTGGTCAAATCATCTATCATGACACCCAAATAGGCCTCTGAGCGATCAAAAATATGGCACTCTTGGCCAGAGGACCGGCGCGCTGCATTCATCCCAGCAACCAAACCCTGCCCACCTGCTTCCTCATATCCCGTCGTGCCATTAATCTGCCCGGCAAGGTATAATCCAGGTAATGCAATGGTTTCCAAACTGGGCTTCAAACATCTCGGGTCAACATGATCATACTCGATAGCATAACCGTATTGAACAACCGCCACATTTTCCAAACCTGGAATTGTTCTCAAAAAGACATCCTGAATTTCAGGAGGTAGGCTGGTAGATATACCGTTTGGATAAACCGTTGAATCGTTCAAGCCTTCCGGTTCCAAAAATATTTGGTGGCTTTCTCTGTCCTCAAAACGAACCACTTTATCTTCAATTGACGGACAATAGCGTGGGCCGACACCTGTAATATGCCCGGCATAAAGGGCAGAGCTTTTCAAATTATCTAAAATGATTTGGTGTGTTTTGGATGTTGTATTGGTCTTGTAGCAATCTATTTGCTGTCCAGTAATTTCCTCATTCATATAGGAAAACGGCTTAGGTACCAGATCACCTAATTGTCGRTCTAAACCAGACCAATCAATRCTSCGTCCRTCCAGCCGCGCYGGGGTCCCCGTYTTYARYCTGCCCAATTTAAAGCCRTGCTYCAAAAAKGAGTTTGCCAAACCAAYTGATGAYGCAGCGTTCATTCTGCCGGCCGCGTGCCGTTGGTCACCGATGTGTATCATCCCGCGCAAAAAAGTWCCGGTTGTGATCACCADAGAMYTRCAGCTTAGATCATTGCCAGCYTCCATRGYCARGCCAGTGAYRCCRTCATYATCACTSAGGAYCTCTRTTGCTGTACCTTCAATAACKSTCAGGTTYGCTTGAGAGCGTATTTCRYGCTGCATMGCTTGTTTGTAGAGCTYGCGATCCATCTGYGCGCGGGGGCCGCGGACGGCGGGGCCTTTGCTGGCGTTGAGTATACGAAACTGGATACCGGCGGCATCTGCAACGCGGCCCATCAGGCCGTCCAGCGCATCTATCTCACGCACYAGCTGGCCCTTGCCAAGMCCGCCTATCGCCGGGTTGCAGGACAAAACTCCAATAGTATCAAAGTGATGGGTTACCAATGCWGTGCGCGCRCCRATGCGCGCRGCRGCACTTGCGGCCTCGCAACCAGCATGRCCACCACCAATAACAATCACATCAAATTGTGTATCTTTACTCAAAATATCARCCCTTGTARCCCTTCATCMTAGCTATATACCCCMGCAAAGANTGGCGCAAATCTGCCGTTTGCGCTTCATATGTGAAGGGGGTGAAATCRRCYCTTTTTAGCCCAATTGTGCGRYTTTCRCACATTTATTTACCAATACAAAARTCGCTGAATATCTGGCCCAAAATATCCTCAACGCCAATYCGACCCAATATCACGCCAAGCGCATCAGATGCCCGGCGCAAATATTCGACACGAAATTCAAGCGCTATTGTTTCATCGCCMGCWCCTTGCAGCTCTATCACGCATTGYTGCAAAGCCAGACGATGCCGTTGWCGRGTRATYACSGCACCCTCGCGGCCAAGYGTTGGCGCARCMWTRTTCTCGCCATTGCYATCCAAATTCAAACCGCTTCCGAATCGAGATARGGTSTGTAARAGGCCTTCAATACCAAATCCGGTCTTAACCGAGATCRACCTTTTTTGATCGTTTTGAACAAGRYTGGATGCATCATCGAGCAAGTCTACTTTTGTCGTGACCCTGATGATCTGGGCCCCACTCAGCTTTGACAGGAACGGGGCCGAATCGAGTTTCTGGGCCTCGCCCTCAACATTCTTGGCATCTTGCGCATCCGGCCTTATGTCCTCAAGCCAGAGAACAACATCAGCAGAATGGATCGCCAACTCAGCTCGCCGAATGCCTTCTTGCTCAATTGCGTCCTGAGCATCTCGGATGCCAGCAGTGTCAGAAAGGATAATCAGCTGGCCATCAAGGTTCAACGATACCGTCAAAACATCACGGGTGGTGCCAGGCGTATCGGTAACAATGGCTAAGTCACGCCGCGCCAGCTCATTCATCAAACTACTTTTGCCAACGTTGGGTTTTCCCGCCAGGACGACTTTAAGACCTTCACGAATAATCTCACCGCGCCGCCCATCATCCAGATAGATCTTGATATCATCAGCTAATGCTTTCGCGYGCTGGGACACMTCATCGGCAACAGAGCCAGAGACATCCTCTTCATCAGCGAAATCGAAATCCGCTTCCACGGCGGCCCTTAGTTTAAGTAAGTCCGTACGCCAGCCCTCATAGAGAGCACTCATAACACCAGAATATTGATTGAGRGCTTGAGCGTGCTGYGCCTGGGTTTGYGCTTGYAGAAGATCRCCAAGGCCTTCAACCTCAGTCATATCCATATGRCCATTTTCAAAAGCACGCCGGGTGAACTCCCCGGCATCGGCCATGCGCCATCCCGGGCRAGCGCCCAGTATCTCAAACACRATATCAAGAACRGCAAGGCTGCCATGAAGATGCAGTTCAACCACATCTTCACCGGTAAAACTATGCGGTGCTGGAAACCACAGGACCAGAGCCTGATCCAGCATCCGCCCCTGATCATCCTTCAACTCGCACAATTGAGCAAACCGGGGAACCGGTTGTTTCACGTGGAACATTGCAAAACAGCGAGAGGCTTCAGGCCCCGACACACGAAGGACAGCAACGCCCGCAGGCACGGTGCCGCTGCTTAATGCAAAGATTGTGTCGGTAAATTTATGGGTCTTTTCCATCACAAAGCTCACCTGACTTTAAGGCTGTGACGAGGCAGTCACGGTTCCGGCTCCGAATCGAAGTCGATATCCCGCCAATTAGGTGTTCATCGAATCGAAGAAATCTTCATTGGATTTRGTYTGCTTCAACTTATMCAGCAAGAATTCCATCGCATCCGTGGTGCCCATATTGGAAAGAATGCGGCGCAACACATAGACTTTCTGTAGCTCGGCTTTGCCCATAAGAAGCTCTTCTTTACGGGTTCCCGATTTGAGAATATCCATTGARGGATAAACACGCTTGTCCGCAACCTTGCGATCGAGCACGAGTTCGGAGTTGCCAGTACCTTTGAATTCTTCAAAAATAACTTCATCCATACGGCTGCCAGTATCAATCAAAGCTGTGGCGATGATGCTAAGYGAGCCACCCTCTTCGATGTTACGCGCAGCGCCAAAGAAACGTTTTGGACGTTGCAGMGCRTTGGCATCGACACCACCGGTTAGCACCTTGCCGGAGCTTGGWACRACGGTGTTRTAAGCGCGYCCAAGRCGGGTAATRGAATCCAGCAAAATMACGACATCACGGCCATGCTCRACAAGACGYTTGGCTTTTTCAATGACCATCTCAGTAACCTGAACATGGCGGGTCGCTGGCTCATCAAAGGTTGAGGAAATAACTTCGCCCTTCACGGAGCGCTGCATATCAGTCACTTCTTCGGGGCGCTCATCAATCAGCAGYACAATCAAATARCATTCTGGATGATTGGTCGCGATTGARTTGGCRATGTTTTGCAGCAAYACGGTTTTACCGGTGCGCGGCGGCGCAACAATAAGTGCGCGCTGGCCTTTACCCAGTGGKGCCACYAAATCAATCACCCGGCCCGACAAATCCTTCAAGGTTGGATCATTGATCTCCATGCGCAAACGCTCATCAGGATAAAGCGGCGTCAGATTGTCAAAATGCGTAGTGTGACGCGCGCGATCGGGATCTTCAAAGTTGATGGTATTAACCCGCAGCAGCGCAAAATAACGCTCGCCATCTTTAGGGCTACGAATATGGCCTTCAACCGTATCACCAGTACGCAGCGAAAAACGCCGGATTTGCGACGGCGAAATATAGATATCGGAAGGCCCAGGCAGGTAATTTGATTCTGGCGAACGCAGAAATCCAAAACCATCCTGGAGTAGCTCAACCACCCCTTCACCAATAATCTCTACGCCTTCTTCAGCCATGCGCTTAAGAATCGCAAACATCAATTCCTGCTTGAGCATGTTGCTAGCGTTTTCGATGTCATACTCTTCAGCCAAGCCTAAAAGTTCGTTGGCGCTTTTAAGCTTAAGGTCTGAAAGTTTGGTTTCTGCCATGGTATACTCGAATGATATGCGGCAAGGCCGCTTTGATGAATAATAGGGATTGGTGAACTGTGTTTTTCGGTTTTACTGCTCACATGCCAAACTGTCGGTATCGACAAGTCATGGATATGGCCTCAAACCTAACCTTGCGGCTGCATTATCAATGAATGGCGAAGCGCCACTTAGAAATACAAATGTAATGAGAAATGATAGTAACAACTATCCAGAAGAGAAGTTCGAACCTAGATAGCTCTCTTAAGATTGATTCTCAAGCGATTTCTGACTCTAACGTAATCTACGCCTTAAATGATCTACAAATCTTGACTAAAGCGTCAAGTYTCTCGCCACCGCCTTGCCTGACACCAGAATCGCTCAAAATGGTTTTGTTACCACCAACAAGATAATGACNACCATAAAGCCCGCCGGTACTTCATTGATGATACGAAAATACCGCGATGAATGAGCGTTGCTGTCTTTGGCAAATMGCTTCACATGCCAGGCAAGGCGCATATGAACAGCAGACAGCGCGAGCACCCCGGTGAGCTTAACATACAGCCAGAAYGAYCCATCACTGGCGTAGCCGCTGGAAAAAAACAAATAGAGCCCAAAGGCCCAAGTAGCGAGCATCGCYGGCGTMCCGATACCGCGCAACAGCCGCCGCTCCATGATTTTAAAGGTTTCGCTTTGAACACCGCCCTTATCMGCATCACAATGATAGACCATCAAACGGGGCAAATATAACAGCATCGCCATCCAGGAAATCACAGACATGATGTGAAAAGCTAAAACAATCAGATAGGTCATGGCGTGTTGATCCRTTTRTTGGCTTTATCCAGCACGCACCAAATCCACCATCTTTTGAACATTTTCRATAGGGGTTTCAGGCGTAATGCCATGGCCCAGATTAAAAATGAAGCGGCTGTCTTTAGCTTCAYTCAATATCTTTGCWACGCCRTCTTCCAAAGCTTTGCCGCCRGCYACCAACAAGGTTGGRTCCAGATTRCCCTGCAACACRACYTTATCGCCAAACTGCGCGCGGGCCCGTTTTATAGAATAGGTCCAGTCGAGGCCGACACAATCCACCTTGGTCTCATTGACATATTTTTCRTAATTTAACGAAGCAGATTTRGGAAARCCRATWATCGGCGTATCGGGGTTTTTAGCCYGCACTCCGGCAACAATTTTCTGCATTGGTTTACAGCAAAAATCTTCAARATCCTGCTCGCCAAGTATCCCGGACCAACTGTCGAAAACCTGAACTGCATCTGCTCCAGCATTAATTTGAGCATTGAGATAATCAATCGACGCCTCTGTCAAAACATCAATCAGCCCCAAAAACGCCTCTCTGTGCTGATGAGCAAACAACCTTGTGGGTGCTTGATCGGGCGTGCCTTTGCCCGCCACCATGTAGGTTGCTACCGTCCAAGGCGCGCCGCAAAAGCCCAACAATGTGGTTTCATCTGGTAATTCATGCCGGATTTTCGAAACAGCTTCCAAAACCGGCTGAAGATGATTGATCACGCCGGTTGATGACAAACCACTGATTTCAGTTGGCGTAATGGGATCAAGCCTTGGGCCAACGCCAGTTTCAAATCTAACCGATCGTCCCAGCGCATCAGGAATAACCAAAATATCTGAAAACAAAATAGCTGCATCAAAACCAAACCGGCGAATAGGCTGCAAGGTAACTTCTGTTGCCATTTTCGGGGAATAGCACAGATCCAAAAAGGAACCTGCATCACGGCGCACTTCGCGGTATTCCGGCAAATAGCGCCCGGCTTGACGCATCATCCACAATGGCGGTGGCCAAGATCCGTTGGTGTCCGGTTTTGAATTCAAAAGATCTAATAATCTGCGTGTCATCAATTGCTACCGCTTCAATGCTAAAACCATCAATCGGTGTTGCTGTGACAGCTTCAACGATCATGGTAAAGCTATAACACGCAAAGGCGAACACACAGGGCAAATACGCCTGAACGCGTTTTCTAAATAAATAATTAAAAGATTCTTAATTAAGCTATTTCTTTTATTAGTCTGTGATTAGCGGGCATCAAATTTCATCCACAATTCATACAGTTTTTCAGCTCAATCTTTTTGAAAGATAGTCCTGTGAATGGGGTATAATGCTCTTGTGGTGATAATCAGTATAACACCATTTATAGCCATTTATCAGTGTGTTAATCCTGCCATAATTGTGTGTGCCTTGTGGATTAGTCCTGAATAAGCTGGCTGTTAAAACTTATCCCCATCGGCTACTGATCATATGCGACAAGCATGCGCAAGGATCATGCTTGTTCATACTTTCTTAACCTTTGTGGCAAGATCACCTTGCTAGACAATCTTGCGCCAGTTCTCCAAAATCTAGTAAGAGATTATCAACAGCCCTTTCCCCAATTTGTGGATTAAAGATATGAAGAAATCCACCGAGTTTCATGTCCATTTGGTGTCAGATGCCACCGGTGAGACGCTGATCAACATTGGTAGAGCCGCTGCTGCCCAATATGATTCGGCAAATGCAATAGAGCATATCTACACGATGGTACGCAGCGAAGCCGATATTGAGCGGGTTGCCGCCGATATTGGCGCGGCTCCAGGCATTGTGCTGTATACGTTGATTGAGCCGGAACATGCGCGCATGCTTGAGGTGAAGTGCCAGGATCTGGGCGTGCCGTTTTTATCGGTGTTGGACCCAATTCTCAGCCTGTTTCAATCTTATCTGGGCACGCAGGCACAAAACCGGGCTGGCGCTCAGCATACAATGGACACCGACTATTTCCGCCGCATTGATGCGCTGAATTACACTATGATGCATGATGACGGGCAAATGCCGCAGGATTTGAACCTGGCAGATATTGTCATCACCGGCATCAGCCGAACGTCCAAAACACCGACATCGATTTATTTGGCCAATCGCGGCTTTAAAACCGCCAATGTGCCGCTGGTTTCAGATATTGCTTTGCCGGAAGAGCTGGCTCAGCTGCAATCTACCTTTGTGGTTGGCCTTATTGCAAGCCCCGACCGTATCGTTCAAATCCGCCAACACCGGCTTTTGGCAATAAATGCAGATGGCATCAACTCGGCCTATATCAACAAGCAGTCTGTTGCCGAGGAAGTGGCATTCACCCGGCGCTTATGCGCCAAAAAGGGGTGGCCGATCATCGATGTCACCCGGCGCTCCATCGAAGAGACGGCGGCGGCCATATTGACGATTTACCAAGAATACCGCGCGAGGCAGGAAGAGCAAAATGAACAGTCCTGAATTGGATTACGGCGAATTTCAGAATGAGGCCTTGGTGTTGGCCTCCAAAAGCCCGATTAGGGCGGCGCTGTTGCGCAATGCGGGGCTGAAAATCATCACTTGCGCCGCTAATATAGACGAGCGTGCCGTGGAAGCGGCGCTTGGGCGCGATGTTGATCCAGAGGATGTGGCGTTGGTTTTGGCCGAAGCCAAGGCGCTGGATGTGGCCAATGCCTATCCCGACACGCTTATTATTGGTGCGGACCAAACCTTGTCTTGTGACGCTGAAATATTTCACAAGGCGGGTGATGAGAATGAGCTGCGCAAAAATCTGCTGGCGTTGAGTGGGCGCACGCACGCATTGAACGCGGCCATCGTGCTGGTTAAAAACGGTGAAACCCTGTGGCGTTATAATGCTCAGGCGCATTTGACCATGCGGACCTTATCGCCGCAATTTATCGGGCGTTATATTGCGCAAACCTTGCCGGACAGTCTTCAAAGTGTTGGCGGCTATCAATTAGAGGGTTTGGGCGCGCAATTATTCGAGAAAATCGAGGGTGATTATTTCACCATTTTGGGCCTGCCACTATTGCCACTATTGGCGCGTTTGCGCCAGGACGACATTATTATTAGCTGATTGTTGCGGATACGAATCGATGACCCTTCCCCTAAAAACCTCCTGCGTTATCGGCCATCCGATCAAGCATTCCCGCTCGCCTTTGTTGCATGGCTTTTGGATTAAGCAGTTTGGTTTATCTGCGCATTATCAAGCACAGGATGTTGCGCCGAGTGATTTACCGGCCTTTCTCAACGCAATCCGCGATGGCAGCAGCGTCTTTTCAGGCGGTAATGCCACCATTCCGCATAAGGAGCGCCTAGCGGAGCTGGCGGATGTGCGTGAGCCAAGCGCGCAAATTCTGGGCGCTGCCAATACGTTTTGGATGCAAGACGGTGCCTTGCACTGCGCCAACACCGACGCGTATGGGTTTTTAGCCAATCTCGACCAGCATGCGCCTGATTGGGATAGCGGCGACGCCAAACAAGCGGTTGTGCTGGGCGCAGGCGGTGCATCGCGGGCCATCATATATGGCTTGATCACACGCGGCTTTGCCCAAATCCTAATCGCCAATCGAACTCTGGCTAGAGCGCAGGAAGTCACAAATCAGTTCCAGGATTTGGCGGCGGAGCATAATTGTACGCTCAAAACCTCATCGATTGAGCAAGCTTCGGAGCATTTGCAATCCTGCACTTTGTTGGTCAACACCACTGCGCTTGGCATGGTGGGTCAACCGGCGCTGGAATTTCCTCTGACAGATCTTAACCCTAGAGCGTTGGTCACTGATATTGTCTACACCCCGCTGGAAACGCCTTTATTGGCGCAGGCGAAAGCGCAGGGGAATAAGGTGGTGGACGGCGTTGGTATGTTGCTGCATCAGGCGGTGCCAGGGTTTGAAAAATGGTTTGGGGTGCGCCCTAAAGTGAGCGATGAACTTCGCGCGCATGTGTTGGGGGCGGTGTAATGCTGGTTTTGGGCCTGACCGGGTCTATCGGCATGGGTAAAACCACAACGGCTCAGCTGTTTGCGCAAGAGGGTGCAAAGATCTTTGATGCCGATGCCGCCGTGCATGAGCTTTATGCGAAATCTGCGATTGCACCTATTGCTGCCCGGTTTCCGGCAGCGGTGGTTGAGAATGCCATTGATCGGGCGGCGTTGGCGCGCGAGATTACGGCCAATCCGGGCGCGTTAAAAGACCTTGAGGCGATCATTCATCCGCTGGTGAGGCAGGCTGAGGTCGACTTCATGGCTAAATGCAAAGCTGGCAAAGAAAAATTTGTGGTGCTGGATATTCCATTGCTGTTTGAAAGCGGCGGGGATGAGCTTTGCGATAAAACCATTGTGGTAACAGCATCAGAAGATGTGCAAAGGCAGCGTGTATTGGCACGGTCAGGCATGAGTGTCGAAAAATTCGAAATGTTGTTAAGCCGGCAAATGAGTGATGAAAAGAAGCGTGCGCTTGCAGATTTTGTCGTTTGGACCGACAAAGGTATTGAAAACGCTCAAACTCAAGTGAGAGCTATTTTAACCGAATTAGGGCTAGCTGCGGAGAAAACGAGCGATGCGTGAGATCGTGTTTGATACCGAAACGACCGGCCTGGACCCTCGTACCGGCGATCGTCTTGTTGAAATTGGCGGCGTCGAGCTGCTCAACCGCTTTCCAACGGGCCGCACCTATCATCAATACATCAACCCGGAACGCGATGTGCCGTTGGGAGCTTATGAAGTGCATGGGCTTTCAACGGAATTCTTGTCCGACAAACCGCTGTTTGAAGCGATTGTCGACGAGTTTCTCGAATTCATTGGCGAGGATGGCATTCTGGTCGCGCATAATGCCAGCTTTGATATGGGGTTCATCAATCTCCAGCTGGAAATGACGGGCCGCCCGCGTTTTCCTGAAAAGCGCGTGGTCGACACGCTGCAATTGGCGCGCCACAAACATCCTGCTGGCCCCAATTCGCTGGATGCGCTGTGTTCGCGCTATTCGATCAACAATGAACACCGTACTTTTCACGGCGCGCTACTGGATTCTGAACTGCTGGCAAAGGTTTATATTGAGTTGCTGGGCGGCACGCAGGCCGCCATGGCGTTTGATGGCCCCGGTGGCAGAGGTGAAAATTCGGAAAACGCCTGGAAAGCCGAGCCGCGCCAACAGGCACTACCGCCGCGCATCAATGATGAAGATCGTGCCAAACACGGGGCATTCATCAGAACTTTTTCAGGACGCCCAGTCTGGGAAAAGTACATCAGTTTGCCAAAAGCATCTGAACCAAGCGATTGAGATCAATCGCCAAAGCTCTATCGCTCTCCTAAAATCCCGCATTACCAGAAATTTATTTGGCAATGTTGCACTGCAGCGCCTAAATATAACCCAAGAGTGCGCTTAAACCCGGCCCCATGCCCTGCGATATTGTGCGCAGGCGTCGCCGTTTGTTGGTTGTCGTCGACATATGGCAAGCAACAAAACGCTTTGGCCAGAGAGCTGTCGTCAGTATATGGATCAAGAACAACCTCCCAAACAGCTGTTAAGCGCCCCGGTATCTGCATCGAAGCGCGAGCGTTTCCGGCCCGTCGCGATCTTTTTTCAGCTGATTATCGCCTTTGCGATTGTCGTAGCCTCCGGGTTTGTGATGCAGCGCATGGTGGCGGATAAGAAAAAGCCACCCCAAAGACCCGTTCGCGAGCAGGCCTATACGATTGAAACAATACACGCGCATTGGGGAAGTTATCAGCCAAAAATCACGGCTTATGGCGAAATTGTCGCTGGTAATGTGGTCGAGGTGCGCGCAGAACTAAGCGGCATATTAAAAAGCCTCAGCCCTCAATTACGCGCTGGGCATATTATTTCCGCAAACACTCAATTGGCCGAAATTGATCCGTTTGATTTTGAAACAGCACTTGCCGAGATCGCGGCTGATATTCGCGAGTCGCAAGCCCGCATCAAGGAAGCCAACGCTCAGATAGCGGCGGCCAGAACCGAGCAGACAAACATTGCAGCGCAGTTGGAGCTGGCAAAAAAGGATCTGGAACGCGCCCAAGCCCTGATTAAAAAAGGATCAGTTACCCGCCAGACTGTGGACCAGCGCCAACAAGTGCTGTTGCAGAAAAATTCTGCGCTGCAAAGCAGCGGGTCGCACATCCTGATTGAAATTGCCAAGATGGAGCAGCAGCAGGCGGCTTTAGACAGGCTGCAATTGCGCAAAACAAAAGCGCTGCGGGATATTAAGCGCACAGTGGTCATCTCCAGGTTTGATGCCATTGTTGAATCAGAAAGCCTGACCCAGGGCCAATTGGTAAGCGCCAATCAAATCGTCGCAAAATTGCTAGAAATTTCTGCGCTGGAAGTAGAATTTACCCTTTCAGATCAACAGTTTGGCCGTCTTGTTGGGTCCGGCTCTCAATTACAGGGAAAACCTGTGGATGTTTTGTGGGAAACCGGCCAGCGTAGCCTGGCTCTTAAAGGCCGGATTACCCGTACCGCACCCACAATTTCGGCGGATATGGGCGGCGTATCTATTTATGCAGCGCTTGATGGGCTGACCAAGGAAACTGTGCTGCGGCCCGGTGCCTTTGTGCAGGTTCAACTGGGCGATATCACCTATGACAAGGTGTTCAAAATCCCCGAATCCGCACTTTATGATGAGAAACGAATTTATCTTGTCAAAGATGGCCGCCTGCAATCGGTCATGGTCGATGTTGCTGCGTTTGATGCGGGCAGTGTTTTGGTTTCTGGGCCCGTGGAAGAGGGTGCCGAGATTCTTACCACCCGCATTGCAGAGGCTGGTGAGGGCCTAAAAGTACAATTGGTGGGGCAGGAAAGCGCTGAAACACCAAAACAAGGCAGTTTTGGAAAACGAGGTAAGGGTGCAAGCGGTCCAAGTGACGCTGATAAGCCCCCAAAGACCGGTAGGCCCCAAAAAGCTGACGAGGAAAGCCAGCCATGAAAAACCCTCTCATCCGGCAAGGCAGTTCAGATCCATCTGTTCCCCAGCAAACCGGATCAGGGGGCCATACAGCGCGGCCATCGTTTGATTTTACCGAGAAAAAACAAGGACTGATCGCCAGTTTTGTGCGCCATAAAAACGCAGCCAATCTGCTGATGTTTTTAATGATCATTGCCGGGCTGGCAGCTTTGGGCCAAATCAGAACGCAGGTTTTTCCCAGCATTGAAATTCGCTCCATCACCGTCACCATTGGTTGGCCGGGTGCCAGCGCAGAAGACGTGGCGCAAAACATTTTGGCCAATGTCGAGCCATCCTTGCGGTTTTTGGAAGGCGTGTCGGATATCGCCAGCTATGCACGCGAGGGTTCCAGTTCCATCCGCATGGAATTTGATCCTGGCACCGATATGCAAGATGCGCAGGACCGGGTGGAGCAGGCGCTTAATGGTGTCACCACCTTGCCCGAAGATGCCGATGATCCAAAACTCTCGCTGCCGCGCTTTTTCGATAATCTGGCCCGTATTTCTATTTCGGGTCCTTTTCCCGAAAGCTCCCTAAAAATATTCGCCAAGCGTATCCGCGATGATCTTTTGGACCTGGGCATCGACAAGGTGTCGTTCTCTGGCTATCGCAACGCTGAAATTGCCATTGAGCTGAATGAGCGGGATGTGCGCCGTGTTGGAACATCTGTTGTAGAAGTGTCGGATGCCCTAAAGCGCAACATTCAAGATCGCCCCGCTGGCACGCTGGATGGCACTTTATCGCGGCAATTGCGGGTGGTTGCGCAAGGTAGCACACCGCGCTCTATCGCGCAGTTTCCGGTCAAATCTTTGCCGGGCGGTGAAACYATTGCTATTGGCGATATYGGGCARGTAACYGCCGGYTTTAACCCYGATCARGTGCGCGGYTTGGTGGGCGGGCAACCCGCCATTCAAATGACGCTGCAAACATCCAAGGAAAAGGACACGCTGGAAAGCGCGGCTTTGCTGCAAACCTATCTCGATGATTTAATCCCGACGYTGCCRAAAAACCTGACATTACAAATTTATGATCAGCGTTCTGATCGTTTRAACGACCGTAYTTTGCTGCTGGTTAAAAACGGKGCRGGCGGGCTGATACTGGTTTTGGCCACGCTGTTTGTGTTTCTCAATGCTCGCACCGCCTTYTGGGTRGCAGCGGGTATTCCGGTTGCRATGCTGATCACCATYGGCATTYTATATTTGCTGGGTGAGACCATCAACATGGTGTCGCTGTTYGCYCTGATCWTGATGCTGGGTATTATCGTGGATGATGCCATTGTYGTGGGWGAGCATGCYGAAAGCCGCTTTAAGGCAGGTGAATCRGCGCTTATTGCCGCAGAAAATGGCGCGCGGCGCATGTATGTACCGGTTATGGCGGCATCGCTGACCACGGTGGCGGCTTTTGCGCCGATCTTTTTGCTGGGCGGCACCATTGGTGCGATTATGGGCGTCATTCCGATGGTGGTTCTGGCGGTTTTACTGGCCAGTCTGGTTGAGTGTTTTCTTATTCTGCCGGGACATTTATCCCATGCGATGGCGCAAAATAACGACTCGGGTAGCCACCAGGGCTGGTCACATTGGCGCATTGTGCTGATCGCCATCAGCTTGATGGGCTTGTTGAATGTTGCAAATTTGCTGGTGTTGCCGGGCATTGCCGGGGCGGTGCAAATTGCCGCCGCGCAATTATCGCTGCCTGCAAAAATCGCTGCTTTTGCTGGTGCTGCTCTGTTTGTAGCGTTGTTGATTGAAGGCTTGATACAATGGCTTGGGCGCCCTAATGCCGATGGCAGGCCGGGCCTTGGGGCACGAATGCGCGCCGGGCTGGATGGTGGTTTTAATTGGTTCCGCGATGGGCCGTTTGCCAAGCTGGCAGAGCTATCCTATGGCGCGCGTTACATCACACTGGGGTTAACGCTGGCCAGCATGGTGTTGGCCATTGCCTTTGTGCAAAGCGGAAAAGTTTCTTTCACATTTTTCCCCTCGCCCGAATCAGAATCTATTCGCGCTGGCGTGGAGTTTAACGCAGGTATTTCTGAAGCCGATGCGTTGAGCGGCTTGGCCCGCATTGAGCAAGCGCTGTTTGATGTCGAAAAAGAATTGGCAGAACCGGGCGCGCTGATTATTTCCAGCTATCTGACGCTTGGCAGTTCTGGCCGAAACCGTGGCGATAATCTGGCAAGTTTTCGCATTCAATTGACGGCGTCGGAAGTTCGCGATGTGCGCACCTCAACAATCATTCAGGCATGGCGGCGCGCCATTCCCAAAATGCCGGGTATGAAGCGTTTTGCCATCTCACGTTTTCGCTCCGGGCCTCCGGGCCGCGATATTGATATCCGGCTGATGGGGCAGGACCCTAGCACTCTGAAAACCGCGGCTGCGGATGTGATTACGCTGGTCAATTCCTTCCCCGGTGTCAGCGGCGCTGAAGATGATTTACCCTATGGCAAGCCGGAGCTGGTGATACGGTTAAAACCCCGTGGCAGCTTGCTGGGCTTCTCAGTTGATGAAGTTGGAAAACAACTCAGAAACGCCTTTGAGGGGACGATTGCCCGCCGTTTTGCCGATGGCGATGAGGAAATTTCCATCCGGGTAAGCGAGCTGCGCGAAGTTACCGGTTCTTCGACATTGCGCGATTTACAGCTTAGAACGCCGGCCGGTCTGTATGTGCCACTAAGCGAAATTGTATCGCTCACCGAGAGGCAGGGCTTTGCCGCCATTCAGCGCCGCGATGGACGCACGACCATCTCCATCACCGCCGATGTGGATGATAAAGTCACCAACACCAATGACATTATTGCCAAGCTGCAAAACGGTGATCTGGAGACCATCACCACCCGTTTTGGCTTGGAATATAAATTGTCTGGCCGCGCCGAAGAGCAAAAGCGCTCCTTTGGGGAGTTGCAATTGGGCACTGCGCTGGCCTTTGTGGTGATTTACATCATTTTGGCATGGGTGTTTGCCAGCTATTCGCGGCCGCTTATTGTCATGATGATTATTCCCTTTGGTTTTGTTGGCACGGTGGTTGGCCACTGGGCCATGGGCTTTGATCTGACCATATTGTCGATGGTCGGGCTGCTTGGCCTGTCGGGTATTGTGGTCAATGATTCGATTATTTTGGTCAGCCGATTGGACGAGCGTATTGCCAGCGGTGAGGGGCCGCGCGCGGCGGCGACCGGGGCCAGCCGCGATCGATTGCGCGCGGTGTTTTTAACATCGCTCAGCACTATTGGCGGGTTAGCACCGCTGCTGTTTGAAACAAGTTTGCAGGCGCAATTTTTAATGCCGATGGCGATTACCATTGTGTTTGGCTTGGCTTTTGCCACCTTGTTGGTGTTGTTTTTGGTGCCCGCGCTGGTGGGTATTGCCGATGATCTGGCACGGTTGCGCCGCGCGATTTATGGTGGATCAATTATGAGCGCCAGAAGCGCGGCAGAACAAGCACCAGAATTGTAAAGAACTCCAGCCGACCCACCAGCATACCGACAATCAGCAGCCATTTTGCTGTGTCGTTCAGGGTGGAAAAATTGCCTGAGGGGCCGATGATTTCGCCAAGGCCCGGGCCCACATTAGACAGCGCGGTCGCCGCGCCTGATAGGGCGGTGATGGTGTCCAGCCCGGTGGCCGCCAGCAAAATCGACAACACCAAAAARCTCAGCATAAACAAAAAGAAAAAYGCCATCACCGCCAGCGACACGCTGGATGGCAGCGGCTGRTTGTTRTAGCGCCGCACRAAYACGCCATTGGGAAAGGCCAGCTTGTTGAGATGCTGGCGCATATCCATRAACAGCACCTGCACSCGAAAYACTTTTAGCCCGCACGATGTAGAGCCAGCGCAGCCACCAATAAAGGTGATGGCAAAAAATACCGCGACCGAAAAAGAACCCCACGCGCCATAATCATCATTGGCGTAACCCGTGCCGGTCATCACCGATACGACGTTAAAAGCGGCGTAACGCAGCCCCTCAATGCCAAAATGCACTCCGCGCAGGGTCTCGTACGCCCAAATCGCCATRATAAACGTGCCCAGCAGCATGAAAAAYGCGCGCACYTGCTCATCGGTAAGGATCGGTTTTATCCGCCCCTGCAACACCTGCAGCCACAGCATAAAGGGCAGGCTGCCGGCAATCATGAAGGCAATGCAGATGCTATCAATCAAGGCACTGTCAAAGTGGCCCATTGAGGCGTTTTTGCTAGAAAAACCTCCCGTCGCGACCGTGGTCATGGCATGATAGATCGCATCGTAAAATGACATGCCTGCGCTAAAATAGGCAAAGCTGCAGGCAATGGTCAGCGCGATGTAAATCAGCGTCATGGCACCAGAAATCTGGGTGACGCGCGGCAAAATGGCATCGCTGGTATCAAAAGCCTCGGCCTTAAAAATCTGCATCCCGCCGATTTGCAGCATTGGCAGCACCGCCACCGCCATCACAATAATACCCAGCCCGCCAAGCCATTGCAAAATCGCGCGCCAGAACAAAGCACCCGGCGCGGTGTTATCCAGATCAACAATGACCGTGGCACCGGTGGTGGTGATRCCGGACATYGATTCAAACACCGCATCAACAAAATGCGGCACCACRCCRGACAGATAAAGYGGCAGTGACCCGAATAATGTCAGCGCCACCCAGGCACTGACCGTCATCAAAAACGCCTGACGRACACCCARCCCGCGCACGGTGCCGCGCATTGCCAGCCAAAGCCCAAGYCCAAAYAGCGTTGTGATAATCGAGGCGATGAAAAAGCTCTTCCATTCCTCATGGCCAAGCGCCGCATCAATGATGGCGGGCAGCATCATCGTGACGCCCAGAATGGCTGATAGCAGCCCTATGACAAGCAGGATCGGACGCATATCCAGCGCTGATTGYGCRGGTTGMATGGCATGATCRTCMGACCAAGACTGCGCGCTGCGGYGATCAGTAAGGCGTYTGTGCCGATGCGATGATGAGGAATTTCTGGTAGCGATGGGTGCGGCCATTCATGCGATGGAATCTTTACAAGGYGCCTATCTTAATCCCAACCGTCTCAAGCAGCAAACCCCGAAGGGTTTAAGCGGCAAAGCGGTGCGCRTCGGTGTGGAAATAATTGATGTATTTCTKGTCTATCGCCGCCACYGGYAARATCACCARGACRTCKGTGGTGCCAAACTGATGGTCGATAACCGCGCCATCACCAAAYTTCGCRCCAAGGCGCATATAGGCTTTGATCAAGGRYGGCAGRTTTTTGATAATGTGCCGCGGTGAAACAACAGGGTCSTCTGCCTGAGGCTGAGATGCCATATCCACAAAATGTTCYGGCAAAGCGCGGGCATACCACTCRTTTTGMGCGCTGGCATGYTGGCGTAAAAACGACAGCGCTGCCGCATTATCTTTGCTGTCAACGCCAGGAAAGCTGGCGCAACCRAACAGCACATCGACATTAAARTGCAGCACGTAAGACCAGATGCCATACCACAGCAATTCCATGGTGCGGCTGGTACGAAATTGCGGCAGCACACAAGAACGGCCGAGTTCCAAAAATTGCAGATCCGGATGGCTGTTCAAAAGCGGCGCGACATCAAACTCACTTTGCGTATAAAAACCGCCATTTTGCTCGGCAATAGATTGCCGGAGCAATCGATAAGTRCCAATAATTTTTGGTGATTTACCCTGCTTTTCCTGGCTGTGGTCGAGCACGAGTAAATGATCGCAAATTGCATCAAAGCGATCTTCATCGCGCCGGGTCAACCGGGTTTTGGCACTCGCTTTGGCGTTCATCTCGCAATAAAACACCTGATAGCGCAGCGCTTGGGCCTTTCGCAGTTCTCTCGTGGTGCGCGCCAGGCGAATTTCCAAATCACCAATGCGCACGCCAGAGCGTAGTTCAAAATCGTTATGAAAATCAGTATGCAGCGCTGCATCGAAAATGGAMGGCAGCAATGGCTTACGGGGTGCGTTGAAGGGCATTTGCATCCGCATGACACTCTCCATATGCAGGGGCGAAATAACCCGCTGACTGTAACGAAAGCAATTGGCATTGTGCCACTTGCTGCGGTGATCCTGTTCAGGCTAACGCAGCCAGAATACAAAATTATTACAAAGTGATAGCATCAATCATATAAAGTTACACCAGATACGAGAACGATTTGCCTCAAATGCMCGTGCTTCCCTTTGCCAATGRGCAAAGTGGCCACCTTCTTTGAGCCGTTGCGCGGCTTCKAGCCCRATCATTCGCGCCGCGTTTTTCTCATTTCCCATGTGATTCAGCACTTCTAAAACCATATCGAGCAGCGCGGAATAATCATCCATGCCATAGCTGGCACAGAGCAGTTTTAGCCGCTTGCTGCCATTGGCAAGCTCAGTATTGGCATGGCRCGAYATATCCTCACTGGAGAATGAAAGCGGTGCAAACCAATAGGCAAGATAAGCGATATCCCACAGCCGTGGCCCGGGCCCGGCCACATCAAAATCAATGATGCCAATAGGTGCGGCCCCATCGAAAACCATATTRTAGGGCGCAAAATCCACATGACAGATTATGTCGTGGCGCGAGGTATCGGGGTRGGAGAAAGCCCAATTATCAGATGKRTTGCGCGRAAAAYYAAGYGTCGCATCRTGTAGTTTTCGCAGCATTTTAGCCGCATCGACCAAGGTGGTRTCATCCTGCCAAAGCCGGTCTGGAAACTCYGTGCTRCCTGGAATAAAGCTGAGAATTTCCCGCCCTTTTTCATCAATGCCTAAAAATCGAGGAGAATAGGYAAAATTTTGCTGCTCCAARTGCYGCAGTAAGCGATGAATGGTTTTGCTATGCGGGCCCATGGCGCGGCGCACCGTATTGCCGACTTTGACGACGCCAGCGTTTACATTACCGCCCTCAAGCGGTGTTTCAKRTTCATGCATCTGTYGCAGGCCGTTTTARATGRGTGATSAGCGCTCGGGTTTTGGCGGGCACATAGGATCGTGATGGGTATAAAAGCCACGCGGACGTCTCGAARTTTTTGGCRCTTACTTGYMGRKCAGGAAAAACATCCACCAATTGGCCGCTCGCYAAATCATCYTTAATTGTCCAGTCACTCAGCAAAGCGATGCCCATATTTTGCAATGCTGCYTGYCTGAGAGCCAATGYATTGGARATGRTCATCGAAGGCGTAAACTCGATCTTTTCCACGGTACTATTGGCAGATTTGAATTGCCATAATGAGCGGTAGCCCGGAAAGGGAAACGCGATGCAATTGTGCGATTTAATATCGACAGGTTTTGAAGGCAGCCCTGCAATTTCCAAATAATCAGGGCTGGCAACAACATGATAATGCGTTGTCATCAATCGTTGGCACACATAGGGCCCCGATGGCCTGTCGCCCAATCGGATGGTCAGATCAATCTTTTCGGCGATCAAATCTGTCGTTGAATCGCTCAATACAAGCTCGATCGTGATTTCAGGATAAAGCTGTCCAAAGCCGGATAATTTGGGCACCAGCCACCGCTCACCAAAGGCAACAGATGTGCCGACACGCAGCGTTCCTTGCGGATGAGTGACGGCGTCACGCGCCAGATTTTGAATGTCCAAAATCTCTTCAATCGGGTTTTGGATGCGGTCAAACGTTAGTTGCCCAGCTTCAGTCAGGACAAGGCGGCGCGTGCTGCGCTCAAACAAGCGATAGCCAAGCCGGTCTTCCAACGCTGCGACCTGCCTTGAAATGGATGATGGATCGCTGTTCATTTTGCGGGCGAGCGCGGCGAACGACCCTATTTTGGCAACTTCAACGAAAATTTGGTACAGCGCGAGGTTCATTCGTGCATTTATTGCATGAATGAATGGCAAAAATCTATCTGTCGCGCAGGTTATTTCCGCTTATTGTTGGCGGTAAGACAGTGAGACGCCCAGTGGATTAGCCAGGAGAGCACAATGATCGATCTTTCAAACAAAACAGCTTTTGTAACGGGCGCAAGCCGAGGCATTGGCGAAGCGGCAGCCCGCAAACTTGCAGAATATGGTGCCAATGTTGTGCTGTGCGCGCGAAGCGTGGACGATATCAATCGCATTGCAGGGGAAATCGGCCCCAAAGCATTGGCGGTTCGCTGTGATGTGGCATCCTATGATCAGGTAAAGGCGGCGGTGGAGCAGACACAAGAGCATTTCGGTGGCCTGGATATTCTGGTCAATAATGCGGGTATGATTGATCCGATAAGCCGTATTGAAGATTCAGATCCACGCCAATGGGACCTCGTTGTCGATGTGAATGTCAAAGGTGTTTATCACTGCATGCACGCGGCCTACCCATTGTTGAAAAAATCGGCTCAAAAAAATTCAAATAGCGTCATCATCAATATTTCATCAGGCGCGGCGGCTGGTGCGCTTGAAGGCTGGAGCCATTATTGCGCCACTAAGGCGGCCGTAGCATCGCTAACCCGTTGCGGCCACAAGGAATGGGCAGCTGAGGGTATTCGCACCATTGGCCTGTCACCAGGCACCGTTGTTACCGGCATGCAAACGTCAATCAGGGCTTCTAACATGAACCCTGTTAGTCAGCTTGATTGGTCGGTTCATATTTCTCCTGAATGGGTGGGCGAGGCCATTGCATGGCTAACCACCGATGCAGCGCGTGCCTTTGATGGCAGTGATTTTTCCATCAAGACCGATGAAGGTCGCCGCCTGGTTGGGTTGATTGAATAAAATCTAACGGCGCGAATAAGACATGGCTCAGGCGTTTGCCCAACCGCGCACCAGTTTTGCGGTGGCGTGGGCCATTGGCCGTCTAGCGGCATTACTCGCAGCGGCGCGGATGAAAATGTTGAGGCCGATGGCGGAGCTTAAAAGCACTTCCGCCATGGCATCGACATCAAAATCTGGCGCTCCTATTCTGTTGATGCTGGTTTGGAG
>NVXB01000056.1 GCA_002746425.1 Hyphomicrobiales bacterium | reverse complement strand
CAAATACAGCGGCATCCAAATCGCCCTCAAATAACGGCGTTGGTTGTACTCGGTAATTGACGGTGTAACGGCGCAAAATTTCCTGCCCAAGCTGGCGATAACTAAGGTCGGGATTTTGCGCCAATGCTTCGAACAATGTGTAGGTGAACAAGCCATGAGGTTTGCGATCCGGATCGTTGGGGGGCAGATTCATCTCTGGTGTTGTTTGATTGGTTTGGGCAGCATAAAAGGCCACAAATATACCGTCGCCATCTCCACTGCTGTCAATCAGCGCGGAGGATTCAACAGGGCTGTTGCCACCACGTGTTTGAGTGACCTCCAAATTCGCCATTGCAGTGTCAGGAATACCCAAAGCTTCTGTCGGCAGTTTTCGGGAAACCTCTTCGTCACCTGGCGTTGTTTTGCCAATACCGCGGGTAACTGTGCCAGAATGGCAGCTATCAAATACAGCCCAGACACTGGCTCCTTTGGCGCGCAATCCATCAATTAACCGGCCCAGTTCATCATCAACGAGTGCATTTTCAACGGCATCAACACCATCCTGCCATAGGCCTATATCAGCGGGCAGGAACAACTCATCAAGCCCATCAAGTTCCTCTTCAGGCTTTAATGCGGGTGCTTGCGAGCCGTGCCCAGAAAAGTGCAAATAGACAAAATCGCCGGACTGAATTGTGTTTTGCAACTGTCCAAAGGCCTCTCGAATGGCTGCAAGTGTGGGATTACCAGCTCCTTCAAGCCCATCTGCAAGCGTAATGATGTTTCCTGCATCAAATGCAATCAGTTGATTGGACATAAGGTAGTTACGCACCAAATCGGCATCATTACGTGGTCCATTGAGCCAGAATTTTTTATCCAGATTTGGGTATTCAGAAACACCAACAATCAGCGCGTGGTTCGTCGCAGCACTTGCGCAAACAGCAGAGCCAAATAGAGCAAGCCCAAACACAAGAGATGCCCAAACAGAGCGCAGGTATTTTGCATGATAAGCGGGCATTAAACCAATCCAGGACTTGGAGAAGGTAAAGCAAGGAGGCCACTTTCTTCTCAGCTACTTTTACAACTGGTGTAATTTTAACGTGCTAATTTCTACCTGCAACTAAAAATAACAGTTAGATTTCCCTAGCGTGATATTTTATTCACTTCCGATTGCAGACAGTATGAATTCAATCAATGTTTGGAATGATCATTGTTTCTGGATCGTAGGATTTTGGCGGTTTTATTTGGAAAAACCGGACACTTCTCCATATCGCCGCCAAGCATAGTGCGCTGACCACAAAAATCCCTTCATAAGCCTCATTGATCACGAGAACGACCAAAGCAGCGATAGAAACCCCAACCAAAAGCGCGAGAACAACGCGCATGGCCCAAACATAGCTGCGGCGATATCCGATTAAGAACTGGATACCGTTTTGATTAGCCGTCAAATACTGATGGAGCGTGCTTATAAATTGGCGGAAGTCGTGATGCTGATCTTTTACCCGCGTAACTCCAACCCAGCTCGTGCTCTGTATGGTCATCGTATCGTTGTTTTTATCTATCAACCGAAGATGAAAAGTTGCTTTGCCTTGGGCATTTCTGAAAGGTTCATAGCGAACTTCCATAACATCCACCCAGCACATCTTTTGAACTGGCTGTTGCCCCTGATTTTTCACAATCCCTTCTGATGTGATCGAGTATTCGGCCTCGGCAGAAAATGCGCCTGATCTGTAGACATAGCAAAGGGGTGATTTAATATCGGGCTTCGTCAAGTTCTCATTCCTGCCTTTTCAGATGACGGCTATTGTTACTTGATATCAAATACAGAATTTGCATGATTTGAGCCAGCGGGTGATTGGGTTAAACTAAAGGCCTCAATTTATGAAAAACTCTGATGACGATTGAATTAGTACTCATAACGATATTACGCCTGTTTGGGTTATTATGGATAATTGGTGGCATAATTGTCATTAAAAACGCTCGCTTCTCTTCATTAATTGATCGGGCATTTTTGCACATAGAGAGCGGTTTCGACGCAACCGACAATCCAGTTATCGATCTTGGCAGAGATCACTGGTTGCTGGTTGGCGGCGTATTGACCTTCATCAGCGGCGCGGCGCTTGTTGCGGCCAGTTTTCTTGTTCTGGTCCCACTTACCTTTATGGTTTTTCATCAGGGACTATACGTTATTCGCCAAAGCCAAAAAGTTAAAACGGCTAGCAGTGAGGACGAGGCTGCAGAAGCAGCCATCAGTAAATCTTCGCGTAATGGCGCAATAACTGCGCTGGCAATCTGGATAATCGCGATGTTTTTATATACAAAATCATTTCTAGATTGGACTGCGGCAGTGATAAATTGAACGCAGTCTTGACTTGTTGAAAATCAGATAAATATTTTACCTAACAACAGTAACCAGGGTTCGGAATCCAAAATGACACAAAATGCACATCAACCAGCTCTCGATCTGAATGGCCTTTGGCTTGGCAGGGTTGAACTGCCCAATATAGGCCCCGCTGTTGTGACCCTGCGCGATGCTCGCGTTGTCGACATCACATCACTTGAAGCGCCAACGACGCGAGATATTCTGGAACTAGATGATCCTGCAACATATGTGCGTAAAGCCGCAGGCACAGATTTAGGGCCAATATCTGATATTGGTGTCAGCATAAAATTGCTTGCCCCCTGCGATCTACAATCCGTGAAAGCCTGCGGTGTTACCTTTGCAGGCTCCATGGTTGAACGGGTGATTGAAGAACAAGCTGCCGGTGACCCAAGCCGTGCTGCCGATATCCGCGCCCGCGTTGGCGCTGCCATTGGCGACAGCTTGGTCAATATTGTAGCGGGTTCTGAAAAGGCCGCTGAAGTTAAAGCCGCACTCATCGCGGAAGGCCTTTGGTCGCAATATCTGGAAGTGGGTATCGGGCCCGATGCAGAAGTCTTTTCCAAGGCTCAGGTGTTGTCATCTGTTGGTTTTGGTGATGAGGTTGGCCTGCACCCCATTTCCCGATGGAATAATCCAGAGCCTGAAGTCGTGTTGGCGGTGAACTCGCGCGGCCAGATTGTGGGGGCTACCTTGGGCAATGATGTCAATTTGCGCGATATTGAGGGCCGCTCTGCGCTGTTACTATCCAAAGCTAAAGACAACAACGCTTCCTGTTCCATCGGCCCTATGATTCGATTGTTTGACGAAACATTCTCTTTGGATCACGTTCGCAACGCCGAACTGACACTGACCGTAGAGGGAACTGACGGCTTTAAGCTCAAAGGTTCATCATCGATGTCCCAAATCAGCCGCGACCCAAAAGATTTGGTCTCGCAAACCCTTGGCAGACATCATCAATATCCTGATGGACTTGTGTTGTTTCTTGGCACTTTGTTTGCGCCCACACAGGACCGGGATCACCCTGGAGAAGGTTTCACCCACAAAATCGGTGATGTTGTCACCATTTCCTGCCCTGAGCTTGGGCAACTTGTGAACCGCGTCAATCTATCCACTGAATGTCCGCAATGGACATTTGGTGCTTCATCTTTGATGAGAAACCTTGCTAAGCGCGGCCTATTGGCAACGAGCTAATACGCCCGTCCTAACTCACTCGCTCTTCATCGCTGCCGACAAGTTGTTGGCAGCTTTGACCAACAAACCAAGATCTAGGCCAGCGGCAACAAACTGAAAGCCCATAGCAACATAGGTTTTTGCCGTATCCGCATTAGCGGCTAGAATGCCCGCAGGCTTACCAATTTTGGTCAGCCTCTGCACAGCGTCTTTGAGAGCGTCCTGCACCACTTCGTGGCCAGGATTACCCAAATACCCCAGTGAGGCTGCCAAGTCTGCAGGGCCGATAAACACGCCATCAACACCCTCTACACCAGCGATGGCTTCCAGATTGGCCAATGCGGTCGCGGTTTCAATCTGCACCAGCACGCACACTTCGTCATTGGCGCGTTGAAAATAATCGCTCGCCATCCCGTAACGGCCGGACCGAGTGGTACCTGCCACACCGCGAATGCCGTGGGGTGGATACCTCGTGGCTGAAACAGCTGCCTGTGCCTCTTCTGCGTTTTCCACAAAGGGCACAAGAATGGTTTGCGCTCCAATATCGAGTAGTCGTTTGATCAGAATTTTATCATTCCACGCCGGGCGCACCAAAGATGCTGCACCGCCGGTTGCTGCAGCCTGCAGCAATGGCATGACCTGCGAAACCTCAATCGGCGAATGCTCTGTATCAATCAGCATCCAGTCAAACCCGCAATCGGCAAGCGCTTCGGATGCAACGGGATTACACAATGTGCTCCAAATACCGATGAGCGTTTCACCTGCAAGCAGACGTTGTTTGAAAATATTCTGTCGCGTTTCCATAATTTCTCGCAAACTCTTCACACGTAACGACTAAATACGTGCGGTACCCAAATATGTGCTGGAAATTATGTGGGAGAAATGGTGCACCGTTCGAACAAAATTCGAACTACTTTTTAACAGGAGAGGTGTCCATTTCCTGAAAAAGAAATGGTGCACCGGGAAGGATTCGAACCCTCGGCCCCCAGATTCGTAGTCTGGTGCTCTATCCAGCTGAGCTACCGGTGCTAATTCCATTGTCGCCATCGAAATGGCTGAACGGTGCGTATCCCTAATGCCAAGACTAAACAATTGCAAGTGCAATTCCGGGGTATCATCCAGAATTTTTCTGCCCCGCCTTAGACTTAAGCTCTGCTCTCACCTTTATCCTGAATCAGGTGTAATTTTTGTTCAGCATTCCCCACAATACGCGCCCGCGGCAGACAAATTGTAAAACTGGCACCCTGTGCAGAATCATCTAGTTGCAGCGTGCCCTCATGAGCCTGCACCAGCTCTGAAGCAATGGCCAAGCCCAAGCCGGTACCACCCATTCCAGAGCGGGATTGAAAAGCCTTAAACAGCAAGCCCTTTTGGGAATCTGCAATGCCTGGGCCTGTGTCAGATACGGTGATCGAACAACTATTATCAGCGAGACTGGCCGATATAGAAAGAGAGTTCACAATGCTGCCCGTAGTGCCTCCCCCGCTGTCTTTCATCGCCTGCACAGAGTTTCTGCACAGATTGAGAATGATTCGAAACAGCTGATCGGGATCAGCATCAACAACAATTGTCTCTGACACCTTGTTTTGAAATTGAATACTGTCGTGCTCATCAAGTCCCAACACTTCGGCAACCTCTTCCACCAGAGTGTGCAATTGCACCACGCGAATGCTGGGTTCAGCCTCACGGGCACGCCCATAGGCCAGCGTCGATTGGCAGTAATCGATTGCGCGGTCCAGCGCGCGAACAAGTTTTGGCGCGAAACGCTGCACGGCGGGATCATCGATTGTTTGCAAGCGATCGGAGAATAAAACTGCGGTTGCCAAAATATTACGCAAATCATGGCTGATTTTGGAAACAGCCAACCCAAGATCCGCCAATGTCCGCTTCTCAGCCAACATAAGCTGCAGCTCACTTTGCATGTGCGACAGCTGGTTTTGTGCCACACCAATTTCATCGCTGCGCTCGCTCGTCGCAATCACGCGGCTTGCATCTTCAGGGTCCTGGGCGAAACGCAGCATATTTTGAGTCACACGGCGAATAGGCCTAACAAACAATGCCCGCAGCGCCAAAAATACCAAGGCAGCCGTAATAACCGAAATCATCAGGGATAATTTGAGAATATTGAAGGAATGCACGATCATGGCATCATGCAGTGCACCTTCATTCAGAACAATCTCCACTTCTGCGACTTCACCGTTTGAAAATTCCGGCGTGCCAGCAACAACTCTTGTTGTTCGCTCCGAGCCATTGAGCAGAGTTTTCAGAGCTTCCAGAATAGCATCGCCCGGCACCATCTCATTCACACGAAATTCCGACGTTACCATGCCRGGCATRTCSGACATTGCTATGAGCTGACGCAACCCGTCACGCCTCACTGCGATGGTCTGCACGCCAAGTTGTTTTAAAATRTCCTTGGTTGCCTCTTCCGACAGCATATCGATCTTGCCGGCCTTCTCGGCAACCAGCAGCGCAATGGTCGTGCGCTCAAGCCGCTCTGCAAGCCATGTGTTTCGGAAATTGGCTAGGGATGGCACGTAAATCATGACTTCGCTGAGCATGACAAACAAAATGGTCAGCAGCAGCAGTTTGGTGGACATACCACTTCCCAACCTGGGGGCGGGATGGGATGGTGTGTCCGGTAACTGAACATCACTCGGTAAATTGTCGGCCATCAGCTTCAACCTATCGTCAAGTCAATCCAGAGGCGTTGCCCATAGAAAGCTTATTAAGCACCCAACATATGAGTGATGGATCGCACATTTGCAAATAATGCATCCGATGTGCTTACCAAATASGATATTATGAAATTAAATGGCTAAAGAATGTTTTCCGCTATTATTTGTTCTGTAGGCATCAAATGCCGCCGCGACAACCCGTGACAACGGCAAGCCAGCCTGGGTTAAACGCAGAACCCCGTCATCAATCTCAAGAAGCCCGTCATCGGACAGGCTGTTTAGTTTTCCTGTGTTGCTCTCGCACCAATTTTCCGGAGCATTATGCGCATCCGTAACCGCTTTAAGATCAACCATGCCGTAGCACATGATACGCTCAATAATCTCGGCTCGCAGCTTGTCGTCCGGCGTCAAATCACATCCCTTGGCAATTGGTAAAACACCTTGTTCTACGGCCCGTGCCCAAGCACCTGTTTCAGCAATATTTTGTATGTAACCAAAAGGTGTGCGGCCAATGGAGGTAGCACCCAAACCGACAATCGTCTCGGCGTTATCAGTGGTATAGCCTTGAAAATTACGTCGGATTTTTCCGCTTTTCAAAGCACGCGACAATATATCATTGGGCCGCGCGAAATGGTCCAGCCCAATGGGTTGATACCCCAATGCTTCCAATTTTTTCGCAGCAGCACTGGCCTGTTTCAGCCTTGCTTGCGAATTTGGCAGCGCATCTTCATCAATCAACCGTTGGTTTTTTGCCATCCACGGCACATGCGCATAACCGAATAGAGCAATACGATCCGGCAACATCTCAACGCACAGATCAATGGTGTTTTGCAAAGATTCTACAGTTTGAAACGGCAGGCCATAGATCAGATCGAAATTAATGCTGGCAACGCCAGCTGCGCGCAAATCATCGACAACACTTTTGACCATGTCGGGCGGTTGAATTCGGTTGATGGCAGCCTGAACCTTTGGATCAAATTCCTGCACGCCAAAGCTGGCGCGCGTAAAGCCCAACTCGCCAATTTTAGCGGACATTTCCGGTGTTAAAGTGCGCGGGTCGCTTTCGATAGCCAGCTCTGCATCATCACTCAGGGAAAACTTGTCAAAAATCTTTGTCATCACCCGTTCAAGGTCTTGCGGGCTCAGGGCGGTTGGGGTGCCGCCGCCCCAATGCAAGTGCGATATTTTCATGCCAGCGGGCAGGACATCTGTAATCAGATCAATCTCGCGCAGCAAGGTATCTGTGTATTGCGCAATTGGATCATAACGAGCAGCAAGTTTCATGTTGCARCCGCAGTACCAACATATCTTTTTACAATACGGCACATGCAAATACAGCGAGATRGGCTGTGATGGATCAAGACTTTCCAACCACCCCTTGTATTTCTGTGCCGAGAACCCGGATTGAAAATGGGGTGCTGTTGGATAGCTGGTGTAGCGAGGGACACTGGTCGCTGCGTATTTTTCAAGTAAAGCGTTCATAAGCGCAAAATACGGCTCAAGTCACCRCGCGGGTTGATCTACATCAACCAAGGCGCACAAACAAAAAACCCCGCGCAGTTTCCTGGCGGGGTCTTCCAAATGCTCGATATTGAGGGCGCTTAGTTTGCGCTATGTCCTTCAGTATCMGTTGCRGCAGCGGGCTATTCGCTAGCTTCTGCCGGTTTTTCTTCCAYTGCTGCTTCTTCTGCTGGTGCATCACCCATTGAAGGCAGAGGAGCAGGRTCGCTGGACAAGGAGCGAAGATAGGCAATCAGATTTGCTCTGTCTTTTGGCTTTTTCARACCAGCAAAGCCCATTGTTGTGCCGCTRACAAAYTTCTTGGGTGCGATSAGGAARGTGTTGAGGCTTTCATAAGTCCATTTTCCGGTTTCAGCAAAAGCMGTCATYCCAGAAGAATATTTGAAGCCATAACGCTCGCCTGGTGCYGCRTTYACAACATTCCACAAATTAGGCCCAACCTTGTTGGCGCCTCCGTCATCGAAACTGTGACAGGCTGCGCATTTCTTGGAAAGGCTTTTACCYGTRTCAGCACTGGCATTAACCAGCAGTTCCGCGATGGTTGGTTCCACAGGCTTTTCAGCATGGTCAGTGCTGGCCACAGCTTCGGCCACTTCCACGATAAAGCCGGGCACTTCGGGCTCCCCATGGTGGAAAATGCCTTCCGACACAATTCCAAGTCCCATAACCAGCAAAACTGTTCCCAGAATTGCCCCAGCAATTTTATTTAACTCAAACGAGTCCATCAGTGTCTCTCCGATTCGGTGCCTGAGTGGATTTGAGTTGATATTAACCCAATCACCCGATGGTTCGAAATTTGCCGCAAACTAAAAACTTTCCAATGCGCTGGCAACACGTATATGCATAGTTCTTTATAACGAATGCCTCAAAATGCAATTTTTCACTCAAATTCCTAAGAAATTTGATAATCGCGATGCCAAAACCCCAAAATAATTCTCCAATTGTCATCATTCCATCCCGCATGGCGGCTACCCGCCTTCCCAACAAGCCACTTGCAGACATCGCTGGCAAGCCGATGATTGTGCATGTATGGCAGCGTGCRGTGGATGCGGATATCGGCCCTGTTGCCGTTGCAACCGACTCAAAAGAGGTTGCCGMRGTSATMGAATCAGTTGGYGGCAARGCTGTTTTAACACGCTCGGATCATCCATCAGGATCMGACCGCATTTATGWRGCGTTRTGCAAACTCGACCCAGACAACAATTTTGATATTGTCCTCAATCTTCAAGGTGACTTGCCAACGCTAGATGCACAATCCATCCATGCCTGTTTGGAMCCCATGGCAGATGACAATGTGCACATTGCGACATTGGGTTGTGAGATTACGGTTGAAGMAGAAAAAACCAATTCAAATGTCGTAAAAATWGTTGGTAGCCCGCTGTCAGGCAAAAGATTGCGRGCACTYTATTTTACGCGTGCCACRGCGCCYTTTGGCGAAGGCCCMCTRTATCACCACATTGGCATTTACGCTTATCGRCGACATGCTTTGCATGATTTTGTAAAYATGCCYCCRTCCCCRCTTGAAAAACGTGARAARCTTGAGCAACTTCGCGCATTGGAAGCGGGCATGCGCATTGACGCYTCTATTGTMGATACMGTACCGCTCGGCATCGATACGCCGCATGACCTTGAACTCGCGCGTAATATTCTGGAGTAAGAAATCATGGCGACAAAAACMGCTGCGTTGCTGGCGCAGCAGATGAAGCCCAAAACYATCGCTTTTCAGGGCGAGGCTGGCGCAAATTCTCATATTGCCTGCGCTGARGTSTTTCCMRATGTGCAAGCTGTTCCAATGGCAACTTTTCAAGATTGCTTTGCAGCAATGGAGGCCAATCAGGTTGATCTGGCCATGATCCCGATTGAAAACTCCGTCGCGGGCCGGGTTGCTGATATTCATCACCTGCTGCCGATGTCGAGTTTGAGCATTGTTGGCGAATATTTTCTGCCAYTGCATCAYCARTTGGTGGGYCTGAAATCYGCAACTCTTGCRGATATCAARACMGTRCAAAGCCATGTCCAYGCTTTGGGTGCTTGCCGCATTRTCATTCAAGARCTGGGYYTAGAAGCCATTATCGGCGCTGATACTGCTGGYTCTGCAMGGCAAATYTCYGARCAATCCGACCCAAGYTGCGCAGCAATMGCYTCMGAATTGGCTTCRGAAATCTATGGCCTGCAGATTTTAAAACRCAGYATTGARGATGCYGACCACAATACAACGCGTTTYGTTATTTTGGCCAAATCKGAAATTCAGGCACARGCRAATAATGGGCCRACRATGACGAGYTTCTTGTTTCGRGTCCGCAACATGCCWGCCGCGCTWTAYAARGCGATGGGCGGTTTTGCYACCAATGGCGTCAATATGACCAAGCTGGAATCCTACCAATTRGGTGGCAGCTTTTTCGCGTCGCAATTTTATGCCGARATTGAAGGWCAYCCTGARGACCCCATGGTTAAGCTTGCCATGGAAGAACTGGGATTTTTCTCCGCAGAGCTCAATATTTTGGGCGTGTACCCTGCCAGCCCGTTCAGAGCTACGATTGCGGAAGCTGATCCAAAACTGACGCGCCCATCTTCCTAGTTCGGAAAATCATAGAACGCGCGAATCAAATGATGGGCAATCGCCATTTCTGGTGGTGTTTTTAGCTCACTTTCCTGAGCCAACATTTGGCCCAATTCCGCGCGATCAAACCATCGGCAATCTTCCAGCTCGGTGACGTCCATATCGATATCGGTGGTTTCCGCCTTGGCAAAGCAGCCAATCATCAATGTATGGGGAAAGGGCCATGGCTGGGTTGCGTGAAAGCGCACCGTGGAAACTTTTAGGCCAGCTTCTTCCAGCACTTCACGGCGAACCGCATTTTCCAGTGTTTCACCCGGCTCAATAAAGCCTGCCAAGCAAGAATACATGCCGGGGGCAAAATGTGGCTGACGTCCAAGTAAGCACCGCTCACCATCAACAACCAGCATAATCGATACCGGGTCTAGGCGCGGAAAAATTTCACTCTCGCAGGACGGACACTTGCGCCGATAACCACCATGTGTTTTTGCGCTTTTAGCACCGCATTTTGCACAAAAACTGTTGTTGCGATGCCAGGATAGAAACGAAAAACCGTGGCTGAGAATGCCATAATCTTCTGCTGCAAGACGATCAGAGATAACCAGTGAGCGCAAATCAAGCGTCTCAACSYCATCCGGCARTGTTGGATCTTGCACAAGGTTTGCAACAGCAACTGGCCCGCCATTATGGCGTCCAAGATAACAGGTTGATGCTTTGTCYACACMGAAYTGYTCAGCCTGATTTTTYGAGAAAATACCSGTTTCACCGCTGCCRTTTTGCTGAAAAATGGGACTGCCATCCGCAAACAGRTAAAAYTGTGCWGCGTCATCCGACCAAAGATCGCTCAGAACGTTTTCATCAATCTGTTCGCTATCGCGCACCAATGGATTGGCAGAAAACGCCACTTTGTCTGAGGCGTTGGCATGTCGGTTGTCGGCAAAGAAATCCATCAACGGTCGTCTCCATCAAGTCGTTTTTTTATTGTTTCACTTAAACTGGCAACCAACAGCGYGGCTTTTGTKGGTGKGTAGGGCTGCGGCGTKCCMGCGCCCCAAACCGGGCCRGGCCAGGCAGCATCTGAYATYTGACGCGCAACCACATGCAGGTGCAATTGCTTAACAACATTGCCAAGAGTGCCAATGTTTAGTTTATCACACGGGCCATGTTGTCGCAGAATTTGCGCCATTGCATCGACTTCATCCCAAATGCTGCGCCTTACTGATGCATCCAAATCAACCATCTCAACTGCGCCATCCAACCGGGGCACCAAAACCAGCCAGRGRTATCTGGCATCRTTCATCAAGCGCACATCGCACACGGGCAATGCCGCGACAAAAATCGTGTCATTTTCCAATCGTGGATCAAGTTCARWTGTMGAWTTKRTTTYTKYAGGCATGCYCAACGCCTAAGACCTATTGAGACCCATTGCAAGAAYTCMCGCCAAGTCCTATTGTCACGGCTTATACTGAACCCTCCCTAACATCAGCCTATCCGGAGATTGCATGATTGATCTTTCTGCTCTTGAGAGCACTATTGAGGCCGCTTTTGAAGACAGCGCYGCYATTGATACACACACCACAGGTGACATTCGCTCTGCCGTTGAAAAAGCTCTTGATCTGCTTGATCACGGACAGGCACGCGTGGCCGAGCGCCAGAATGACGGCAMTTGGAAAGTGAACCAATGGCTCAAAAAGGCCGTWTTGCTGTCCTTYCGCCTSAACTCMATGGAAATCATWAAAGGYGGMCCWGGCGATTCCAGYTGGTGGGATAAAGTACCATCCAAGTTTGACGGCTGGGGTGCCTTGGATTTTGAAAAAGCAGGCTTTCGCGCTGTACCCAATTGCACTGTGCGACGCTCTGCCTATATAGCGCCCGGTGTTATATTGATGCCGAGTTTTGTTAATCTTGGTGCCTATGTGGATGAAGGAACCATGGTCGATGCATGGGCAACCGTTGGCTCATGTGCTCAAATCGGCAAGAATGTGCACCTATCAGGCGGCGTTGGCATTGGCGGCGTTCTGGAGCCTTTGCAGGCTGGGCCAACCATCATCGAAGACAATTGCTTTATTGGCGCGCGCTCAGAAGTGGTCGAGGGCTGTATTGTACGTGAAGGTTCTGTGCTTGGCATGGGCGTTTATATCGGCAAATCCACAAAGATTGTTGACCGCGCCACTGGAGAAATCCATATCGGCGAAGTGCCGCCTTATTCAGTCGTGGTTTCGGGTACAATTCCAGGCAAAAATGTGCCCGGGCAAAACTGGGGCCCTAGCCTTTATTGTGCTGTCATCGTGAAAAAGGTTGATGCACAAACGCGCTCCAAAACTTCCATCAACGATTTGCTGCGCGACTAGTTTTTACAGATCAAAACAAAATCCCCGGCAACAAGGCCGGGGATTTTGATCGTCAATACAGTGGTATGAATTGCGCTTTTACGCAGATTTCAACAAACCACGGTTGATAAGCAATTCGGCAATCTGCACCGAATTCAATGCAGCGCCCTTGCGCAAATTATCCGAAACAACCCAGATATTCAGRCCGTTCTCAATTGTGCTGTCYTCGCGGATACGTGAGATATAGGTCGCATCTTCGCCGGCACATTCATATGGYGTGATGTAGCCGCCATCCTCGCGTTTATCGATCACCAAACAGCCTGGTGCTTCGCGCAGAATACGGCGCGCATCATCAGCCGTGATCTCGTTTTCAAACTCAATATTAACCGCTTCGGCATGCCCAACAAACACCGGCACCCGTACAGCAGTTGCCGTAATTTTGATGGATTTGTCGATCATCTTTTTAGTCTCAGCGACCATCTTCCACTCTTCCTTGGTGGAACCATCATCAAGGAACGCATCAATATGCGGAATGACATTAAAAGCGATACGTTTGGTGAATTTCTGCGTTTCTACCGGATCAGAGACAAACACCGCRCGGGTTTGCGTAAACAGCTCGTCAGCACCCTCTTTGCCAGCACCGGAAACAGATTGATAGGTAGAGACAACAACACGCTTGATCGTGGCATAATCGTGCAAAGGCTTAAGCGCCACAACCAGTTGAGCTGTTGAGCAATTTGGATTGGCAATGATGTTTTTCTTGCTGAAGCCGATGATAGCATCAGGATTGACCTCGGGCACAATCAGCGGCACATCGGGGTCATAACGCCAAGCAGATGAGTTATCGATRACMACACAGCCCTTTGCGGTAATTCTGGGCGYCCATTCCTTGGAYACATCACCGCCAGCGGACATCAATACGATATCGGTTCCGGTGAAATCGTAATTTTCCAAYGCCTGAACGCGCAARGTTTTATCACCAAACGATATCTCGGTGCCTTGGCTGCGCCGCGATGCAAGCGCGATAACTTCATCCGCTGGAAATCCGCGCTCATCCAGAATGCTGATCATTTCGCGGCCCACATTGCCAGTCGCGCCTACAATTGCAATTTTATAACCCATTGATTTGTCCTTTCACCTCTCTCCCACACGCTCAAGACATGGAACAGCCCAAGTCTTGGTTCTCTCCCCCGATACCGGCAGGAGAGATTGCGATATCTGGAGAAATCAGGTGGTTTTGGTCGTCTTTATTGTTTTGAAATTTGTCAGCACGGTGCACTCACTACCCAGTACGGGAGCCAGCGCTGTTTCCAGCGCAGGCAAAGCTGTAGAAAAACATGTTTTCAACTGTGTATTCACCATCATCAACAATCTGTTTGCACAAGGCAGTCAATTCGTGCTGCTTGCGCAGGGCATTCAATTCGTGGGTTCTATGGAATTAAAAGCTAAAAGAGTCAATAAAATAGAAAATGCCACATTGTCGGCTGATTGATGCAAGTGATAGAGATCAACACGACCAATGATTCATATTGAAAGCCCCCATGATCCATAAAGTACTGCATATTCTTACATGTTCTGTGTTGATCATGGTCCCTGCCCTGACATTAACCGCCCAAGCCGACTCAACAAACAATCTTGAAGCAACGATTTTGGAGCTTTCTGACGGTGAGATACGGGTTGAGCTGTGGAATGAAACCATGGCCATTGTCCCTCTCGGTGATGATATGGTGCTTAAAATGGAACGCCATGACGGGCGTATCAAAATTTGGCAGACCACCTTGGAAGTAGCTGAATCTTCTTCCGAGAATTTACCGCCCCCTTTGCATGACAATGAAATCAATACATTCGATGATCGGGCCGCTGAAATTCGCCTGTTAGATGCTAATTTTGATCAAAAGGTAGATCTACTTGTTGAAACAGGCATTGGCTATGGCGGGGTTAATGTCTTTTATGATTTGTACCTGCAAGGCGCTGATACACTTGAAGCCAATGCTGCGGTTAAAGACCTTTCCAATCCAGAATTTAATGCCTATTTGAAGCAAATCCTTGCCAGCAGTCGGAGCGGCCCGCACTGGTACTTTTCTGTCTATGAGATGGCAGATAACCGGCCCTATAAGCGTTTGCTGACAACCAATGTTGGGGATGGCATTGAGTATTCTAAGTTTATGTTGCCATCGGGAACGCTTGATCGCGAACTGATTACCAATGCGCTGGCTGACAACCCAAATAACTGGAAGCCAATCACCATAAAAATTCCTCAAAAAACCACTATACCTTTGTTTTTAGAGCCTGATGCCGCATCACAAAATGGCTCTYTGCAAGGTGGCTCTGTGTTCYTGCGCCGCATCTCGCAAGACAGGCAACATATTCTTGTGGAGCATGTTCCGAGCCTACAAASGGGTTGGATTGACCTTTCTCTGCTTAAGTTACCCGATGGCCTAGGGCTTTATTGAGCCCAATCTTCGTTAGCRCGCATTCACACTTTGCTTTTTCAGCCCSCTGTTACCTTCTTGTAACAGCCASTCTTCGCAACTCGTGATRTTCTRAAMGGCTTTGCTARGGGTYTCGAGCTCTTAGCATCCAATTTATTGTGATCAGGAATATCCCATGTTAGCTGCCCTTTATGGCTGGTTTGAACGCAGAGTTGAGCCTTTTCCGCAAGAATCACCGCTGCGCCCGCCTTCAACTCTGCTGGCGTTTATCTGGCATTATGCAAAACCTATTTGGCCCGTATTGGCGCTTATGTCTTTGGTGGCTGCGCTTATTTCCACAATGGAAATAATGCTTTTTGGTTTCATGGGATCGCTTGTCGACCGCCTTAACAGCAGCACGCCGGAAAGCTTTTGGGARCTCCATGGTAGCACCATGATCTGGATGGCACTTTTGGTGCTGATTGTGTTGCCACTGGCGGTGTTTCTCAGCAGTCTTCTGATTCATCAATCGCTGCTCGGTAACTTCCCCATGATCATACGCTGGCAGGCGCACCGTTACCTTTTGGGACAGTCCTTGAGTTTTTATCAAGATGAGTTTGCYGGGCGTATCGCGACCAAAATCATGCAGACKTCSCTRTCGACCCGCGAAGTTGTGATGAAGGTGCTTGATGTCYTRGTTTATGTCGGTGTTTATTTCATCGGAGTTCTGGTGCTGGTAACCCTATCTGAYTACCGCCTYGCTCTYCCYCTGRTTGCYTGGCTTGCTGCCTATATCGCGCTTCTGCGCCATTATTTACCGCGYCTGCGCAAAATTGCAGAGGCRCAGGCAGATGCCCGTTCCCTCATGACCGGRCAGCTAGTRGATAGCTAYACCAATATTCTCACGGTTAAATTGTTTTCCCAAAGATCACGTGAAACAGACTACGCCAAGGAGGGAATGGACCAGTTYCTTGGGACAGTSCATCGCCARATGCGGCARATTACATCRTTGTTTTCAYTGCTTTATTTCCTAAATTGCGTCCTGRTTTTYACAATCGGCGCYACCGCTATYGCCCTGTGGCAAATCAATGCTGTTTCCATCGGCGCTATAGCCGTCGCAATCGGATTGGTGCTGAGATTGAACGGCATGGCCCAATGGATCATGTGGGAAACATCTGCGCTGTTTGAAAACATTGGCACTGTCGAGGATGGCATCAACACAATTGCGCAAGATCAAGACATTGTGGATGCTGCAAAAGCGCCAGCCATGCCTGCAGTAAAAGGCAAGATACAATTCGACCATGTCGGCTTCCACTATGGCAAGCTGGATGGTGAACTCAGTCAAGCCACAGCAGCAGGCAAAGGCGTGCTGCACGATATTACGCTTGATATTGCACCAGGTGAGAAAATTGGCTTGGTGGGGCGTTCAGGGGCCGGGAAATCGACCTTGGTCAATTTGATGTTGCGATTATATGATGTGGAATCTGGCCAAATTCGTATTGATGGCAAAGACATCTCGATGGTGACGCAAAACTCTTTGCGCCAGCAGATTTCCATGGTGACGCAGGACACATCGCTGTTGCACCGCTCAGTGCGCGATAACATCCTGTATGGCCGACCAGATGCTTCTGAGGAGCAGATGCTTCGTGCTGCCCAACAGGCAGAGACCATGGAGTTTATTGCCGAATTACGAGACTCCAAAGGGCGAACCGGATTTGATGCTTATGTTGGCGAGCGCGGTGTAAAACTCTCAGGCGGTCAACGCCAACGTATTGCAATTGCAAGGGTTTTATTAAAAAATGCGCCCATTCTTATTCTTGATGAAGCAACATCTGCGCTGGATTCTGAGGTTGAAGCCGCCATTCAGGAGCAATTATTCAACCTCATGAAGGGCAAAACTGTCATCGCCATTGCCCACCGCCTTTCCACAATTGCCAATCTAGACAGGCTGGTGGTGATGGATGGCGGGCGCATTGCAGAAAGCGGCACACATGCTGAATTACTGCGCAATAACGGCCTCTATGCCAGCTTGTGGCAACGCCAATCCGGCGGGTTTCTTGGCATTGATGAGGATGCGCCATCGTAAATGGTGTTGCGAGGGCTTAAGTCTATTTACTGTGTTGCGCCGCTTTCACTGGTTTTTCACTTCGCTGCCTGATAAAAGGCCATCGCATTGATATTTTGAAGATATGAGGTTTTTTCATGAACGCAAGAGCTGCCTCTCGTTCCCGTAGCACCAGCGAGACCCAGATTGACGTCTCGGTTTTGGTTGACGGCACTGGCCAATATGACGTTGAAACCGGTGTTGGTTTTTTCGATCATATGCTGGAACAATTGGCGCGCCATAGCGGCATGGATATCAAAGTTCGCGCCAAGGGTGATCTGCATATTGATGATCACCACACCGTCGAAGATGTAGGGATTGCCTTGGGTTTGGCGCTTAATGAGGCGCTTGGCGACCGTGCCGGAATTACCCGATATGGCTCTGCCGACCTGCCGATGGACGAGGCTTTTTCGCGCGCTGCCATCGATGTTTCCGGCCGCCCGTTTCTGGTTTGGCGCTTGGCATTTAACGCGGCAAAAATCGGCACGTTCGACACCGAATTGGTGCAGGAATTCTTCCAGGCATTTGCCATGAATGCCCGCATAACGCTGCATGTTGAGGGTGTTTATGGTGAAAACAATCACCATATTGCCGAGAGTGCCTTTAAGGCTGTGGCGCGTGCATTGGGCGTTGCGGTGGCTTTGGACAGTCGTGCAAGTGGGCGCATTCCATCCACAAAGGGCGTTTTGTAGGGGTTTTCATGCCTTCATATACCGTTCATCTCCCCCGTGGTGTAGAGGATGATATTGCGCTGGAACGCGCTATTTTCGTTGCCGACGGATTTCATTTTGTCGCGTTTATAGCGCCGCCCATTTGGTTGATCTGGTATCGCCAATGGGTCGGATTGTTTCTTTATCTGTGCGTGCATATCCAAATGTGGTTCGTCGCCAGCACCTACTTGTCGGATTTTACGATCGCCGTTGCTTTTGGGCTGATGCGCCTGCTGTTTGGGTTTGAAGCCAGCAGTCTGCGTCGTTGGCGGCTGGAGGCTAATGGCTGGCGTCTGGTCGATGCTTTTGCGGCGGATGATTTGGTCGATGCGGAAACACGTTTTTATGCAAGGTACCTTGCGCAAAACACTGAAGCCGAACCTGCTGCACCTATTTCACAGCTGGCCACTGCCCCTGAGCCCGCAGCTCAAACGACAAAAACACCCAATTCTCCCGCTCGTCCTGCAGGCCTGCCCCCGGCAGTGCCTTCAGTGATTGGCTACCAATAGCGACTTTAAAACATGCAAATTGCAATTATTGACTATGGCTCCGGCAATCTGCGCTCAGCGGAAAAATCGTTTGAGCGCGCGGCCCGTGAAAGCGGCGTTGATGCAAATGTGCGCGTAACCGCCGATCCAGATTTTGTGGCCAAAGCCGACCGCGTGGTGTTGCCCGGTGTTGGTGCCTATGCCGATTGCCGCGCCGGCCTTTATGCGGTCGATGGCATGGTCGATGCCCTGCGCCATGCCGTGGAGGAGCGCGCCGCGCCATTCTTCGGTATTTGCGTTGGTATGCAGCTGATGTCGACCAGAGGTCTGGAAAAAGACATCACCATGGGCCTTAACTGGATTCCCGGCGATGTGGTGCCAATCACGCCCGATGATCCAGCGTTAAAAATTCCACATATGGGTTGGAACACCATCACCGCAACGCGCAAACACCCCGTGCTGGAGGGCATTGAAACCGGCCCGGATGGGCTTGATGCCTATTTTGTGCACTCCTACCATTTGCAGGCCAAAAACCAAGATGATGTGTTGGCCCACACCGATTATGGCGGCCCAGTCACAGCTTTTGTTGCACGCGATAATCTGATCGGAACCCAGTTCCACCCGGAAAAAAGCCAGGAACTGGGCCTCGCATTGATTGGCAATTTCTTGAAATGGTACCCAACATGATCTTATTCCCCGCAATTGATTTGAAAGACGGGCAATGCGTGCGCCTGAAACTTGGCGATATGGATCAGGCCACCGTTTTCAACGACAGCCCCGGCGATCAGGCCAAGGCTTTTGAAAATCAGGGCTTTGAATGGCTGCATGTGGTTGACCTTAATGGTGCATTTGCTGGCGAAGCGCGCAATGGCGATGCGGTGGAGGCCATTTTGGCAGCCACCAAAAACCCGGTTCAACTGGGCGGCGGCATTCGCACGCTCGCGCATATCGAGGCTTGGCTGGACAAAGGCCTGTCCCGTGTCATCCTTGGCACCATCGCCGTGCGAGATCCGGATTTGGTACGTGAGGCCTGCAAAAAGTTCCCCGGCAAGGTGGCCGTGGGCATTGATGCCCGTGGTGGCCGCGTGGCGGTAGAGGGCTGGGCCGAAACCTCTGACCTCACCGTGCTGGATATGGCCTCTCGCTTTGAAGATGCCGGTGTTGCGGCCATTATCTACACCGATATTGACCGCGATGGTATTCTCAAGGGCATTAACTGGGACAGCACGCTGGAGCTGGCCAACCACACCAGCATTCCCGTCATCGCCTCGGGCGGCCTTGCCTCGATGGTGGATATTGAGCGCATGTGCCAACCAGATGCGCAAATTCTGGAAGGTGCCATTTCCGGGCGCGCACTATATGATGGACGCATTGATCCAGCAGAAGCGCTGGCAGCGCTTGGCAAAATCTCAGGGTAGCTATCCATCAGGGCCGCTCAGAAAATTTTCGAGTACCTGATCGCATTGCCCGCTACCAAGGTCAGCTATGCGGACCAATTCGCCCATCATGCAATTAGCTAAACTGGTGCATTCGGCTCATAGCTGTCGTTTGTGGCCACTGCAGCCAATGACTAGTTCTAGCACAATGCGGGCATCAAGGTGGTGTTTCGCCGCCCCGTAGGGCGGCGTCAAAAAAGCGGAGGCGCTATGCCCACCCTAGTTGTTTGAGAGCGTGACCGTCGTTCCAAATCTTGGTCATTCGAGCGATTTTTTCCCCCTCAAACTCCATAATATAAACGTAGTCTGTTGCGACTTCGTTGCCTGTTGGCGGAACCGGTCCGCCATCTCCAGTCTGATGGCCGTGGAATACTGCTGTAGCCGTCACGATGTTCCTTTCGTGATCGGTCGAGAAAGAGGTAAGGTTGTAGTGGCCATCGGGGATCGGAGTCAAAATCCCTGCCGTCCAACCCGAGTACCCTTCGATCGTCGAGATATCTGCCAATGCATCAGCTTGGCACGTAAATGTGGCCCGCTCTTGGCAGTATGCCTTGCAAGTATCCCAGCCTTTGCCTGTTTCGCAGGCATCGAAGAATGCCATTGCTGTTTCGGAAATTGTCATTGTGTTTGTCCCATCTCTGAATTTTTTTCATGCGTGGTCGTCGATTGCGACAACCTTGGTGACAACGTTTTAAAACATTTATTTTAAAAAAACAATTTTAAAATAAAAAACGATCTGTATTAGCTGCGCAATTCTTGCATAATCATGTCGTAAAACTTTGGAATCATGTGCTTTTTCTCGTCGTGGCGCCCATATAATACAGTTCCGTGAACGCAGAAGACGATAAAACTGGCAAGCTGCGCCACATCCTTTTCTGGTCCGATTTCTCCATCTGATTGCGCATTGAAAAGAGCGGTTTCAACCAGAGATTCGATTTCTGCGCAGAACGCTCCCACCTGTTTTACGGCATCCGGACCTATCACGTTCTTCTGCGCGAGATGGTTCATCATCAAGCAGCCCTTGTATTCTTTTTTGGCTGCGCCCAGAAAAACATTTCGAAGAAACATTTCGACGCCTGACATATTTGGGTTATCGATAAGAATCCGATATCGCGGTCCGATGATGTGATCTCGATAATGGTGGAGAGCTTCTGAGAACAGTCCCTCCTTGTCTCCAAATTCCTTATACATACTGGCGGTGTTCAGTCCGGTTTCCCGCACAATATCGCTCACAGAAGTTGCCTTGTAGCCGTTCTGCCAGAATACGCTCATGGCCTTTTCGACCACGGCGTCACGTGAGTATGATTTTGGACGTCCCATCAAACAATTCTAAAATGATCACTTAAAAACTACAACACATACTTAAATACAGGGCTGGAGAAATGTGAAGATTTTACGAAACTAAACTGTTTTGATTTCAGGTTCGATTATACGAATAGATTGCAATGTCGGCCTTGTATCACGTTTCACATTATTGTTTGCACTGCAGCGAACGTCCGGTTTCCACCCAAAGTGGGCTAGAAGCTGCCGTTTACACAATTACCAATAGCGTAAAACGAATTCATTCTGCCTATGATTTGTGCGCCATCTCTAACCGCCAGAAAACAAGCGCTTCTGAGTTTGGTGCAATTTTCATTGTGAATCCAACACCAACAATGCGCTCAATCGCCACATTCTATGTACAATTATGCTATTCCAGATTATCGATCTGTGGGAAATGTCGGCCCTAAAGGCTGAGCGCCTGCCTTTTGGTGTGCCATTTATTGTTATGGCAATATTTTTGTTGGAAAACGGAAACCTAAAATGACACTCAAAACCCGCATCATTCCCTGCCTTGATGTTAAAGAGGGCCGCGTCGTTAAAGGGGTCAATTTTGTTGATCTGATTGATGCCGGAGATCCGGTGCAGGCCGCCATTGCCTATGATGCGGCTGGCGCAGACGAGCTGTGCTTTTTGGATATCACTGCGAGCGTTGAAGCGCGGGGCATCTTGCTGGATGTGGTGCGCGAAACTGCAGAACATTGCTTTATGCCGCTGACCGTTGGCGGCGGCGTGCGCGAAGTGGCCGATATTCGTAATTTGCTGCTGGCTGGTGCCGATAAAGTGTCGATCAATACAGCAGCCGTCAAAAACCCCGATTTTGTGCGCCAGGCCGCTGATAAATTCGGCAATCAGTGCATTGTTGTTGCGATTGACGCCAAGCGTGTTTCTGCGCCCGGCGAGCCAGAACGCTTTGAGATTTTCACCCATGGCGGGCGTGAAGAAACCGGCCTTGATGCGGTGGAATTTGCTCAAAAGGTCGTGGCGCTGGGCGCGGGCGAGATTTTGCTAACCAGCATGGACCGCGATGGCACCAAAGTTGGCTATAATTTACCGCTGACACGGGCCATTTCAGATGCCGTGTCCGTGCCTGTTATCGCCTCTGGCGGGGTTGGCAATCTGGACCATCTTGTGGAGGGTGTTCGCGAGGGCCATGCCAGCGCCGTGCTTGCGGCCTCGATTTTTCACTTTGGAACCTATACAATCCGAGAAGCTAAACAACATATGGCCAAAGCAGGCATTCCAATGCGCCTGCACTAACCGCTTGTATTAATGGGCAAATGAGCCTGCACGAACGAGTTTTGATAAATGCCACAATTTTCCCTGACCGATCTGGACACCATCATTGCCAAGCGCGCAGATGCCGGCGCAGACAGCTCCTACACCGCGCAATTGCTGCATAAGGGTGTGTTGAAATGCGCCGAGAAGCTGGGCGAAGAATCCATTGAGCTGATCTTGGCCGCTGCTGCGCAGGAAAAAAGCGATGTTGCCAATGAAGCAGCCGATGTTTTGTACCATTTATTGGTGCTGCTGCGGGCACGAGATGTGCCGTTGGAGGAGGTCATGACCATCCTGGAAGGCCGCACCGGCCAATCCGGCTTGGCAGAGAAGGCCTTACGGGGCTAAGGTTTGGACTATGACCCCTGCACAGCTCGCTAATTCACTCGATCCTGTGAGCGCCGCCCAATTGGGTGAAAGCGCTCTGTCGCCCTACCGGGTCTATGATGTCAATCATTGGTCGCAATTGCGCCATGACATGCCAATGACGCTTTCTCTCAACGAATTGCGCCGCCTGGAGGGGTTGAACGACCCTATTTCCGTTGATGAGGTCGAGCGGATTTATCTGCCCCTCGCGCTGCTGTTGTCGCATTATGTTAAGGCAAGGCAGGGCCTTTATCATTCTACCGCGCGGTTTTTGGACCTGAATGAGCGCAAAGTGCCGTTTATTATTGGCCTTGCAGGTTCAGTTTCTGCCGGCAAATCCACCACCGCGCGCGTGTTGCAAGCGTTGCTGTCGCGCTGGCCTGGTATGCCAAAGGTTGATCTGGTGACAACGGACGGGTTTTTATACCCCAATGCCGTGCTCAAGGCCGAAGGGCTGATGGAGCGAAAAGGTTTTCCGGAAAGCTACGATGTTGGCCGGTTGCTGACGTTTTTGACCAATATTAAGGCTGGCAAGCGCGATGTGATTGGCCCGGTTTATTCTCACCTGGTTTATGATGTGGTGCCGGATGAGACCGTTACCGTCTCACAGCCCGATATTTTAATCCTTGAAGGCTTGAACGTGTTGCAGGTGCGTGATTTGCCGCCGGGCGGTGATGCGGTGCCATTCGTGTCTGATTTCTTCGATTTTTCGATTTATCTGGATGCCGATGAAGCATTGGTGCGGCAATGGTATCGCGAGCGGTTTTTACGCCTGCGTGAGACAGCTTTTCGCAATCCCAAAAGTTTCTTTCGCACTTACGCCGATTTGACCCACGAAGAAGCCTCCGCCAAGGCAGATGATATCTGGAACCGGATAAACGGCCCCAATTTGCATGAAAATATACTTCCTACCCGCCAACGCGCAGATTTGATCCTGCGCAAAGGTGCCAATCATCTGATTGATCAGGTCGCCCTGCGGCGGCTTTAAGCCCAATTTGGGGCACTACATTTTGCCTACTGATGTGTGGTTTGCTATTTTAGATTCTGACGACAAATTTCCAGCTTCTACTCTCTAGCCAACTTCACGATTTCAATACTTACGTTTACGTAAAAGTCAAATGCATTTTACGTAAAGATCATATATTTTTGACGTGAACGTAAGGTTTTATCAGCGCTCTTGAAAAGCCAAACGAACCCCAAGCGCGCAATAAATGCCGCCGACGAATTTGCCCTGCCATTTCAAAACCGCAGGATTGCGCTGCAAAAACTGCCCCATTTTACCAGCGCTAATCGCGACAATAAGGGTGCTCATAAAACCCAGTAGCACAAAAAGTATGCCCAATATCGACAATTGCAAAAGGGGCGAGCCATTTTCCGGCCGCACAAATTGCGGCAGAAATGCCAGAAAGAACAGGGCTGTTTTAGGGTTGAGCACTTCGGCGATTACCGCTTGCTGCAAAGCCCGCTTGGCGGTGATGGGCTTGGTTTTACCGCCGAGGCTCAACGGGGCTTTTTCCAAAATCGCGCGAATGCCCAGATAAACCAAATAGCCCGCTCCGAGGTATTTTATCAGGCTGAACAGAAAGGCTGATGTAGCGATAATCGCGGAAATACCGACGATGGCCATGATGGTATGAATGACATCACCAAGAGCAATGCCTGCCCCGGTTGCAATGCCAACCCGCGTGCCAGAACTGGTTGCTCTTGCCACGGTTAGCAACGTCGCCGGGCCGGGGATGAAAACAAAGCCCACCACGATGGCCACGTAGGTCAATAATGTCGCTGAATCTATCAAGTGCCTGCCTCTTCAATAAGTTGGGTAGCAGGCAGAAAACCACAGGCTGTTAGCCTTGGCAAATGGCGGCTCACAAATATGCGAGCCGCTCAATTATTGCGCACGCTGCTTAAAGCAGGCCTTTTTGCTCGGCCAGCTGTTGCAACGAGCGTTGCGGACGTGGCCCGATATGGCCCAGAACTTCGCCAGCGGCCAAATTGCCCAGATTGGCCGAAACCTCGTTGGACAGACCCTTGGCATGGCCATAAAGGAAGCCAGCGGCGAACATATCACCCGCCCCGGTCGTATCGATGAGATTGGTCACCGGCGTTGTGGGCACGGCAAGAACGCCATCCTTATCGATGACAAAACAGCCCTCTACGCCGTGTGTTACTGCGGTTAAAGCGCAATCCTGCTGAATGGCCTTGAGCGCAGTGTCCAGATCGGCGGTTTGATACAGCGCTTTGATTTCTGCATCATTGGCCAGCAAAATATCAACAGTGCCGTTCTTAATTAGGGTCATAAATTCATCGCGCCAACGATCAACACAGAACGAATCCGACAAGGTGATGGACACTTTGCGGTTATGGGCGTGGCCAATATCTGCCGCTTTGCGAAAAGCATCTTTGGCAAGAGGAGGGTCCCATAGGTAGCCCTCGAAATAGGAAATGGCACTGCCAGCAACGATATTCTCGTCGATATCATCCGGGCCAAGCTCCACGCAGGCGCTCAAATTGGTGTTCATGGTGCGCTCGCCATCGGGCGTGATGAGGATCATCGAGCGCGCTGTCGGGGATTCGCCCTTTTTAAGCGGCACCGTGTCAAAAGTAATGTTTTGCGCGCGCATATCATGGCGGTAAAACTGGCCAAGCGTATCATCGCAGACCTTGCCGAAAAACGCGCCACGCCCGCCAAGGTTGCCCACAGCGGCAATGGTGTTGCCAGCGGATCCGCCAGAAGCTTCAATGGCGGGGCCCATGGCAGCGTATAGCGCTTCGGCGCGGGCAGCATTGATGAGGTTCATGCTGCCTTTGGCAAGACCCTCAGCAACGAGAAAATCATCATCGGTTTGCGAAAGCACATCAACGATCGCATTGCCGATGCCGAGCACATGGTAGTCAAAAGTGTCTGTCATGGGATTCCGGGCGGGTTTGAGGCGGGTTTGGGGTTCCGGGTGGATTTTTGAATTCGGGGCATTGTGGCAGCGCCGTTAAGCGCCTATCTGCAACTGGTGTTACTCAAGTTTGGCCTCAAAATACAGGCTGAATACCAGCAAATTCTTAACTTTGGGACCCAATATGCTTCTTTCTGCCGCCTCCCGTGCGTTTTCACAATTGTTTGCCCGTGAATTGCGAGGGGTTTTCTGGAAAGCGCTGGGCCTGACCATCGCGCTGTTAATCGCTCTGGTGACGCTGCTGCAATCCATCGGCAACAGTTTTATCGATGTCAGCTCGCCCTGGCTGAGCACAGGCATCGCGTTTTTAACCGGCTTTGGCCTGATCATAGGCGCCGGTTTTTTGCTGGCTCCGGCGATGAGTGTGTTTGCCGGATTGTTTCTCGATGAAGTAGCCGAAGCCATTGAAGCGCGTGATTATCCGCATGACCGCCCCGGCGTTCCCATGCCGTTTGGCAAATCCCTAAAACTATCGCTACGGTTTTTGCTGCTGGTGGTCGGAGTGAACATTCTGGCGCTGTTTTTACTACTGGTGCCGGGTATCAATTTGATGGTGTTTTTCGTCGCCAATGGCTATTTGCTGGGCCGTGAATATTTTCAGTTCGTCGCCATGCGGTTTTACACCGAGCGCGATGCAAAAGCCCTGCGCAGCCAATATTCCGGCACCATCATGCTGGCCGGTTTGCTTATTGCTGGCGTGCTGGCCATTCCGATTGTGAACTTGCTGACACCGCTCTTCGCAACGGCTTTTATGGTGCATTTGTTCAAGGGCCTAGAGCGCAAAGCGCACGCCAGAGCTTAGGCAAAAACCTTTTCGTCATAGAGGCAAATATCTTCGATCAGGCATTTGGCACAATCGGGCTTGCGGGCCTTGCAGATATAGCGCCCATGCAGGATCAGCCAGTGATGCGCGTGGAGCATATGCTCCTTTGGGATGGATTTTTCCAAGAGCAGCTCAACATCCAGCGGTGTTTTACCGGGCGCGAGGCCGGTGCGGTTGGCCAGGCGAAACAGATGGGTATCCACCGCAATAGTCGGCTCGCCAAAAGCGATATTCATCACCACATTGGCGGTTTTACGCCCAACGCCCGGCAGCGTTTCCAGCGCATCACGATTGGCGGGAATTTCGCCGCCATATACCTCAATCAGGCGTTTTGACAGCGCGATAACATTTTTGGCCTTGTTGCGATAAAGCCCAATGGTGCGCACTTCCTCGCGCACTCTATCCTCGCCCAAATCCAGCATCTTTTGCGGCGTATCGGCCAGTTGAAACAGTTTTTTGGTGGCCTTGTTAACGCCTACATCCGTCGCCTGCGCCGACAACACAACCGCCACCAGCAGCGTAAACACATTGATGTAGTCCAGCTCGCCCTTCGGCTCTGGATCGGCCGCATAAAAGCGGTCAAACATGGTTTGGCGATGTGCCACGCTCAGGCGAGAGCGTTTGCGGGTAGGTTTTTTGGTCATACGAATCTCTAATTTTTCGAACATGCTCACAATGCCCAGCCAGCAGCTCAAGCTCAACCCCCCAACTCAACCCTCAGCTTCTGGCCTGTTGTTAACACTAATTAAAGACTCTGATTGTTGCGAAATTGCAGATGTTCTAACTTGAGATCACAGGACAAATCTATGATCGCACCATCTGACATTGATCCGCTTTTTGCGGTCCGGCTAACGCCCTATCGCTCTTTGGGCAAAAAGGGTTTTATCATTTTAATGGTATCGCTGTCGGCGATCTGCTTTGCCGCCGGTATCTTGTTTGTCACCATTGGCGCGTGGCCGGTATTTGGCTTTTTCGGGCTGGATGTACTGCTGATCTACATTGCTTTCAAGATGAATTACCGCGCGGCGCGCGCCTATGAAGATGTGGTGCTAACCAATGAAGAGCTGCTGGTTTTAAAGGTCGATGCCAAGGGCAAACAAAAAGCCTACGTGTTCAACCCGTTTTGGGTGCGGCTTAGCATGGAGCGGCTTGAGGATGAGGGCGTTAAAAGCCTGACGCTGACCAGCCATGGCAACAGCATGATTTTCGGCGAGTTTCTCAACCCCGATGATCGCGAGAGTTTTGGCAAAGCCCTGCAAGATGCGCTCACCAAGGCGCG
>NVXB01000055.1 GCA_002746425.1 Hyphomicrobiales bacterium | reverse complement strand
ACGCGCCGTGGTTAAAGATGGCGCGCTGGCCGTGGCCACCGTCATGACCTGCACGCTGKCRKKSGATCACCGGGTTGTGGATGGTGCGCTTGGTGCAAAATGGTTGGAGAAATTTNAGTCGCTTGTTGAAAACCCCATTTTGCTCACACTTGACCCGATAGAGGATGTTACGAGCGCCTAGCATTCATGAGTCTTGCTATCAATAGCGCTTAGCTARGNCYAAAGGTCTGGTCTGTTTATTTGCTATTCTWAAAATGATAGAGTATTTGCTGCGCGCGCACTTGATAATTAAACGGTAGACTGAATGACTGAGAACCGTGAAAATGAAAGCAAAACTGCCCATAAAAAATCTCATGGACCCAATATTTTGGAYGAGGTTCAAGAGACGAGAGTAAGGGCGGCATGGCTTTATTATATTGACGGAAAAAACCARCAAGAAACAGCCAATGTCCTGGGCATAAGCCGGTTGCAGGTTACACGGTTCTTGGCGGAAGCGCGTAAGCGCGGTGAAGTCAATATTCAAATTAATTCAAATATTCAGTCAATTATAAAAAGCCAAAGAGAAATTGAGCAAAAATTTGGCGTCAATAAGGTCATCATTGCGCCTCGGACCGACCCGGRGAGYGATGCAACAAAAGTTATTGCYTTGGCYGCSGGSAARTTTATTTCGGACTATGTTCAATCWGATATGACCATYGGCGTGGGSTGGGGWCGTACATTGTATTCGGCACTTCCCTATATTCGRGGGCGCGAGCTGGAGAATGTGCGGATAATCTCAYTGCTTGGYGGTATATCGCAGGCAAAACGATTTAACCCAGCTGAATTTGCCTGGCAATTTGCTGAACGGTTCAATGGCGAAGGGTATCTTGTGCCTGCACCGGCTCTCGTCGATAGCGCGGAAACCAAACACGCTTTGCTAGAGCATTGTGGCATCAATCAAATTTTCGATTTTGCAGATTCACTGGATGTTGCTTTTGTAAGTGCTGGTGGTATCACCAAGCTTACGACTTCATATCGTTTGGGGCATGTTTCAGAGGCTGAGCGGAAGTCGCTCATTGAGGCCGGTGCCGTTGGCGATTTGCTTTACAATTTTATCGACGTAAACGGCAATATTGTTGATCATCAGGTCAATGAGCGCGCTATTTCCGTTGGCATTGATCGTCTAAAAAAGGCAAATGATCTGGTGCTTATCTCCGGCGGTGAAGAGAAAATCGCTGTGCTGATTGGCTGCTTGAAGCGATTGAACCCTACGGTTTTCATTACCGATGAGATTACGGCACAGAGCATTTTAGACTCTGAAAGTTGAGAGTAATGACCCGCTAAGGTGGTTAGTTCTGGGCACTGCCGACCTCGCCGTGCTGTCGCGTGACAAACGATGTCATTAAGCTCCTTACAGCGATTGTCATAATATCAAATGAGTATTATATGAGTATAAGATTACTCGATTTGTAATGGCAAAAAAGTTCTATGGCCCGTAACGCAAGTGCTAAACGTGATGAAATAATCTCCTGGATTCAAGAGGAGATTGATGCTGGATTGCCTGGAGATAAATTGCCAAATATCCGAGCATTAATGCGCAGGTTTGAAACTGCGCAGCGCACCGTGCAAAGTGCCATTCAGGAGTTTGTCGCACAGGGACAGTTGGTATCGCGAAGTGGCTTGGGAATTGTTATTGCCGAACCCGAGTTGAAACCATCTGAACACGATGAATGGGACGGCGATTTTCTTGTGCTTCGGCGTGCATCTGAGAGTGCAATTGCAACAAATCTAGTGCGTGAGTTGGCGCGGCGGTTCCAACAAAGCAACGTAACAATGTTGCAAATTGGGTATAATGACGAAAAACAGGCGCTCGAAGTTTTAGCCCGCTTGGGTCGGTATCGTGCATGCTTGTTGCAAGGGCATTTTCAGTCTCTTTCTATTGATTTTTTGTCAGCTCTGCGGCGTCACACCCCACATATTATTTCTGATGGGGCCTATGTAACTGGCATTGATGTTGATGCAATCGGCACTGATTGGCGTGAAGCCGTATCGACTGCCTTCAATCTTTTACGTGCTAAGGGACATGATCGTATTGGGTTTCTAACGTCTGGCCATTCAGCTCGAACCATAGCAATGGCGCGTCGGGAATTTGGCGTTTTACGRCGCTTTATGCCAGAYYCTGAAGCRTGCCCYATCATGCAAATTGATGCATTGCCGGGTGACTATACGGCCGATAAAATTGTGAACGCATTGGCACCCTGTAAGGTGCAAGATCGCCGTTTGTCGTGTAGTGCGCTGATCACTTGGGGCGTTGTCGAGGGCATTGTTCTGGACGTTGCGCTGACACGGTTAGGCCTGCGYCCAGCAGAAGATTTAAGTGTTCTTATGCTGGGAAGTGTCGATTTCCAAAGTGAGCATTTAAATCGATTTGACGTTATTGGAAACAGCGACGAAGCTAAGATTGATAAGTTCGAAGARGTSGTRCTCTCSCGTATYCATGGCGGCACTCAAGTYGCGCAAAACCATTATCTTGATATAGAAATTGTGRCCCATGGGAGCGTGGCACAGTATCAACAWTAARTTCATRAATGGGTATAACTTGGATTGATATGAATATTATACCTGMATAGGCTTTGGGCAASAAGYAGTATTTGCCGGACCAAAGTRTTAATGAATTTRCATTCCAATCAATCAGATGTCCCTCACTCGACGGCTAAAACGCCGAACGATATACGCACTATTGGAGTTGCTATTATCGGTGCGGGTGAGCGCGGTGTGTATTTCATCGGCTCGCGCATGGCCGAGATGGCAGCCGAGACCGGTTTTCGTATTGTCGGGGTCCATGACCGTTTGGCCTCGCGCATGGAATATGCCAGCCAGCACCTCAATCAGCTATATCAAAAAGACGGCATTGATCAGACCGTAAAGTGCTTTGTTCAGCTTCATGATGCAGTGAATGATCCCGATGTTGATCTGGTGTTGGTGACGACGCACACAAACGCACATCGGGAACCCACAATAGCCGCTCTTGAAGCGGGTAAAAAAATATATCTCGACAAGCCAATTTCGGTTGCCCTTGATGATGCGCTTGCCATTCGCRCTGCTGARTTRTCCGCCAAATCCCCGATTATGATGGGTTTTACACGGCGCTATGAGGCAACTTGGCTGGAGGCTGCGCGCTTACTGCAAGACGGCGCTATTGGGTCGCTGCAAATGCTGCTTTTGCGCTCGGTCATACCCTACACTCGYTATTTGCAACTTTGGCACCGGGATAGCTCKCTTTCCGGYGGYGCKCTCAATGATAAATGTTCGCACCACTTTGATGTRTTGAACTGGTTTGCKGGCAGTGATTGTTCCGCTCTGGGSGCTGTTGGYGGGCGCAGCGGCATTTTYGCKCCAGATCCAACAGCGCCRGCRCGGTGYCGTGATTGCGATAGGGATTGCCCATAYCGGCGGCACGAAACACTAATCGACAAAGAAGAGGGTAGCGCGCAAGTTCCAAACCCTAGCTGGGTTGAGGCGGAAAACCCGCGTGATCGCGATGATAATTGCGTCTACCTGCCAGGCGCCGATATTGACGATCATGCCATCGTCACCATGAGCTATCAAAATGGGGTCAAAGCGAACCTGTTTTTTACAATCTTTGGCCCGTGGGCAAAAGATCAGGAGACGCTGGAATTGCTTGGGTCTTCCGGGCGATTGCGCCTTGAAAGGTCTAGCGGAACGATAGATTTAGTCTCAGATTATGGGCGTCATCAGGAGACAATYGTRATTGATAACCCTGATCAAAGTTCCAGCCATTATGGTGCCGATCGCCGTTTGGTGCGGGATATGAAGTCGTTTTGTGAGGGAAAATTATCCCCGGTTGGTGTGCAAGAGGGCATCGCCTCATTGCGCATGGTTATTGCGGCGCAGGAATCCATACGTGTCGGCGGGCAGTTCATGCAAATAGACAATGAGGTGGCTCCTCATGCTTGATCGCGTTTTGCCAGAACGYTTGCGCCCKCTTGCYGCCAAACACGGCCTGTTRCCGCTCTACGGTGACATCCACAACCATTGCAATCTTTCTTATGGCCATGGCGATTTGGAAAGCGCACTTAAACACGCTGCTGTTCAGCTGGATTTTGTGTCGATTACCGGGCACGCATATTGGCCAGATATGCCCGTGGATGATCCYAGCGTTAAACACATTGTCGACTTTCATGTMGAGGGATTTGCGAARCTGCGGCGCAATTGGYTGCCGCATTATGAAACGCTTGAAGCGTTCGATGCGCCGGGTCAATTCACTGTTTTTCCAGGCTATGAAATACACTCATTCGAACATGGCGATTACACMATCGTCTATGAAGGGCTGACGCYGCAGGGTTTTGTGTTGGCGGATAGCCCGGCTGAGCTTCTCAAGGCTCTCAGGGGCAATGTGCGTGGCGGCTTCATGGCGTTTCCGCACCATATTGGCTATCGGCAAGGTGCACGCGGCATTAACTGGGATAGTTTTGTGCAAGAGCTTTCGCCAGTTGTTGAGATGTTCTCGATGCATGGCTGTGCGGAAAATTCGGTCACTGATCGCCCCTACCTTCATTCCATGGGCCCCAGTAATGGTACGTCCACAATGGTTTCTGGCCTCGCCCAAGGGCATATTTTTGGAATCGTTGGCAACACAGATCATCACAGYGCTTACCCTGGCTCTTATGGCCATGGYCGCTGTTGTGCYTATGCGYGCAGTAATCAGCGKGGGGAGATTTGGGGCAGCCTTATGGGGCGGYGYACYAAYGCYCTAACGGGAGATAAAATTCATCTTCTGGGCGCAATTGGTGAGRCAGTTCAGGGCGGYATTTTGCCACCTCAACCAAATGCGGTTTTGGATATTGAAGCGGTTGGGGGCGGCTTTATCGATACAATTGATGTGATACGCAACGGCCAGCTCTTCCAACGTATTAGCCCAGAGATCATGCCCTCGCCAATTGATAAGGGCGGGGATGCTGTCGAGACGGTCTTGGTTTTGGAAATGGGATGGGGAGCACGCCATAAAACGCACCGTTGGGTTGGCAATATTACAATTGAAAATGGTGAAATATTGAACTTTGAGCCTCGGCTGCGGGGTGCGGAAATTGTATCTCCGCTTGAAGGTGAAGACGCAGGCGATCAAGAGCCACAGCTTAGTGCGGATAAAGATGGTATCCGCTTTGAAATCACGGCTCATGCCAATCCCAACAACGTTACGGCTGCAACGCAGGCTATAGCCGTGCGGGTTCGGTTGGAAAAAAATGCGGTGGTTACCGCAAATTTGAATGGCACCAAAATATCAGTTGCTGCTGAGCAGCTATTTACCGGCGCTCTTTCTGGCAATCTTGGGCCTATTGATAGCCCGGCCTATCGCTTTCACCAACTCCCCGCACCTCGCCAATGGCAATGGCAGGGTCAAGTGCCGTTGGGCGCGATAGTGCATGGGGAAAACATCTATCTGAAGCTTCGTCAATCTAATGGGCAGATGGCTTGGACCTCACCCCTTTTCTGCCGGGAGATTTAGAAAATGAGATTCAAAGGAACATTCCCGTTCCAAAACAATGTGAGTGAGCGGGAATTTAATGCAGGTACATCGGCGCACCTGCGTGATCTGCAAATCAATGGAAATGCGCCACAGTTTTTTAAAATTGGCTGCTTGTAAAGCATGCCATTTATGGAGGGAAATAGTATGCGAATTCGTAATTTTTTAGCCTGCGCAATGGCCAGTGTGGCGTTGTTCAGCATGGGCGCGCAAGCGGCTGAGTTGCGCATTGTCCACGGCTCCGTGGGCAAAGATCATGAAATGCTCAGGGCACATCTTGATACCTTTGAAGCTAACAGTGGCCATACGGTAAAAATCGTTTCCATGCCGGAATCGACCACTGATCAATTTGGCCAATATAAGCTTTGGTTGGCAGCGCAAAGCAGTGACATTGATGTCTACCGGGTTGACGTTATCTGGGCATCGCAAATCGCCACTCATTTCATTGATTTGGCGCCACATGTTGCCGACATTATCGATCAGTTTGTGCCTGCTGCTGTTGAATCCCAAACGGTTAATGGCAAGCTGGTTGCGCTGCCAATGTTCTTGGGAGCACCGGCACTCTACTACCGTAAAGATTTGCTGGATAAATACAGCGAAAGCGTGCCAGCAACTTGGCAACAGCTAACGGTAACCGCTAAGAAAATTCAGGACGCTGAACGTGCTGCTGGCAATGACAAAATGTGGGGTTTTGTGTTTCAGGGTGCAGCCTATGAAGGTTTGACCTGCGATGCACAGGAATGGGTTGCCAGTTTTGGTGGTGGCCGCATTGTTGAGCTTGATGGCACGATTTCGATTAATAATGACAAGGCCGCTGAGGCGATTGATTTGGCGGCTTCCTGGATTGGCACAATCGCTCCAGAGGGCGTGTTGTCCTACAAGGAAGAAGATGCTCGCGGCGTTTGGCAAACCGGGAACGCAGTCTTCATGCGGAACTGGAACTACGCCTATGCACTGTCTGCTGGTGATGACAGCGCGGTAAAGGGCAAGTTTGCAGTGTCCATTTTGCCAAGTGGCGGCGGGGATAATTCTTCAGCGGCAACACTGGGCGGTTGGCATCTTGGTGTGACTAAATACTCCAAAAACCAGGATGCAGCCATTGCGCTGGTGCGTTACCTGAACTCTTATGATGTTCAAAAGGACCGGGCAATTCTGACAAGCCGGCCTCCGACTTTAAGTGCTGTGTATACAGATGCTGAAGTCATGGAAAAACAACCATTTGTACCCCTTTGGAAGCCTGTTGTGGACAATGCATTGCCGCGGCCATCCATCGCAACAAAGCGCAATTACAATGAGGTTTCCAAGGAATTCTGGAGTGCTGTGCACGCCACTCTTTCGGGTGATGGTACAGCCTCTGTAAACCTTGCCAAGCTTGAGAAAAAACTCAAACGCTTGAAGGGCGCTGGTTGGTAAAACCGGTTTTGTAAAACGAGGCCGGGCGTCATGTTGTGCCCGGTCAACCATTTCTAATTAAAGGTTAGCAATGACATCCAGGTCGCAACTCAGTAGCCAGAGGATACGCTCAGCGTGGTTGTTTATGACGCCGATGCTTATCGTTTTGGCGGCGACAGCTGCCTATCCTCTGTTCCGTACCATTTATTTCGGTTTCACCGATGCGTCGCTGGATTTGTTGTCAGAGGCACGCTGGATTGGCTTTCGCAATTACCTTGAGTGGGTTGATTACGGAGATGGTGAAGGTGAGTTTTACGGCCTGTTGGCGGATGAAGGCTGGTGGCGCTCTGTCTGGAACACCCTGAAATTCTCGTTCATATCGGTGGCTTTTGAAACCCTGTTTGGCTTGATTGTAGCACTTGTTCTCAATGTCCAATTTAGCGGACGCGCCTGGGTGCGCGCTGCAGTGCTGATCCCGTGGGCTATTCCCACTACTGTCTCGGCGAAAATGTGGGCCTGGATGATGCATGACCAGTTTGGTATTTTGAACGATATTCTCCTGCGCTTGCATTTGATCAGCGGACCAATTGCCTGGACAGCCTCTGCTGATACCGCAATGTTGGCGGTGCTGATTGTTGATATCTGGAAGACGACACCTTTCATGGCACTGCTTATTTTAGCGGGATTGCAGATGGTTCCTGCAGATGTTTATGAAGCTGCGCGGGTCGATGGTGTACATCCGGTTAAAGTGTTTTTTAAAGTGACGCTGCCTTTGATCAGGCCTGCCGTAATGATTGCGGTAATTTTCCGCGCATTGGATGCTTTGCGGGTTTTCGATCTCATCTATGTGTTGACCCCGGCCAACAATCAAACGCGTACCATGTCGGTGTTTGCGCGTGAGAACCTGTTTGATTTTGACAAGTTCGCCTATGGATCAGCAGCCTCGACATTGCTGTTTCTCGTCATTGCGCTCGTGACCCTGATCATCATCAAGTTTGGAAAACTCAACCTGGGTGGTGAAAAATGATTATACCGCGTTGGATCAGAAAACTAAGTTTTTTCCTGTTGGTTTCCCTCATCATGGTTATATCGATCTTCCCGTTTTATTACGCGATTGTGACGTCATTCAAATCTGGTATCGCGATATTTGAGGTGAGTTACTGGCCGAGCAGCTTCTCGATGACCAATTATATTTCGGTCATTACGCGCGGTGCATTTGGGCAACAATTGCTCAACTCGGTCCTCGTCGCCACCGCTGTGGTTTTGCTTTCTCTCATGCTGGCATTAACGGCTTCCTATGCGCTTTCTCGTATCAGCTTTCGCGGCCGCACATTAATGCTACTCACCATTTTGTCAGTATCTATGTTTCCGCAAATAGCAGTGCTGGCCGGGTTGTTTGAGTTGGTGCGCTCGATGGGACTCTACAACTCGCTTTGGGCTCTGGTGTTTTCCTACATGATTTTTACCTTGCCCTTTACTGTGTGGGTTTTGACGACTTTCATGCGGGCACTGCCCATTGAGATTGAGGAAGCTGCCATAGTCGATGGCGCATCGCCCTTGGTCATTGTCATCAAAGTATTCTTGCCATTGATGTGGCCTGCATTGGTGACCACTGGCCTCTTGGCGTTCATCCATGCTTGGAACGAGTTCTTGTTCGCCTTCACCTTTCTTTCTTCCGATGAGCAACGCACGGTTCCTGTCGCAATAGCGATGATATCGGGGTCGACAGAATTTGAGGTGCCGTGGGGCAATATCATGGCGGCCTCGGTGATTGTTACTGTGCCGCTGGTGATATTGGTTCTTATTTTTCAACGTAAAATTATCGCAGGCCTGACGGCTGGCGCTGTGAAAGGGTAAGCGATGGCGGACCTGCAACTCAAAAATATTTGCAAGTCGTTTGGCACGGTAGAAGTGCTGCGCGACATAAACCTTAAAATCAATTCGGGTGAATTTGTGGTGTTCATTGGCCCGTCGGGCTGCGGAAAATCCACACTTTTGCGGCTGATCGCCGGGCTGGAAGAGATATCATCCGGCGACATGCTTATCGACGATACGCTGGTTAATGATTTTCCTCCGGTGAAGCGCGGTATCGCCATGGTTTTCCAGTCCTATGCGCTCTATCCGCATATGACTGTTTTTGAGAATATGGCGTTTGGTCTCAAGCTTGGCAAAATGTCAAAGCATGAGATGAATGAGCGGGTCAGGGGAGCCGCCAAAATTCTGCAAATTACAGAATATCTGGAGCGGCTGCCAAAACAGTTGTCCGGCGGGCAACGCCAGCGGGTTGCCATTGGTCGTGCGATTGTGCGTAAGCCCAAGCTGTTTTTGTTTGATGAGCCGCTTTCCAATCTTGATGCAGCGCTGCGCGTAGAAACGCGAATTGAAATTGCCAATTTGCATGGGAACATGGCTGATACCACGATGATTTATGTGACCCATGATCAGGTTGAAGCAATGACTTTGGCCGACAGAATTGTGGTGATGAATATGGGCAATATTCAACAGGTCGGCACGCCACTTGAACTGTATGAAAACCCTAAAAATATTTTTGTGGCTGGGTTCATCGGCTCACCGCGCATGAACTTTCTTGAAGGGGCCAATCGCTTGGATGTCGGAGCCCACACAATTGGCATACGCCCGGAGCATCTTGAGGTTTCACAACAGTCAGGAACTTGGGCGGGGGAGGTTGGTTTCGTTGAACAACTGGGCAGCGACACCTTTGTTCATGTCAATGTTCCTGAGGTGGGAACCCTTGTTGCGCGGGTGAATGGCACAGTAGCGTTTTCCCAAAATGCCAAGATCTTTTTATCGCCACTCAAAGGCCATCTGCATTTATTTAGCGAAGACGGGCAGGCCATCGGCCACGCCTGACAATGCATGCCTGCTGAGTTAATTCCTCCCATTATTAAGTGATAACAAAATGAAAAATGTGTCGAAGATGATGTGCTCTACCAGCCTCCAGTCGCGGCCTTTGAGAAAAAACTCAGACAGTGAGGCAGTCTCTTGAACACGCAGCATGGTGTCTTAGTTATCGGCAATACAAATGTTGATATTGTCATGGGGTCAATTTCAAAATGGCCTGAAGTAGGAACTGAAACAATGTTGCCGCGCAGTGATTTTCGCGCTGGTGGGTCTGCTGGTAATACTGTGCTGGTTTTGCGAACGCTTGATCAACCGACATGCCTTATTTCAGCGTTTGGGAATGATGATCTTGGGCGTTGGCTTGCGGGAAAATTCGAGGATGATCGGGCTTATTGCGCGGTGATTGATGCACCCACTTGTTATTCGGTTGGTTTGCTACACGGGAATAAGGAAAGAACCTTTTTTTCAAGTGTTGGTCATTTGGATTCGCTTTCCTACGCCCATGTTAGCGCTGCCATTGAGAAAAGCGGAATGGAGGGCGGCATTGCATTGCTAAGCGGTGCTTTTACAACGCCTGTCTTACGCACTGATTATTCCAGATTGATATCAGAATTGCATGAAGCAGGGTGGCAGGTTGCCATAGACCCAGGTTGGCCCACCGAGGGTTGGACATCCAGCGTTGTTTCAGAAGTCGAACAATGGTTTGCTGTCTGTGATCATGTGTTGATCAATGACAAGGAGGCCATGGCTCTCGCTGGTACTGATGAGCTTGCCAGCGCTCTTGCCCATATTGAACAAATGATGCCGAAGGGTGCTCAACTCGTTGTAAAGTGTGGCGCTGATGGTGCTATGGCCTGCAAGGAGCAGAGCATGTTCATAGCCCGCGCGCCTCAAGTCGATGCTTTTGACACCGTTGGTGCGGGCGATGCTTTTAACGCGGGTTATATCGCTGGCGTGCTTCGCGGGAGCTCACTTCAAACAGTACTTGATTTAGGCGTATCAACCGCATCGCAACGCATTTGCGAGTTCCCCCGGGCCTAAATAATATCAGTGTGTTGGCGGCTTTTTAATACGTTGCGCGCCCGCCTGAGAGGTCAAACACTGCGCCGGTTGCAAACGAATTTTCTGGCGAAACAGCCCAAGCAATCATTTTTGCAGCCTCCCCGACCTCTAGAAAGCGCCCGCGCGGAATTTTGCTCAGCATGTAGTCGATATGCTCTTGTTTCATTTGGTCAAAAATTCGGGTGCGTGCTGCTGTCGGGGTCGCGCAATTAACCGCAATGTCCATTCCTGCAAGCTCTTTTCCAAGAGACTTTGTCATCCCTATCACTGCTGCTTTGGATGCAGAATAGGCTGAGGTGGGGTTATCCTCTTTGCCCGCAATCGAAGCGATGTTCATGATCCGGCCATAACCATTGGCTTTCATGCCGCCAACGCAAACCCGATTTACATAGAACGTGCCGTTCAATTAATGTCGATTACCCGATGCCATGCATCAATGTCATATATGTCCAAGGGCTCGTTCGGACTCGAAATGCCAGCGCTGTTGACCAGAATTGTCGGCACGCAACCTGATCGCAAGTCATGGCCAACCCGCCAAGTTCCGCCATAGCATCCCCATTGATGGGGTTGATATCCCAACTGACCACTTTGGCGCCGCGTTCTGACAAAAGCTTTGCAACCGCATGGCCAATGCCCTGAGCGCTGCCGGTAATGACTGCAATCTGATTATCCATGATCATTTACCTCATGCCCGAATCCGGGGGCTTCGCCAAGCGACATGCGGCCATTTATCGGCACTTGTTCATTTGTGAAGAGTGATCCAAACACCGGCATAACTTCAGAGCCATCAGGACTATTGGAGATGTATTCGCAAAATGGTGAATGCGGTTGAGACATCATGAAATGGCTTGAATATGCGCCGCTACCATGGGGAACAACAAGCAAATCACACGCTGCCGCCATCGCCGAGACTCGCAGCAATTTAGTCATGCCTCCAAGCCACATCACATCGGGTTGCAAAATATCAATGGCGCGAGCCTCAATCAGTTTGCGGAAACCATAGCGGGTGTATTCATGCTCCCCCGTRGTCCATTTCACCTGAGGGTGGGCTTGTTTCAATAGTTTGTGGCCRTCGAAMTCATCSGRGTGCAGGGCTTCTTCCCACCAATCAATGTTCAGATGCAGGCATGCCTTTGCCACTTCGATGGCATAATGAACGGCCAGCGGCATGTAACRATCCACTTGTAACGGGACGTCATTGCCAACTGCTTCGCGGTCCTTAGTTAAAAAGGCCACATTTTGCGCAAATCTTCCACACCAGCCGATAGACCAAAAGGCAAGGGCACTTTACCGCCAATAAATCCTTGTTCCTTGGCGATATCTGGGCGCGGACCCGTGCAATAGAACTCCAGTTCCTTACGGGTTTTACCGCCGATCAGCGCCCAAACGGGTTCTTGGCGCATTTTGCCAAGCAGGTCCCAAAYCGTCAAATCAACGACGCTGATGGTGGCAAGTGTTAGGCCCTKGCGACCATAATACATTGATGCACGGAACATTTGATCCCAGAGCATATTGGTGTTGCGCGRATCTGYTTCGAGCAGGAAACGAGAATAATGTTCWGAGATTAGAAAGCCTGCGGGCTTTCCGCCAAATCGGGTTGCGACACCAATATTGCCTTTATCATCGTCTGAACGCACAAAGRATGTGATCCAAGGWCTGTGCYRGGCGCTCMGYGYTTTGGTYCATGAAAGTGTGCMTCAAAATGCGGCTGTCCGKGCCTCYGYATTKGATGCRGAWACYTATRTTGTGATGAAATAGMCYTTTTGGRTGCARCCCCACTTTTAGCCAATTTAGCGCTGATCCCACAAARCGCTGAAACTGCCGCCATTTGTTGGRTAGGTTRAGCCGCGAATGCTRGRKCATTTATTGGYGGCGAATAGATCGCAAAATGCAATRCCTGTTCAAAATAGSACCGCGATAAACAAACACGAACTATTGGTTAAACCCTGTGATTGAGTTGAGCCGACGCTTGATGCRTGTCCCACTATGTGAGATTTTTATGGAACGCCGTTCCATTTAGCGTAATACTTGGTGAGTCGCGTATGCGCAAACTCGTTCTATCCGTTCTGCAGGTTAGTCTAACTATGTTCCTGGTACGGCGGCGGGAATTAAAATAAGCAGTGGAGCCGCCTTGAAATGTTACCGCATTATCAGTTTACGGATGGGCCGTCAGGCCCACTTGTTTTATTCATCCATCCTCTTGGAGCCGATCTGAGGTTCTGGGACGATAYGCGCGCGCTACTGAGTGGAGCCTTTTCAACTGTTGCGCTGGATTTGCCTGGTAGTGGGCAGAGCAMATTACCAGTAGAGCCGTTGACGACCGATGGTTTCCTTGARGCAATTGACGACGTTCGKCGTGACRTTGGCKCCGAAAAAATAATAYTGGTTGGTTGTGCCGTRGGGGCAATGATCGCAACWCGTTATGCYGCTCAAAAACCTCARAATGTAGCCGGACTTTTAATGTCAAATCCTGGTATCAGAATTACGCCYGCCGCGTCTGAGAACTTGGCRRCGCGTGYAGAAACGGTGCTGCAAGACGGCCTCTCAAGCTTGGTGCCCGGCGTGATTGATAATGCATTTAAGGGGCAGAATGATGGTGTGCGAAAAGCKGCTTATCAGGCARKRTTTTTGGCCCAGGATGCMGAGGGATATGCGCGCTCCGCCCAGGCAGTTTGYAAYATGGACATYGCGTCTGACTTACCTAATGTTCGCTGTCCAGTATGTTTGGTGCGCGGAGATTTGGATATGTTGTTTCCAGAGGYGCACAGCRCRGAAATTYGCACGCTGATACCRGCTGCAACGYTGCATAGYTTTGCTSATGGSGCTCATTTCATCCCCTATCAACTCCCCAATGATTTTGCCGTTGTGCTGCAGGAATTTGTCGAGGGKTTGCCTCCCGAGAGTTAATTTTTAYWATCAATCTGTCGACAAATAATCYAAATATGARATRAAWTYCAAGAATTAATATTTCTAAAAACCTATATATTGAAAGGTTTTAAGTTTAAAAAATGACGTAAATACAATCAGATAATGTGTTTTGTATAATATTTTTGTTGCAAGTTGACAGTATGACGCGCCTTTTAATGTCGACACATTGAATTTTGCGCGCAGCGCGCAAGGTGTTTTGGAGGTTGAATATGAATAAATGGATCAATGTCAGTTGTGGAGCTATTCTGCTAACTACCGCCATGGCAATGCCATCATCTGCGCAGGATTTGATTATCAGGGCTGGATTAACCGATCCGCTCGATACGCCTTATGGCGAGGCAATGCTTGAATTCAAAAAAATCATGCAAGAGGGAACAGACGGCCGCATCGAAGTGCAGCTCTTTCCCAGTGCGCAGCTTGGCGCTCTCGCTGAACAACTTGAAAATGTTCAAACCGGTGCTCAGGAAATGACATTGGTATCCCCTGCTTATTCTAGCCAATTTTTTCCAGCGTTCAACGTATTGGAACTACCGTTTTTGGTGACCAATTGGGATGAAGCTGGCAAAATGCTAAATTCCGATGCTTTTTCAACACTCACGAGCGATGCAGAAAAAGCCATTGGCGTGAAGATTGTTGGCAACTTCCCCTATGGCTTTCGCAACGTGGCAAACTCCGACCATCCCGTGGTTCTGTTGGATGATTTGAAGGGGTTAAAGCTGAGAACACAGAGTTCTCCTGTTCATATCGCTGCCTTTGAAGCGCTGGGTGCGAACCCAATCGCAATTGATTGGAGCGAGACCTATCAAGCAGTGCAAACGGGTGTTGTTGATGGTTTGGAAAATGCAAACTCAGTGTTGATTGCAAACCATTTTCCAGAAATCGCTCCCAATATTTCTGTAACGCATCACCTGTTTGGCATGCTTTTGGTCGTTATGAATGCCAAGGTTTATGATGATTTGAGCGATGATGATCAGGCTTTGCTTGAAAGCGCAATCAATGCTGCTGAGGAAATCAATTTGCGCCGCGCTCTCGAGATCGAAGAAAGCTCAGTGGCTGAGCTCGAAAAGATGGGTGCGAAAGTAAACAATGTTGCTCCAGATCAAATTGCTGCAATGAGAGCTGCCATTGCTCCTGTTTATGAAAAGTTTGGCCCTGAGTTTGAACCTTATTTGTCTGGTTTGCAAAATGCAATTGCCAACTAATCAATAGGTGCTTGGTGAATAAATTTTGGGGTGCGCTGGTAATCGGCGCACCCGTTTTGTGTTTAAAGTAGGGGCTGAAATTGGAAAATACGTCTTCTGAGGCTGCAATACCATCGGTCAACCTTCCAGTTTATTGGAGTAGTTTTGATCAGGGTATCGTGGTTGCTACAAAGGTCTTGGTCGCTTTCGTTGGGGCTGGGTTTACGATTTTGGTTTGTGCTGAAGTTGCCTCGCGATTTCTTTTTGACAGCTCTATTGCTCAGGCCAATGCCATGGCCCGCTTGTTGTTGGTTTGGTTTTTTATGCTGGGTKCGGGCCTTGCTTTTCGTCAGGGCGCGCATATCGGTCTTACKACCCTTTCGCAGCGGCTTTCGCCGCGCGGGGCCGAAATACTTCGGATATTTGCACAGGTTTTAATCYTGRYATTTTTACTAGAGATGCTTTGGGGCAGYTACTTGGCGCTGTTCGCCTCCCTTAAACAGGTTGAGGGAACATTGCGTATTTCTATGGCYTGGGTGATGGGTGCTTATCCTATTGGCTTTGGYCTTYTGATTTATCATCAAGGAGTGCTGCTTGTTGATCATGCCCGCAGCGAAGGGGATGCGACRTGATGATTGTTATTGTCATTATTTTTGCTGTTACGGTTGCCGTTGGTGTGCCTGTAGCTTTTGGGATGGGGTTAGCTGGCGCCAGTTGGATTTTGTTCTTTGACGGGCTTGAGGGAAGYATTCTYGTGCGCCGTATGTACGGYATCATGAGYTCATTCCCRCTGYTKGCRATACCGYTGTTCAGCATCATTGGAATTYTGGCGGAACGCTGCGGTATTTTAACCGAGATGGTGAAATGGYTACAATTGATCATGGGCCGGTTGCGCGGCGGYGTGGCCTATATCAATGTTGCKGCCAGTGTCATTATGGGTGGTGTTAGCGGAACAGCTGTTTCAGATGTAGCTGCCTTGGGACGAATAGAGATCCGCATGATGAGGCAGGCGGGCTACTCAGCGGGCTATTCTGCCGCCCTTACAGCCTCGACGGCTGTCATAGCGCCTATCATACCGCCTAGCGTTGCGATGGTTATTTTTGGTCTGGCGTCCGGCGGCGTGTCCATTGGCGGGCTGTTTATGGCGGGTATTCTACCYGGATTGCTGATGGGCGTGGGCTTGGCRATCATGGTTTGGATCGGTGCGCGTGAAGTTGAGCTGGAAAACCAAACTGTAAGCATCACGCCAAAGTTAATTCTTGACCAGACATGGCGTATTCTACCCTTTTTGTTTTTGCCCGTTATCATCGTAGGTGGGATTGTATCGGGGCTCTTCACTGTAACAGAATCTGCCGCAGTTGGGGTGGTTTAYACACTCGCTGTTGGCKTGCTCCTAACCCGTAATYTGAGGTTTTCAGATATTTATGATGCCTTGGTATACAGTGCAATAATTAGCTCGGTTGTCGGYTTGCTGATGGGTGCAGGCGCTATTATTTCCTGGATATTGACGCGTAATCAAATCACCTTGCATTTGGCATCCTATTTGACATCGCTGACTGCTGATCCAATTTTGTTCATGGTGATGGCGGCAATGGTGCTGYTGATTTTGGGTACGGTAATGGAGGCAACAGCGTTGATTATCGCTCTGGCRCCAATCCTGGTTCCAATCGCYCGGCAATACGGAATTGACGACTTCCAGTTCGGCATTATCTTTATTATGAGCTGTATTGTGGGGATGATCACACCGCCGGTGGGTATTCTRCTTTACATGACAGCATCCATTGCAGAAGTTCCTCTGGAACAGGTGTTTCGRCGAACGCTGCCATTTGCATTATCWGCAATGGTGCTCATTCTGTTGCTTATTTTATTTTCTCCRCTGACACTGTGGATGCCAGAGTTATTTGGTTTTTGATGCATTTGGRATWWWMMTTRANARGNSARCRATATTATGAAAAGCCAATCAATATTGTCATGTGTTGGGAAATCAATTTTATGACTGTGGATGACGACAGCAAGTTACTAAGCAAATCGGGTGAGAACGATTCCGACATAGTCCGCGAGGCCGCTCAGCAATGGACTGCATCGTCAAGCGATGCTCAAAGTGAATCGTATTTTCATGCCGTTTCGATTGTGCGCCGGGTTGTGGCTCAAGGGCACGATCGGCCAAACCTTGTGGCGCGAATTGCCTGTGAGGTCGGTGCGGAGATTATTGATAATCAGCTCTTGCCCGGTGAAGATTTGAATTCGGTGGACTTGGCCAAGAAATACAAGACTAGCCGCACACCGGTGCGTGAAGCACTTATGCTGCTAGAAAATGAAGGGTTGGTGCATATTCCGCCGCGGCGCAGACCTACGGTCGCGACATTTGATTTAACAGAAGTGCGAGAGATATATCATTTAAGATCAGAGCTTCTTGCGATTGCTGCATCGCAAGTGGCTTTGCGCGCTACCGGCGAAGAACAAGATAAGATACGCCAGGCTCTAGAGGCTTTGTGTCGTGCTTATGAACATAATGATCTGAATAAATATCTTTGGGCCAATGTGGAATTCCATAGTCAATTGACGAATATCGCACACAATAAAACGGCCAAAAGAATTATTGATTCCTTGTTACTGCGCACCATTCGTCTGCGGCGCATATCGCTTTCTCAGGAAACAAGGCTCGAGCGCTCGGTCAACAATCACTCTCAATTATATGAGGCATTTCTTGACCGGGACCCGGACCTTGCATCTGCGTTGATCCGCTCAAATCATTTGCAGGCATTAGCGGCGGTCGAAGCCTATTTGCAGAGCGAAGAGGCTTCGAAGTTCGTGAGTGCGCAATAGGTTTTACGAGCGTTATGGGTGATGTTCCAAATGCTGGCGTACCAATGCAGAAAATTCATCTGGTCTCTCAATGTGTACCATATGCGGTGCATCATGGATGACATCCAGCCAGCCATTTTGAACGCCATTGGCCGTTGCTGCGAGTGCTTCATAAGAAGCACCGAGATCTTTTTCAGCATGAATGCAATAGACCGGCAGTGAAATATCTCCGAGCTGCGCAGAAAAATCCATCGCGGCAATGGCATGCCATGAATCTCGCCAAGTTAGTGGATCATCATCCAATAGGCGCTTGCGAAATGGCGCCACTTTGCTGCTGTTTCTAAAGTCGACGGTGAACCAGCGCTCCAGGGTGCTGGGTACAATTGCGGCCATACCGTTTTGAGCCGCATCATCACCGCGCGCCCGAAGGGCATCTCTGGCCTTGTCAGGGATTGCACTAGGACAAGCCGAGACAACAATTGTGGAAACCAACTCACTATGGTTGATGGCAAGTTTAGTCGCCACCATGCCACCAAACGATACGCCAACAACCGGGCAGGGGGATATTCCCAACTTGGTCATTAAGTTCGCGACATCATCGGCATGGTCTGCAAGTGATGTGGTGCGCGGGCAAACGGGGGAGAGACCGTGCCCGCGCAGATCAACCTGAATGAGTTTGCGTTTGGATGACAATCTTTTGGCGACGTCATTCCAGCAACTTCCATCAAGGCCAATTGGATGTAGCAGGACGACGGGTTTACCGTCGCCCTGAGCTGTCCAATTTAGGTCAACTGACATCAATCAGACTCAATCGGTACCAGGAAACGGCCATTGTCGATGCGTTTCTCACCATCGACATAAAGTGTCGGGTGCAAAATRACGCCGTCCATGTGGATGTTTGAGCGGATAGATCCRCCAACATCAATATTYGTACCYAGACCGAAATGCATTGTGCCCCAAATATTTTTGTCTTCACGCTGGATRCCGCGCACAACGGCTTTTGCATTAACRCCAACAGATGCTTCTGCTGGGCACATATAAGCGTTTTCATCGCCGTAAGTTTTGAGGTAATCGCGCAGGATGCGGGCATCTGCATCGCCATCAATACTGATCACGCGGCCGTCTTTTACCGTCAGTTCGATCGGGGTAAATACGCGGCCAATATGGTGCATTGTGAAATCAATCACCAATTTGCCATTAGCGGTATACTCTTCTGGTGCAACATTGAATTCACCTGTTGGGAACAGGTAATAGAGAAGGTTGTTTCCGGGCCGGTTTTCATCTTTTGCAAAGTCGATGATTTTGTAGGAATCGAAGTCTTCAGGTGGCAGTGGCGGCTGTGTGATGCATCCTTTGACCGAATAGGTGAAATCAGTACCGTGACGAGATGTTACCCGGCATTCCTTGGCATTGGGGCCGAAAACATTCTTTGCAACATAATGCTTGCGCAGGGCAATCATTCGCATGTCTTCTGTTACGGCACCGGATTGGAACATCTCCAGGGTCATGCCACCATCCATGCAAATCGCTGGAATACCAGCTTCCATGGCCCGGAAATTAGCAGCCGAGTGCAGCATGCCGGTGGAGCAAAGCAGGATGTTGAAATCGGAGTTCATCATTGCTTCGCAAACAGCGGAAGGCGGATCGTAATAATCAGCTGGACGACGATCGAAAAGCGACAGCGTTGTTTCCGCGCCAATGTCAGACAAAATTGTCATGATAGCTTGCCAAACGCGCGGATCATGGGCTGTGTCTGACAAGATCAGGACACGATGACCGGCTTTGATATTGCGAACCAGAGGGCGCCGAAGGTAGTCGAGCGTTCCGGATATAAGTTGATTAGTCATCTGGGTTTCCTTTTTTGATTTCGCCAGGTTTTGGGAGGGGTATGTCGAAATTGATTGTCATCAGGCGTAGGGGCGATAATTGGCGCACAGGTCTATTTTTGAAGCAGCCTCGCCAAACACATCTATTTTTGAGGGTGATTGAGCGGCGCTGTGGAACTCTCTCAGCAAAAACAGGTAATCGATCCCGTTGAGTTGATAGGAAAGAAGCCGCGACTGAGCTGGGCTTTGGCCGTCGGTATTTGCTGTATCAAGAGCCTTCAACACATCGGGTAGTTGTTTTTCGCTCGCATCCCGGAAACGGATAATCTGGAGATGGGAATCCGGTAACAAAGGTGATGGGTCGCTGGGATGTAGCGTGACACACGCGCCGCGATGTACGCGCGCCGTGGCTGTTACGCGACGTGTCCAGGGCGAAAAATTATCACCTGATACGGCAAGGTAGGGCGCACTTTCCAAAATATCAGGCGATGAAAGATCGTATAATGCAAGGTACTTTGGGCCACCACTATCGCAGACATAACGGATTGCAGTTTCAATGCCAGGAACAGCAAGGCGCTCAGGCAAATGTTCGGTATCATACCAGGCGTTGAGTTCTTCCTCCAAAGCCGCTGGCGGATCCATCATCACTAAAAGCATGCCTTTGGTCATAAAATACCCTTTTCTGATTTATTAGCTTTGCCGGAAGCTATGCCTGAGAAATCTTGACCGGTGGTGCCATGAACCAGTGCATAAGCGTCTTCGATCAGATTTAATGACGAGACGACATCGTCCAGCCCGGCTAATGGCGCATCGCCTGCATCTACCCGTTTAAGCACATCCTCTACGAAAGTTTTGTAGTGCGGTACGTTGGTGGAAATGACTTTGCGGTGAACTGAGCGCCCATCAAGATCAAAAATTTCCACGTCATTCCAGCTGTTAATAACTATGTAGTTGCGCGGGCTGCGGATTGAATAATGCAGATCAAATGTACTGGTTGGAGCCGGGAAAAGGTAACCCGTTTCCGCAATGCAGGTTCCCGCACTTCCGGTCAGAGAAATGACTGAGTGATCCTCAATATCGTAGCCAAATGAGGCGTTTGACATAGCGGCGGATGTGACCTGAAGATCGTCCCCCAGCAGCAGGCGTGCAAGATCTATGAAGTGAATTGACAAGTTGGCAGTGCAGCCACCACCTGAAAGGTGCGGGTCAAGCATCCAGTCGCAACCGGCGGTGCGATAACGTTCTGGAAAACCGGCGATGAACCTGAAGGATAGCATTTGGTAGCCGTCGCCATCGTCGAGATCACGCAACATTTGCAACAACTCGCCATTGCGAAACACCAGCGGAACAGCAGCGAATGCCGCGTTGTCACGGGCAAGTTTTGCCAATTCAGCAACTTGGCTGGCGCTGGTGCCACACGGTTTTTCAACCGCGAATGGGATGCCTGCTTGAATAAGCCATTTGACCATTTCAGGCATATCGGCATGCCGTCCCAGAACGAATGCAAAATCTGGGCGTACATTTTCGCACAACCGGCGGTAATCTGTATCACCTGCGCAATTATGAGTTTCTGCCAAACGTGAGACCGTGATTGCATCAGGGTCGCTAAGTCCAACAAGGTCAACATTGGGAATTTTAAGYGCTGGCTCRAGATATARGCTCAAGTGCCAGTGCGATGCGCCAAGGAAYACAATTTTCACTGACCTGCTCCGCAATTTTYRGATGCAAGGTTCAAATTATTTCCCTCGCGATTGCACGCGTTGGTGCGCCTTCTGAGCCTTGGATACTCAGACCATTGAACATTGCATCAATGCGTTTGCCGGCGAAATCACTCARATTGGCGACATGCTCGGCTATCAGTATGCCCTGAGTGAGCAGGATATTGTGCACGGGCCAGTTGAAGCCCTTAGGGCGTACTTCTGGTGACATATCAGGGGTCGCAAAATCCACACCAATCATCCGCGCTCCCTGGGCAACTAACCATTCGGCAGCCGCTGGGGTTAGGGAWGCATGRCGATCATATTTRGGGGTCGACATGTGYTGRCCTCTGCCCGTRTCRAACARAACGATATCGCCRGGCTGCATRCGCGGGGTTGCCGCTTCCAGATCAGYKACATCAATCAAGCCAAARTCGCCCGGATCRATATGCCAGACCACGCCYTGGCCATAAAGCCGATCAAGTGGRATGTCTTCAAATCKTGGGCCATCCATCARRAARTGRCCYGGGGCATCGAGATGGGTGCCATGGTGAACRACCATYTGTATTTCTGTKATATCSGCYGGATCACGCGGCATGCTGCGCCATTTGCGAATAATTGGCACTGGATARCCAGGGATTTTYGACAGRTTTTCTGTGATGCAGTACGAGATATCGCGCCATGGTGCGTTGCTGTGAGATAGTTTGGGCGCGGGAATATCATTCCAGCCAATCCAGCCCGTCATGTTTGCATGGTCGGAATCGCACATCGCTATTTTGCCCCTGTTTTGGGCGCACTGCGTCCTACGACCTCAACACCGCCCCATTCTTCAATCATCTGGATGAGTGTGGTGTAGTCATCATTCTCGCGGCCCTGTGTCATGGCGTGTTGCCACAGCTGCACAACATTGGCGCCGACCCACGACACCGTGTTCTGCCGCTTGGCTTCTTGTTGATAAAGGTCAATATCCTTGTACATCGWGCCAAGTTTACCGCCGTAATCGAAGCCACGATTGAGGATRGAAGCTGGAAAYTTATCCAGTGTTGCRCCGCATCGCCCGGTGCTTACGTTAATAACGTCGATGAATGTAYCGGCATCGATGCCAGCTTTAACTGCAAGGACAGCAGCCTCAAATGAGGCGGCCATTCCTGCAGCCGATACTAGATTGTTCGTTACCTTCATGACCTGTCCAAGGCCGGGTTTTTCACCCACTCGGCGAACATTGGCAGCAATTGCTGCAAGTACGTCCTCTACCTTCGCAAAGGTTTCATCAGCGCAGGCGACCATTGTGGTTAGTTCACCAGCACGCGCTCCGCGCGGCCCGCCACTAACGGGCGCATCGACCATCGCAATTCCGGATTGKTTCATCGAYGCGGCAATYTTYTCAATCGCTKCGGTRCCGATCGTCGACATCTCTATATAGRCTTCCAGTGTWGGCGAGTTTGCAGTCCCGTTTTCTCCGCATGCWACYTCTGTRCTGACCATCTGGTTTGGCAGGCARGCACAAGCAATTGTTACCCCMGTCGTTGCATCCAGTGGAGAGKTGGCRGCAACWGCACCYARCTSAACCAGGGGCCTTACAGCATCAGCAGATGGGTCATAAACTTTAAGACCAAACCCGGATTTGAGCAGACGTTCCGCCATGGGTGAGCCCATAGCGCCAAGACCAATAAATCCAATAGTTTTCTGCATTTCTATCCCTGTTTTTCCGCTTTAGCTGAGGCTCTATGTGAATGGAAATAGCAGGCAAAAAATTAAATGTCGACAGTTAAATTTCAAAATTAATAACTGGCTGTTCTGAATGAAAGAACGACAAGTGGTATATGCTTGTCGGTGATGTGATCACATTTTTGGAATTAAAATGATTAAAAACAATATATTGAAGAAATTAATCATCGCATATCCCTGATGTTTAAACGTTGAAATGAAGCAATTTTTGGAAAACATTACATCTTGATGGATGATAAGAAATTCAAAACATCCTTGACGAAAACATCAAAGTGTCGACATAAATAAGTGCTTGCATGGAAAAACAAACATTCCTGCGGCCTGAATCTCTGAAATAAATGAATGGGAGCTCATAATGACGAAACGAAACTTCATACTTGGCGCAGTCTTTGCGTTAGCCACGACAATTGGCATCAGCACATTGCCCACAGTATCCGACGCGCAGGAAGTCAATTGGCGCGGAGCTGCACTGCAGCGTGTTGATCTACATTGGTCCGAACGTTGGGTTTGGTTGGCAGATCAGTTGAAGGAAAAAAGTGGCGGAAAATTTTCCGTGGAATTGTCAACTTTCCCAGAACTTGGTCTCAATGGCGGCGAATTAATCCGTTTGTTGAATACCGGTCTTATGGATATGGGCGATGTTGTGACCGGCTATGTTTCCGGCGAAGTCCCTATTTTTGAAGGTGCTCAATTGCCAGGCGTTTATGCCAATTATAACGAAGCACGTGCAGGATATGCTGCATGGGAAGCAAGTGTTGTTGCGGACCGTGGTGCTGCAGTTGGTGGACGGGTTCTTACTTCCTTCTCTTTTGGCTCACAATTTTTGTGGTCAACATTTGAAATGAATGATCTGTCTGACCTTAAAGGAAAGCGAATTCGGGTATTTGCAAAAGCGCAGGCTGATTATCTGGAAGCATTTGGCGCTATTGCCGTGAATATGCCGCTTGCAGAAGTTTATAGCGCTCTGCAGTTGGGTACCGTTGATGGTGCTGTTTCGGGTGCTGAATATGCACGCGGTGCAAGCCTGTGGGAAGTTGTTTCCCACGTCATTGATCTGCGACTTGGCGTTGGCGCTGGATTCATGGTTGTCAGCGAAAAGAGCCTGGCCGGCCTTGATGAGAAGCAAACAGCAGTTCTCGATAGTCTTATCCCTGAGTTGCGTGATCGCAGCTGGGAGCTTGGCAAACGTAACACTGATGACGGCATGAAAGTTGTCCTTGAAAAAGGCATTAAAGCTACTGTTCCTGCTAAGCCAGAGTGGGAAGTCGATTTGTTGAAAGCCACTCAAGATGCTGTTCTTGTCAATTGGGCTGCACGGGCAGGAGATGGTGCAAAAGAAGCGTTTAACGCCAATATTGCACCCATTGTTGGCTACGAAATGAACTAATTAATGCAGTGAGCCCGGTGCTGCATGTGTGGCCCGGGCTTCTTTGATTTCGTGGCCAATATTGGGCCGTGCTCTCCACCTCAGGACTGTTCCATGAATTTTCGATCTTTCATCTTCAAGCAAACAGCCGTTGTTTTGCCTGGAATTGCCAAACTAATGGCCCTAATGAGCGGGCTGATTTTTCTGCTGCTGTCATTCTACATTACGATCGATACCATGGGGCGTAGTTTCGGATGGTTTTACTCTGGATTGACAGAAGGTATCTCTGCCTATGCGCTTGCGATTGCAGGATCGTGGGGTTTTGCCTATGCCCTTTATACTCGTGGACATGTGCGCATTGATTTGCTTTTGCCAATGTTCCCAAAGAAAATCCAAAAACTATTGGATGTGTTGGCCATAGGGCTGGCTGGCTATTTTACCTGCCTTTTAGCCTATCATACCTATGAATTGGCTGCGCGTTCTCTGCGGCTCAATATCAAATCTATTTCAACGTTCCAGGCGCCGCTTTTTCTGCCACAAATGCTGCTCGCGTTTGGCCTTTTCATGACAACGCTTATTGCATTTCAGATGACGATTAGTGGCCTGCGCGCGCTGCGTCACCCCCCGAAGGTGGCAGTCGATGATGCAAACAATTCTGAAAATGAGAGTAAATCCTGATGGTATTCGCAATTCTTGCCGGGCTGCTCATCTTTGCCTTTGCAATTGGTCTTCACGTCTTTGTGACTTTGGGTTTGTCGGGGATGGCGCTGGCTGCTATTTTTAGTGACCGCTCGGTTTTATCTATTTTGGGCGATATCAGCTGGAATACAACCAGTAATGTTACGCTGCTTGCCTTGCCTCTTTATGTGTTGATGGGAGAACTTTTACTGCGTACTGGTATCACCGAAGGCATGTATGAATCGCTTTCAAAATGGCTGAATCGCTTGCCTGGTTCCCTCATGCATACAAATATTGTGGCGTCGGGCATGTTTGCTTGCATTTCTGGATCAAGCGCTGCAACCGCGGCGACAGTTGGAAGTGTTGCGCTGCCTTATCTGCGCAAAGAAAAATACGATGACCGTATGGCACTTGGCTCCATTGCAGCGGGCGGTACGCTTGGTATTTTGCTGCCACCAAGTATCGTTCTTATCGTTTATGGCGTGCTTGCCGAGACGTCCATCGGCCAGCTTTACCTTGCTGGGGTGGTGCCCGGGGTGATCTTGATGGTTGCCTTTATGACAATCATCGCTGTTTATGCCATCCTCAAACCGTCTATGACGCCGAAAATGCAACCAACTTCATGGTCAGAACGCATATATGGTTTGGTGCATTTGGTGCCAATTGTATTGTTGGTATCCTTGGTTGTCGGCAGTATTTACGCAGGTGTTGCCACGGCGACAGAAGCAGCGGCATTTGGCGTATCAGGTGCTTTTGTGCTGGGTTTGGCCAAACGCCGGATAACATTTAGCATGCTTGCAAGTACCTTTCTTGCCACTGCATCAACTACCGCAATGATTGTTGCGATTCTGATCTCTGCATTCTTCCTTCAATTTGTCGCCAGCTTCTTGGGCATTCCAAATGCAATGAATCAGTGGATGAGTAGTCTTGGCCTCTCAGCGACGGAAACCATTTTGATGATTTGCGTGATCTATATTTTCCTTGGCATGTTTATGGAGAGCCTCTCTATAATCGTGGTTACAATCCCACTGCTGATTCCCTTGCTGAAACCACTTGGAATTGATCTGGTTTGGTTCGGCATTATTGTAGTGATCTTGGTCGAGATTGCATTGATCACACCACCGGTGGGCATGAATTTATTCATTCTTCGGGGTATTTCTGAAAAATCAAAACGCGAAGGGCAGGGGAACATTAAAGACATCTATATCGGTGTCTTCCCATTCGTGATTGCCTTGCTTGCGGTTTTGGCACTGATCGTTGCTGTGCCCGAGATTGTGTTGTGGTTGCCCGAAAGCGCGATGCAGAAGTAATCAATGTTTGGTTTCGGCTATTGGCTCATTCATTTCCATAATTGGAAATTGAATGAGCCAAAGAAATATAATCTTAAGCAGCAAACCTTAGACAAGTTGATCTGGGGGTCTCCAGCGTGAATTTGGCTGATCAATATAGGTTTTTATCAATTTTTTGACCGGCTTTAAAATGCGTTTGATGGTGGTGGAGTTTAGGCTTCTGTAAAAGACAAACTCCATTGTTCTGGGAATGACCGGATTGCTGATGGTCCGGCATTTTAATCTGCCGTTTTCAATTTCGTGATGGAACAGTCCGAATGGAGAAATTGTGCAAAAATCGTTTTGCATGAGGAACTCAAGTTTTAAGCGGACAAGATCCAGCTCAATTGCTGGCTCCAGAACAACGCCACGTTTTTGAGCCGCTCGCTCGATGACCTCCCTATGCCCATTGCCGCGAGGTGTTAAGATCAATGGCAGCTTTTGGATATCCGCCAAATCAATCGGACTGGTTTCATTTCCAACAAGAGAAGGCGGTCCGACAAGACACAAGTTTTCTGAATAAAGCGGGCGGGTGGAAACATTCTTCATGTCTGTTGGTTCGTAGCAGAAGGCACAGTCCAATTCATGGTCACTAACTTGCTGCAAAAGCTGCTCGGACATTCCCTCATTCAGATAGACTTGGAGCTTTGGCTTTGTTTGGGCGATAGCCTGCAGAAACGGTGGCAGGATCATGCGAGCTAGTGAGGGCGTGACGCCCACACGAATTTGAATACTGGGCAAATTGACCATTCGAGCGATAGACGATTCTGCATCTTCAAGGGTTTCTAAAATCTCCTGAGCATAGCCGAGAAAATTCTTGCCCGCCGCCGTCAAGACCACGCCTCTTGAGTGTCGCTCAAATAGTGGGGCATTTAATTTTTCTTCCAGCTGTTTGACCTGTAAGCCAACAGCAGGTTGTGAAATATGCAGTTGAAGTGCCGCAGCGCTCACACTTCCGGTTTGCGCAACTTTCACGAAATATTCGATTTCCCTGATTGAGATACGTGCCATTTATGCTCTCTTTTGTTGATGACGTCAGTGAGCGTATTTTATCATTCTAACAGCAAGTTCTGCCTCCACATGTATAAGTTATTCTTTTGGGAAGTTACAGCAATAAGTATTGGTTTTCCGCTTCTGAGCCATCTAGGTTTCAGGTAAAATGGCAATCGATGAGATTGAAAATATTGCGCTGGTACTTGCGCTCAGAAAACAACTGTCTGTAGCTCCGTCCGTGTCCATACGGCAAATTCAAAGAGTTTGTTGCCATGTCATAAAGAGAGATAGCACATAGCCAGTGCTTGTTTCTCAGAACTCAATTGATTGACGGAGACAAGCGTGGCCACACAAGAGCAAAATGACCTGCTGACGCAAACTGGCCCCACAGCAAAAATGGGTGAATTGCTCCGGCGATATTGGATTCCTATTCTGTTATC
>NVXB01000054.1 GCA_002746425.1 Hyphomicrobiales bacterium | reverse complement strand
TGCCGCCGCTATTGATGCGTTTGAAGCCGAACACGGCGCGATCACCATTTTGGTCAACAATGCGGGCATGCAATTCCGCACACCGTTGGAGGATTATCCAGCGGATATGTTTACCAAGCTGATGGAAACCAATGTGCACACCGTCTTCAATGTGGGGCAGGCCGTGGCACGCCACATGATCAAGCGCGGTTCTGGCAAAATCATCAATATAGGCTCGGTGCAAACCGCATTGGCGCGCCCGGGCATTGCGCCCTACACCGCCACCAAGGGCGCTGTTGGCAATCTCACCAAGGGCATGGCCACCGATTGGGCCAAGCACGGCCTGCAGGTCAACGCCATTGCGCCGGGGTATTTTGACACGCCGCTTAACGCCGCTTTGGTGGCCGATGAAAATTTTAGTGCCTGGCTTGAGAACCGCACGCCCGCCGGGCGTTGGGGTAATGTGGAAGAGCTTGTCGGCGCTTGCATTTTCCTCAGCTCTCCCGCTTCCAGTTTTGTAAATGGTCACATTCTTTATGTCGATGGTGGAATCACAGCCAGCCTCTAAGGCGTTTCGGCTTTACGTTATTATGGGCGTTGCGGGTTGTGGCAAGACCACAATCGGCGAGGCTTTGGCGTGCGCCATGGGCAGCGTGTTTCTGGATGGGGACACGTTTCACCCGGCAGCTAATGTCGAGAAAATGAGCCGGGGCGACCCGCTTACCGATGAAGATCGCTGGCCGTGGCTGGAGATTTTTGGCGGCGAGATGGCCAAAGCTTTGGGAGATGATCAACCGATGGTTATTGGCGGTTGTTCCTCGCTCAAAAAAGCTTATCGGCAATGCATTACCAAGGCAGCTGGTGAACCGGTGCTATTCATCTATCTGGATGGCAGCCGTGAATTGATCAGCAGCAGAATGGCGGCACGGGAAGGGCATTTTATGCCGACATCTCTGCTCGACAGCCAGTTTGCAACGTTGGAAATTCCCAGACGCGACGAGGCCGCAGTCTCTGTTGATATTGATGCGACAACGGATGTGATTGTGGCGCGTATTCAACAGCAAATCAGCGCTTTATGAGCGCAGAAYCAGYGAAAACGACTGCCTGACTTTAGTTTCTCTTGAAACCTTGGGCCGCTTGTTGCATGACSCGTTTYAAGTATTGTCTGTAGCTGCCCCMNAAATWAGAGGTCATTTCATGAATCTGGATAAAATTTCCATCGGAAAAAACCCGCCTGAAGATATCAATGTTGTTATCGAGGTGCCGATTGGTGGCGAGCCCATCAAATACGARCTGGATAAGGATTCCGGCGCTTTGTTCGTTGATCGCTTCCTGTTCACGCCGATGCGCTATCCGGGCAATTACGGSTTTGTGCCRCATACGCTTTCCGGYGATGGMGATCCCGCTGACGTGATCATYGCCAATACGCGCCCTTTGATACCCGGTTCYGTGATCAATTGTCGCYCSATTGGCGTGCTGGTGATGGAAGATGAAGCCGGCCAGGACGAGAAAATTCTCGCCGTWCCATCCAGCAARATCACTCAGCGTTATGAKGGTGTGAAGAAYCATACTGACCTGCCAGAAATCACCCTGAAGCAGATCGAGCATTTCTTCTCGCAYTACAAAGATCTGGAGCCCAATAAATGGGTCAAGATTATTGGCTGGGAAGATGCYGCMRYGGCCAAGAAAATGCTGGCAGAAGCTGTTGAACGCGCCAACRAGTAAACCACTGATTTGCATTGTATTTGAACGRCCCAACGGCCTTGATGCAATAGTCACTGATTAAAGATCGCCGGTGTTCCAAAAGCCAAATGCTTGGCTGYGGGRTGCCGGCTTTTTTNNGTGCGNNAAAACRRYGYCCRATAGMGTTCAGTTARAAATARTTAAAATKRTCATTATTAATAGTTAAAATTTACAATTAATATARCCTWTGTTTGACTATTAAATGCGRCCAATGGTAGAAATACTTTGAAATAAGYRYCTCTATTTGCMGCGTTTAGCAGCAAAAWTTCTAATTTKTAAATTTTMYAYTTRATTTATTTTATAAGTAATCTCCGTCAATTCGCCCRTTGACGGGGTGGGTTAGGTTTTTTGTTGGAAATGTAAATATAACAGTCTTTTCGAAGWCTGTTTNGTACCAACGAGAGCCTAACCCCGTTTTACTTYAAAACCAGCTTCTAACTATCARTCTCKCCGGAGACTTCGCGCCTGTCATTGATATGTTTCAGCAGGCCTGCGGTGGAGCTGTCTAGCCTGTCTGCGCCTGGATCGCCTTGCACCAATGGTAGCAAATCTTTGGCCAGAACTTTGCCCAGCTCCACACCCCATTGATCAAACGAGTTGATTTTCCAGATAACGCCTTCGACAAAAACACGGTGCTCATAAAGCGCGATGAGTTTGCCCAGCGTTTGTGGGGTCAGTTTGTCGTAGACAATGGTGGAGGAGGGGCGGTTGCCGGGAAACACCTTGTGCGGTGCCAGATCGGTAATCTCATTTTCGGCCATGCCAGCAGCGCTAAGCTCGCGCGTTACTTCCTCAAGAGTTTTACCCAGCATCAGGGCTTGGCCTTGCGCAAGACAATTGGCCAATAATAAATCGTGGTGCACATCCATGGTGCCGGTTTGCTCATGAGCATTGGCGGCAACGAGGAATTCGCACGGGATGACCGAGGTGCCTTGATGGATCAGCTGATAAAACGCGTGCTGGCCATTGGTGCCGGGCTCGCCCCAGACCATCGGCCCGGTTTCATAACCAACCTTGCTGCCATCCAGATGCACCTGTTTGCCGTTGGATTCCATATCCAATTGCTGCAAGTAAGCCGGGAAGCGCGACAGGCGTTGATCATACGGCAGCACAGCACGGCTGCTATAATTACAAATCGAGCGGTGCCAAATGCCAACCAGCGCCATCAATACTGGCAGGTTGGCGCGCAATGGCGTGTTAAGGAAGTGCTGGTCCATTTCGTGGCCACCGGCCAGAAATTCTCGAAAGTTCTCGGGACCAATGGCGATCATCAGCGGCAGGCCAATGGCCGACCACAGTGAATAACGCCCGCCAACCCAGTCCCAAAAGCCAAAGACGCGCTCTTCGGGAATGCCAAAACTATCAACCCGCTCCAGATTGGTGGAGAGCGCGGCAAAATGGTGCGGAATGGCCGCATCATCCATATGCTCGGAAATCCAGGCCCGAGCGGTGCGGGCATTGGTCATGGTTTCAACGGTGGTAAAGGTTTTGGAGGCGATGAGAAACAGCGTGGTTTCCGGGTTGAGACCCTCCAAGGTATCAACAATATGCGCGCCATCGATGTTGGAAACGTAATGCAGCTTTGGCCCATCATGATAGGGGCGCAGCGCAAGGGTGGCCATGGCGGGGCCAAGGTCTGAGCCGCCAATGCCGATATTGACGATGTCGGTGTAAGCATGCCCGGTCGCGCCGGTGATTTTGCCATCGCGCACGCCATCGGCAAAGATGGTCATCGCGGCCAGCACGCTTTGCACCTGCGCCACAACATCATCGCCATCCAGCTCGATATCGGCATCTTTTGGCGCGCGCAAAGCTGTGTGCAGCACGGCGCGTTTTTCGGTGCTGTTAATCGGTTCGCCCGCAAACATTGCCGCGCGCTTGTCCTTCACACCGGCTTCATTTGCCAGATCGATCAGCAAATCCAGTGTTTTGTCGGTGATCTGGTTTTTGGAGTAATCCAGCAGCAAACCTGCACCTTGCGCCGAGAAATTTGCAAAGCGCGCGGAATCCTTTGCGAATAATTCCTTCAGGCTCGTCGGCTCAATGGACCAGCGATGTTGTTCCAGAGCGGCCCATGCCTGGGTCGGTTTCGCGGGGATTGGCTTGCTCATGTCTTATGCTCCGTAAAGGGATGAGGCTCCGTTGTCGGCGCTGTCTGCCATTGCGCGGAAGGTGGCGAACAGTTCCCGGCCCATACCAAAATCATTGCCGCTCAAATCCGCTTCAACATTGTCACGGGCAGCAAATTCTGCGGCGTCTACCAGCACTTCTACCGTGCCAGCGTCAGCGTCGAGGCGGATTATATCGCCCTCGCGAATTTTGGCAATCGCGCCGCCTTTTTTAGCTTCCGGTGTCATGTGGATGGCGGCGGGCACTTTGCCCGATGCGCCAGACATGCGGCCATCCGTAACCATCGCGACTTTCAAGCCGCGCTGCTGCAAAATACTCAAGGTTGGCGTTAGTTTGTGCAGTTCCGGCATGCCATTGGCCGATGGTCCCTGAAAGCGGACAACGGCAATAAAGTCGCGGTTCAGCTTACCTTCCTTGAAGGCGATAAGAAGATCGTCCTGATCGTGGAAGATAATTGCGGGCGCTTCCACCACGCGGTGTTTTGGCTTAACCGCAGAAATTTTAATCACCGAGCGGCCAATATTGCCGGTCAGCATTTTAAGTCCGCCATTATCCTGAAACGGATTTGTGGCCGGGCGCAGCACATTTTCATCGGCGCTTTTATCGCTGATCGGCTGCCAGTGCACTCCGCCTTGTCCGTCCAGTTTTGGCTCTTGCTTATAGCCGGCAAGACCCGTGCCCCAAACGGTACGCACATCTTCATGGGCAAGCCCGGCATCCACCAATTGGCCAATCAGATAGCCCATGCCGCCAGCGGCGTGAAAATGGTTCACATCGGCTAGGCCATTGGGGTAGACCCGAGCCAAAAGCGGCACCGCATCCGACAAATCAGAAATATCATCCCATGTCAGCTTGATGCCAGCGGCGGCGGCCATCGCCACCAAATGCAGGGTGTGGTTGGTTGAACCGCCCGTGGCGTGCAGGCCAACAACGCCGTTGACGATGGCTTTTTCATCAATCACTTCGCCCACCGGCGTGTAATTGTCGCCAAGAGCGGTAATTTGCAAGGCGCGCTGCGTGGCGACCTTGGTCAGCGCATCGCGAAGCGGGGTGTTGGGATTAACAAAGCTGGCGCCGGGCAAATGCAGCCCCATGATTTCCATCAACATCTGGTTGGAATTGGCGGTGCCGTAAAAGGTGCAAGTGCCAGGGCCGTGATAGGATTTTGATTCTGCTTCTAACAGCTCTTCGCGCCCAATCTTGCCCTCGGCAAAAAGCTGGCGAATTTTTGCTTTTTCATCATTGGGCATGCCGGTGGTCATGGGGCCTGCGGGAATGAATACAGCGGGCAAATGCCCAAAAGAAAGTGCGGCGATGAGCAGTCCGGGGATGATCTTGTCGCAAACACCAAGATAAACTGCTGCATCAAACATGTTGTGCGACAGGCCAATGGCGGCGGACATGGCAATCACATCGCGCGAGAACAGCGACAATTCCATGCCAGCAAGGCCTTGCGTCACGCCATCGCACATGGCGGGTACGCCGCCGGCAACCTGCGCAACACCGCCTGCATCATGGGCAGCTTGTTTGATCAGCGCTGGAAAAACCTCAAAGGGCTGATGCGCCGACAACATGTCATTATAGGAGGTGATAATGCCTATGTTGGCGAGCTGATTGCCAGAAAGCGCCGCCTTGTCTTGCGGGCTACAAGCAGCAAAACCGTGGGCCAGATTTCCGCATGCAAGCTGAGAGCGGTTTGGCCCGGCCTGTCCGGCAGCGGCGATGCGCGCAAGATAAGCGCTGCGCGTTGGTTTACTGCGCTCGATCAACCGTTCTGTGACCTCAGCAATGCGTGGCTGAACGTCGCTCATGTGTCTCTCCTGAAACTTAAACTGCTATTTGGGGTCTGCTCGTGTGGGCTTTATGGGCACCAATAAACGGTCAGATTAGTCTGGTCCTGGCGCAATACGGCACGAATAGGCATCTCATTGACCGGCTCATTCTCGTGGGCCTCAACTAAAACCATTTGCTTTTCCTCTCCCTCTATATGGAGACAGAGGAGGCTGGATTTCAACAGAGCCTGCAACGTGAAGGTGATGCGCGGCTCACCGGCACCGGGCGCTGCCATGGTGATAAAATTGGCGCTGTTTTCCAGATCAACGGCTGCATCGAGCTGATCACCATCGGGGAAAAACGATGCCGTGTGGCCATCGGTGCCCATGCCCAAAATACTCACGGTCAGGGGCATGTTGAGCTCAGCAAAACTCTCTTCCAGCGTGGCAATGCCTTCTTGCGGGCTAGAATCACCGGTATAAAGCGGCATGAATTGTGCGGCGGCGGCTTTGTTTTGCAGCAGGTTTTGCTTCACCAACCGCGCATTGGAACGATCATCAGTGTCATCAACCCAGCGCTCATCGACCAGCGTGACTGTTACGCCCGACCAATCGAGGTCTTTTTGGCTCAATGCCTGAAAAAAGCGTTTTGGCGTGGAGCCGCCGGAAACCGCAAGCAGAGCGCGGCCGGAAGCCTGCAAGGCATCGTTCAGAGTTTCGGCAACATGATCTGCCAGGCCATTGGCCAGCGCATCTTTGTCTTCAAATAAGTTCTTCTGGATGTTCATATTATTCATCATCATGCCATGTTCTGCCATCGCGCTCGATCAGTGCAACAGAGGCGGCAGGGCCCCATGTGCCAGCGGTGTATTTCTTCGGCGTGTCTTCTTTATCGGCCCAGGCTTTGAGGATGGGGTCGACCCATTCCCAAGCCGCTTCCACTTCATCGCGGCGCATAAACAGGGTTGGATTGCCGCGAATGACATCCATGATCAGGCGCTCATACGCGTCGGGGCTGCGCACGTTAAAGGCTTCAGCAAAGCTCATATCCAGTGGCACATGGCGCAGGCGCATGCCGCCTGGGCCAGGATCTTTAATCATCAACCACAATTTGACGCCTTCATCAGGYTGCARGCGGATAACCARYCGGTTTTCTTTCACGCCGCCAGCSCCGGTATCGAAGATCGAATGCGGAATRGGGCGGAAGGAAATGATGATTTCGGAMGAGCGCTGCGGCAGACGTTTGCCGGTGCGCAGATAAAACGGCACACCAGACCAGCGCCAATTGCCGATATTGGCTTTGATGGCGACAAAGGTTTCGGTTTTGCTTTTCTCATCCTCAAGTTCGTCTAGATAACCCGGCACAGCGCCTTCGGGGCCAGCACCGCTGGTGTATTGGCCGCGTACGGTTAGCTTGTCGCTGGTTTCAGCGGTAATTGGCTCCAGCGCGCGCAGTACCTTTAGCTTTTCATCGCGCACCGCATCGGCGTTCATCGACATYGGYGGTTCCATGGCCACAAGGCACAGCAACTGYAAAATATGGTTCTGCACCATGTCGCGCATYGCGCCAGAAGTGTCATAATACGGCCCACGGGTRCCAACGCCGATGGATTCCGCCACRGTGATTTGCACATGGTCGATRTGGKWYGARTTCCARAKCGGYTCAWAMARSGCATTGGCAAAGCGCAGGGCCATTAGGTTCTGCACGGTTTCCTTGCCCAGATAATGATCGATCCGGTAAATCTGCTCTTCTTTAAACACCCGGCCAATGGCATCGTTCAGCTCGCGGGCCGAGGCCAAATCTTTGCCGATGGGCTTTTCGATAACAACGCGGGTTTTGTCGGTGATCAGCCCGGTTTTACCGATGTATTCGCAAATCTGGCCAAACAGGCCCGGTGCAACCGCCAGATAGAAAGCGCGTACGCGATTTGGGTGCAGATCAAGCGTTTTTTTCAGCTCCTGCCAACCGGCATCATTGGTCACATCCACGGATATGTAGGAAAGACGCTCGATGAAGGCATCGACGACCTCTTGCTCATGGTCTTCCTTGCGCAAAAACTCTTCCAGCGCGGCGCGGGCTTTTGCGATATATTCTTCTTGGCTGAGGGGGCGGCGCGACACAGCGATAATGCGGCTTTTGCCCACGATTTGGCCATCGCGGTGGCGATGATACAGCGCCGGGATCAGCTTTCTCTGGGCCAAATCTCCAGTGCCGCCAAAAACAACAAGGTCAAACTCTTCAACGGGTATAATCTGGCTGCTCATACGCTCATATCCTCAACAATTCTCTGCCAAAAGTAGTATTTGCGCCGCTCACATACACGGAACTTATAGCTCCCTGCAATGTGCAGACGCGCAATATTCATTTAACAGTAATGAAGTTTTGCCTTGATCCCGTCAACTTTCCCGACTTGAGTCTATATTGCAGGGGAGCGCTTTGATGAATCTTACCGCAAGGTCAGCTGGGAGACGGGTATGAACACGACACACACACCAAGCACAAATTGGGCTTATCGCATTTTAATTGTGATGATGGCGCTGTTTGTCAGCTTTGGTATGGCCAATGCGGCAGATGAAACGCGCCGGATTAGAATCACAGAAAACGCTGATTATTACGGCTTTGACTATAAAACCGTAAAAGATGTGACGCTGGATCAGTGCAGCACGGCCTGTATTGATGACAAGCAGTGCAAAGCCTTCACTTATAATACCGCCGCTGGCTGGTGCTTCCTCAAAAGTGATTATGGCACGCTGCAAGATACCGATGGCGCAACGGCGGGGCGCATTAGTGTGCGTAAAATTGCTGCACCAACAAAGTTCAATGATCTTAAAAAACTGACATTTGTAGGCCGCCAGGACCTTCGCAGTGTTAGCGTTTTGCGCGTTGCTATTAAAGCTGCGCCCGCTAATGGAGACCCGGAAAGCCTGGAAACACGCTTCCTTGCAGCCAGCGCTGAGAATGATTTTAACGCCATGCGCCCGCTGATTAACGACTGGGTTGCCGCCGACCAGCTAAACCACAGCGCTTGGATGTCCTACACCAATGTGTATTGGCGCAGCCGCTCTAAAGATTGGCGCACCCGCAGGCAATATCGCAGCCAGGCTATTTCTGGCTCATTGGAGTCTTATCGTCTGGCCCAAACCGACCGTCAGCGCGCCGCTGCGCTGGAAATGCTGGGAAAAACCTATCTTTTGTCCGATCGTCATCGCCCGTCGCTGGAAGCCTATAAAGCCAGTCTCGCCGTGTTTGAAGATGCCAGCGTGCGCGTTGAATATGAGAAACTCGATGCCATTCATGGCTTCCGTATGCTGGATTACACGGTTGATAGCGATGCCGTTATTCCGCGAATTTGTGTGCAATTCTCTGAAAAACTCGATGTTGAAAACACAGAATACACCGATTATGTGCGCCTTAACGGGCGTGAGCCTGCGGATATCAATGCCCAGAACAAGGAATTGTGCATTGGGGGTCTGACCCATGGCGAGCAGTTCCAAATCTCCTTGCGCGCGGGCTTTCCTGCTGCAATCGGCGAGAAAATAGACAACGCTGTGACGCTTGATGTTTATGTGCGTGATCGCTCCCCCAATGTGCGTTTTTCCGGCTCCGCCTATGTGTTATCGCGCAGCCATGCACGCGGCATTCCGCTGCAAACGGTTAATCTGGATGCAGTGGATGTAAAACTGTTCCAGATACCTGACGTGGCCATTGCCGAGTTGCTGCGCCGTGGCAAATTTAATTCAGGGCTGAGCGGTAGTTCACTTAATACGCTTGAAGACACGCTTGCCGCCCCGGTTTGGGAAGGCGTTCTGGAAATCGATACCACCTTGAACAAGGACATATCCAGCTTGATGCCGGTGTTCCGCGTGATTGGAGATTTGAAGCCCGGTGCCTATCTGCTGATCGCTGAGGGRCCGAAAACGGAAGACAGCTATTGGCAGCCCAAAGCCACGCAGTGGTTTGTCGTCAGCGATATTGGCCTGTCCAGCTTRAGYGCSGAAGATGGCTTGCATGTGTTTGCCCGCTCGCTGGAAACCACTCAGCCAATGGCCGGTGTTGCGGTTAATTTACGGGCGCGCAACGGCGAAACTCTGGGCGAGGCGGTGACTGATGCCGATGGTTAYGCCCGCTTTGCGCCAGGCTTATTGCGYGGCAAAGGYGCGTTGCAGGCAAGTGCCGTTATCGCCGAAACCRATGCGCCGGATTATGCTTTTTTGAATCTGGATGCCAGTGGTTTTGAYCTGTCGGATCGCGGCGTTGATGGCCGRGCATCGCCGGGCGCRGTGGATGCCTTCCTTTATACMGARCGYGGTATTTACCGCCCTGGCGCGACGGTYTATGCMACCGCCYTGCTGCGCGATGGGKCCGCTGAAGCGGTTTCCGAYYTGCCTTTGACCTTTATCGTGCGCCGCCCGGAYGGGGTGGAATTTGCCCGCAATGTCTCAACYGGAGACAGCACAGGCGGCCATGCGCAGAGTTTCAAATTGCCCAATAATGCGCTTCGCGGCACATGGGATTTGCACATTCATACCGACCCGGACGCCGAGCCCATCGCCACCAAACGCTTTGTTGTCGAGGATTTCATCCCCGATCGCATCGAGTTTGATGTGGCGCTCCTGGACAAGGAAATACGTGCGGGAAGCCCCGCCAGCATGAGCGTTGATGCGCGTTTTCTGTTCGGCGCACCAGCCTCGGGCCTAGGTGTAGAAGGCCGCATTTCCGTGCATGTGCAGCAGCCCACCAAAGGGCCGTATCGCGGCTTCAAATTTGGTTTGTCTGATGAGCGCTTCATTCGCGTCAACCAATCGTTCAACCCAAGTATGAGAACTGATAAGGCTGGTTTGGGTGAGTTTGTCATCAACATCCCATCGGTGCAGGCAACTACAAAACCGCTTTCGGCAACCATCACCGTTACCATGAATGATGGCGGTGGCCGCCCGGTCCAGCGTGTGCTGGAACAACAATTGGTGTCCAGCACGCCATCCATCGGTATTCGCCCCATGTTTGATGGCTCTGCGCCAGAGGGTGGCAGCGCGGGTTTCCAGCTTGTGGCTTTGGATGAAAACGGCACTCAAATCGCTGCCAAAGATGTTAAATATCAACTGGTTGCCATTGAGCGCCGCTACCAGTGGTATCGCAAAAGCAATGGCCGCTGGGGCTGGGAAGCGGTTACCCGCACCCGCCTGGCCAGTGAAGGCATGCTTGATTTAGATGCTGATGGCTTTGCCTCGCTCGATCTCAATGTTGATTGGGGTTCCTATCGCCTTGAGCTTGAATCCGCTGATATTGAGCCAGTCGTTGCCAGCTATGATTTTTATGCCGGTTGGTATGTGGAGAAATCCGCTTTTGATACGCCCGATGCCTTGCAAATCGGCCTTGATAAAGACGCCTATGTGGCGGGTGATGTGGCAAAAGTTCGCCTGAAATCAGATCGTGCGGGCCAGTTGCAATTGCTGATTGCCAATGAAGAATTGCTGGAGCATTACACCCTTGATGTGGTGGCTGGTGAGCAGAGCTTTGATGTGCTGGTGAGTGATAATTGGGGCGCTGGCGCTTATGTGCTGGCAACGCTTCATCACCCCATGGACACAGCCAATGGCCAATTGCCAACCCGCTCTATCGGCGTTGAATGGCTGAAAATTGAYGCAAGCGCCCGCACGCTGGATGTGGTGTTGCGCGCGCCGGAGCAAATTAGGCCTAAAACCACGGTCAATATCCCCATCAAAATCAGTGGCAACACAGAAGGYCCAGCTCACATTGTGCTGAGCGCGGTGGATCAGGGCATTTTGAACCTGACACGGTATAAATCRCCGCAGCCTGAAGAGTGGTATTTCAAACAACGCCGCCTTGGTGCGACCTTGCGCGATTTGTATGGCCAGTTGATCAACGGGCTAGACGGTGTTGAAGGYCGTTTGCGCGTTGGCGGCGATGAGGCMACATCTGGYYTRTCGATGCARGGCAATCCRCCAGCGGAAAAACCAGTGTCGCTGTATTCCGGCATTGTTGATCTGGATGAAAACGGCGAGGCCACTATTAGCCTCTATGTGCCGCAATTTAACGGCACGTTGAAGCTGATGGCGGTGGCCTGGAGCGACGATAAGGTGGGCAGCGCGCAGGACAATATCATTGTGCGCGATCCGATTGTTATCACCGCRACGCAGCCACGCTTTTTGGCACCGGGCGATAAATCCCGGTTGTTGATCCGTCTTGATAACACTGATGGCCCGGCGGGAGATTATGAGCTTTCCGTCAGTGGTTCCAGCATTATCGAATTTGGCACCAACGCCCAGCAAAGTTTTACTCTCGCACAGGGTGCCACCTTGCGTCGCCTCATTCCGGTAACGCCAAATGCTGTGGGCAATGCTGATGTTAATATCGTCGTGCGCGGGCCAAATGGCATGGAAATCAGCAAGGTGCTGACCCTGCCGGTGCGCGCCAACACACATGCGGTGTCTGCCCTTGAGAATTTGTGGTTGCAGGCCGATGGTGGCAGTGATGCAACGTTGGTGCTCAGCGACTTTGTGCTCAAACGTTATGTTCCAGGCACCGCCAGCCTGTCGGTTGCCATTGGTGCCGGTGCGGGCCTGAATCCCGCTGGGCTATATGAAAGACTGGACCGCTACGCCTATCGTTGTTCCGAGCAAACAACGTCGCGGGCGCTGCCCTTATTGTCTCGTGGCACAACCAGCGATGCGGACCGAAAAACCATTGAAGAGGCCATCACAAGGTTGGTGACGCATCAGCTTAGCACCGGAGCGTTCGGCCTTTGGGGCGCTTATAACGGCGATGGTTTGTGGCTGGATTCCTATGTGTCYGACTTCTTCACCCGYGCCCGTGARGCYGGCTATGAGGTGCCGGAAACCGCCTATATTCARGCGCTCAACAATCTGAAAAACAGCTTGTCGTATAAYACCAATGTGGAAACGCATGGCAATATAATGGCCTATGCGCTCTATGTTCTGGCGCGCAATGGCGAGGCAACACTGGGTGATTTGCGGTATTTTGCCGATGCGAAATCAGCAAGCTTCACCACGGCAATGGCCAARGCACAGCTTGCGGCAGGTCTGGCGCTGTATGGCGAGAAAACCCGAGCTGCAAAGACCTTTAAAGCGGCGGTAAATCTGTATCTGTCGCAATATAGGGGCGGCAATAAGCGCGGTGTTTCGGTAGATTATGGCACGCGTGTGCGTGATGGTGCTGCGGTACTTGCGCTGATTGCGGAAAGCGGGYTGGAGCARGTAGAYCGCTCTGCACTCTCAGCGACCTTGATCAAGGATCGCCAGAGTGATCGCTATCTCAGCACSCARGAAATGGCGTGGTTGTTGATGGCCAGCAAYGCGGTGGCMAAAGATGCKCCGGTTCTGGATGTTGATGTAAATCATGCTGRCGCGTCTGTGCAAGATGGCRCCGTTARCCAACGCCGGGGCGTGTTGTCCTTCAGCKTCAGCGATACCGATCTTGCAAGCGGTGCGGTGACCCTTCGCAACAACATGCCGCGCACTTTGCCGGTRGTTGTGGAAACATCYGGGGTGCCAACAGTCACAGCGATTGCCCGCGATAACGGCTTTGTCGTGACCCGYGCGTTTTAYCACCGTGATGGCACGCCTGCCGTCTTGGGCGATATCTCGCAAAACGAGCGAYTGGTTGTGATTGTMACCGCACGCCAGACCGTGAGTAGAACCGACAAGCTGTTGCTGGTCGACCCWTTGCCCGCAGGCTTTGAGATTGATAACCCGAACATTTTGTCGGTCAATTCTTCCGGTCTTCGCTGGCTGCCCCGTTCCAGCAGTGCAAAATTCACGGCCTTTTTGGATGATCGTTTTGTTGCCAGCTTTAACGGTAAACATTTGAAGAAAATGCCGGTAATTGATGGCAGCGATATCACCACCTTTGTGTATCAAGTGCGGGCGATTTCTCCCGGCGAATTCACCATTCCGCCAACCCATGTGGAAGACATGTATCAGCCAGAGATTTTTGGCAGCACTGCCGCACAAACCCTAAGTGTTATCGGGCCGCTGGAATAGCGGACCAATACCCGGCGCGATGAGGTCGATATGGCGATGAGCGTCAGACAACGGTTGTTTTTACTGGTCCCGGCTTTGCTGGGGCTGGCGGCGTTGTCTGCTGGTCTGTTTGGTTTGCAAAGCATCCACCGCATTGTGCAGGCGACCCCTGCGCTGCAAGTGGACCAGCCAAAATCGGTGATTGTTGCGGCCAGTGACGGGCGCTTGCTGCGCCCCTTYACAACGGCCAGCGGCCATTGGCGTATTCCKGTTAMGCTGGAMGAKGTTGAYCCWMGGCTGATCGATTTTCTRACCTCYTATGARGACCRSCGSTTTTTTGAGCATGATGGTGTAGACCGCCGCGCCATACTCCGCGCTGCTGGGCAAATGCTATGGCATGGCAAGGTGGTGTCGGGCGCTTCGACCCTAACAATGCAGGTTGCGCGGCTTTTATCTGATGGCAACACCAAATCTCTATCGGGTAAAATTCGCCAGGCTGCGCAGGCCCAAATGTTGGAGCAGCAATATTCCAAGCAGGATATTTTGGAGCTGTATCTCAATCACGCGCCCTATGGCGGTAATCTGGAGGGCGTGCGGGCGGCCAGCTGGGCYTATTTTGGCAARGAGCCMAAATGGCTCAACCTGTCAGAAATTGCRCTGTTGGTGGCCTTGCCGCAAGCRCCRGAATCGCGCCGCCCTGACCGCCATTATGAAAACGCCTATAAGGCCCGCGCCCGTGTGTTGGCGCGTTTTGTGGCCGATGATTTGATCAGCGTTGAAGATKCGGAACGYGCCAGTAACGCGCCATTGCCAAGTGAGCGCCAGCAATTYCCCATGATCGCGCCGCATCTRGCGCATGATTTGCGCAAGMWAARCCCMGATCAAACCGYCTTTGCRACYACCATTGATYTGGRCTTGCAAAAATCTYTGGAAACCCATGTYGCCCAGCGCATTGCCGCGCTTGGCCGGGGSTTTTCAATTGCCATTATGGTGGTTGATCACACCAGCGGTGCGGTAAAAGCCTCTATCAGTGGCGGTGGGCTTTTGAGTGACACCAGCGCGGCGCATTTGAATTTGATCCGGGCGGTTCGCTCTCCTGGCTCTACGCTWAAACCGCTGATTTATGGTCTTGGCTTTGAGGCAGGCATTGCCCACCCAAGCACCTTGATTGATGACAGTCCGCGTGATTTCTCTGGCTATACGCCGAAGAATTTTGATACCGGCTTTCATGGCACAATGAGCATTGCGGAGGCTTTGCAACGCTCGCTCAATATTCCTGCCATTGCCGTGCTGGAGCGGGTTGATCCGCACCGGCTCGTCGGGCGGTTGCGCCGGGTTGGGGCCAGTCCAAAATTTCCCAAGGGCGAAAAGCCTGGCCTCGCCATGGGGCTTGGCGGTGTTGGCCTGACGCTGGAAGATATGGTGCAGCTTTACGGTTCATTCGCATCTGGCGGGCAGGCGATGGCGCTAAACTGGCTGAAAGATGAGCCGGTAAAAGCCCATGGTGGCCGCGTGTTAGGTGCGCAAGCCTCAAAACTGCTCATCAAAGCGCTGCAACATGAGCGCGATAAAACCCACGCSATGCGMCGTAATCTGGTSTAYAAAACCGGCACATCCTATGGCTACCGYGATGCCTGGACAATTGGCTTTGATGGCAAGYATGTGGTGGGKGTYTGGGTTGGGCGGCCCGATAATGCATCTGCCGGGCAYATCACCGGYGCAACSGCMGCGCTGCCRCTGTTTCTTGATGTCTATGCCCGTTTGGGCACGGTGCCGCAAATSGCTTTGCAGGGWGAAAAACTGRYTGCCAATGCKGATCTTCCRGCGCATCTGAGAAATTTTGGCAAGATTATTGCGGGCAACARCAATRGCCARATCAACAACGATCCCGCCATTGCCTTYCCGCCCMARRACAGCGAAGTGCCGCTTRGCTATGCCGCCARCATCGTMTCGCTCAAAGTGCGYGGCGGCTCGCCGCCCTATCGCTGGCTGGCCAATGGCAAACCGATAACYCGGCGCTCYATYCGCAAGGAAGCCAGCTTTGARCCCGATGGYCCCGGTTTTACCACGCTAACGGTGATTGATGCCAAAGGGCTGACCGACCARATTAATGTGCGGTTTATTCGCTAGATTTTTTGAATTCAAAATCTGGTAGTCGATCAAATGCCTCGCGCAGCGCATTGCTCCAATTGTTGGAGATGGCCTGATAATGCGGGTTATTGGCGGTAATYCGSGTCTTTTGATCGACCTYGTAAGTGTCGGTTTTGTAGGTTTGCAGATCAAACGGCAGGCCAACAGAAAGGTTGGATTTGACCGTGCTGTCAAACGATACCAGCAATAATTTAGCGGCATCTTCAAAACTCATCTCAGCATCATAGGCGCGTATAAGGATGGGCTTGCCGTATTTGGTTTCGCCAATTTGGAAAAAYGGTGTGTCTTCGCTGGCCTCAACRAAATTRCCTTCGGGRTARATCARRAAWAGGCGCGGGGCTGCACCTTTGATCTGGCCGCCAAGGATTAGCGTGGCGTTAAAYGCGCTGGTGGCCTGTTGCCCGACATTGGCATTGGAGGCGATGACCTCTTTCAGCGTTTCGCCGATAAGGCAGGCRACATTGAACATGCTGGGCGCTTCCATCACGGTGGAGGTACGCTCCTGCGGGGCCTTGCCGCGCTCATCCAGCAGGCTGACCACGCTTTGGGTCGTCGCCAGATTTCCGGCGCTCATCAAGGTGATAACGCGCTCKCCGGGCAGCTCCCAGGTGGTCATCTTGCGAAARGTCGAGATGTCGTCAACACCGGCATTGGTGCGCGTGTCGGACATGAAAACAAGGCCGCGATTGAGTTTAAGGCCAACGCAATAGGTCATGAAGTGTCTTTGCTGGTCAAAGTGCCAAAAGAGAAATGTGAATCATCAGGCACTAAAATTACTGCTCAACCCGTATCGATACAATGGGAGTTTCGTCGGGTGCCCCGCCATGCGGGCTAAAACGCACGCCGCGAATGGGCGTAACGTCGGTATAATCCAGCCCGGTGGCCACCCGTACATAGCGCTCATCGGGCGAGATGCCGTTCGATACATCAAAACCCACCCAGCCGATATCGGGCAGATAGGCCTCGGCCCAAGCATGGCTGGCGCTCTGGTCGATTTGCGCATCCATCATCAAATATCCGCTGACATAGCGCGCAGGAACGTTGTTCAACCGGCACACTGAAATGAAGATATGGGCGTGATCCTGACACACCCCGCCGCCCAGCGTGATGGCTTCTTCAGCCGTGGTAGCAGCGTGAGTGGTGTCCATGTCGTAATTGACCTGCGCGATGATGGCAGCGGATAGATCATGCATGCTGGTGACAGAGCTTTGCGTTTTAAAATCACGGGCCAGCTTGCGGATGTTGGGGCCGGGGTGGGTGAGGTCGGTGGTGCGCTCAAACAGCCAAATCGGGGCRTAGCCGCCATGGGTTCCGATAATRCCGGAATTATCGATGGTTTCTACCTCGCCCTGGCAAAGCACTTCTACGCGGCTGGTRCCGGGCGTGACGCCAACAAGCTGCACRTGATTGTTGTTRTGATCRTCATARGCCARTTGCACTGCGCCGCCGCTAATGGTGGTTTTCCAGTGTTTAACGCTCTGCCCGGCGCKCGATTTTGGCGTTAGCCGGATTTGYTGAAGCGCATAGGTGGCAGGCTCGYTGAAATTATATTCGGTGACATGAGAAATATTGAGCAGCATGGGCAATCTCTCTCCAGAACTATTCGGTGAACCGATAGGCGTCGCCAATGGACTGGCTAAGRCGGTTATTATCGMGAATGAAAGCCTGGATGAACTCATGCAGRCCWGTRTCGAAAATGGAATCAATRTCGCGGTTTTTCAGCCGYTGYTGAATGGCCGTGGCGGTGTCGTGRCAGGGGTGGCGCACGCCATAATCAGCTTCCAGATAGCCCAAATTATCRACGATCTGGCTGTAACAAAATGCCAGGGAACGCGGCATTCTGGAATTGAGGATCARRAAATCRGCRATGGTGCTGGGTTGATAATCATCATCATAGGCCCAGCGATAAGAACGGTGCGCCGAGACCGAGCGCAGGATCGATTCYCACTGCACATTATCMAGCGAYGAKCCGACATAAGACACCGATGGCAGCAGCACATAATATTTCACATCGAGAATACGCGCGGTGCTATCGGCGCGCTCAATAAAGGTGCCAAGGCGGGCAAAATCGAACACGTCATTGCGCAGCATAGTGCCATGCAACGCGCCGCGCATATGGGCGCTGTGACGGCGGATCATTTCTAGCAGGGGCGGTAAGTCACGGCCCTTGATCGAGGGGCCAAACGCGCTGGACATATCCATCCACGCTTCATTAACCGCCTCCCACACTTCGCGGGTTAGCGCGGTTCGCACCATGCGTGCATTGTTGCGCGCGGCCTCGATCATCGACATTACGCAGGCCGGATTGCTCTTGTCGCGCAGCAAAAAATTGATGACGGTCGAGGCATTGACCTCGTCATAGACCTTGTTGAAATCGTCGGTTGCGCCGGCTGTTTGCAGCACCGAGGACCATTCTTCGTTGTTCTCGGTGGTACGCGTCAGCGCAATGCGCAGGCCGGTTTCCAGCAGTCGGGCGGTGTTTTCCGAGCGCTCAATATAGCGGTAAAGCCAGAACAGGCCATTCGCGGTTTTCCCCAGCATTGCCGCTAATCCTCCAGCACCCAAGTATCCTTGGTGCCCCCGCCTTGACTGGAATTGACCACCAGCGATCCTTGTTTCAGCGCTACGCGGGTCAACCCGCCGGGGATGATGTCGATCTTGCCATCGGACACCAGCGCGAAAGGACGTAAATCGACATGGCGCGGGGCCAGGCCTTTTTTGGTCAGAATAGGAACGGTGGACAGCGCCAGCGTTGGCTGGGCGATATAATTATCAGGTCTGGCGCGCAGCTTTTTCTCAAACGCTGCCAGTTCCTTGCGGCTGGCGGCTGGGCCAACAAGCATGCCATAGCCACCGGAACCATGAACCTCTTTCACCACCAGCTCATCCAAATGCTCCAGCACGTAGCTTAGAGAATCGGCTTCAGAACAACGCCATGTCGGTACATTTTTAAGGATAGGGCTTTCGCCGGTATAGAACTCGACGATCTCTGGCATATACGAGTAAATCGCCTTATCATCGGCAATGCCAGTGCCCGGCGCATTGGCAATGGTGATGTTGCCAGCGCGGTAAACATCCATAATGCCGGGCACACCCAGCAGCGAATCCGGTTTGAAATTAAGCGGATCAAGATACTCATCATCAATGCGCCGATAGACCACATCCAGCGTTTTGTAACCGCGCGTGGTGCGCATTTTCAGCTTGCCATCAATGACCTGTAAATCATGGCCCTCGACCAGCTCAACACCCATCTGATCGGCCAAAAAGGAATGTTCGAAATAGGCTGAGTTGAAAATGCCTGGCGTCAACACGCCAACGGTGGGTTTGTTGCCATCGCAGCCCGGCGGCGCAACGCTGGCCAGTGAGCGGCGCAGCAAACGAGGATAATCGCTGACCGTGCGCACTCTGTTTCGCGAAAACAATTCGGGAAACATCTGCATCATGGTTTCGCGGTTTTCCAGCATATACGACACACCGGAAGGGGTGCGGGCATTGTCTTCCAACACGTAAAATTCACCCTCGCCGGTGCACACAATATCGGTGCCAACAATATGGGTGTAGACGTTTTTAGGCGGCGTCATGCCAATCATTTTTGGCTCAAACGCAATATTCTGCGCGATGAGATGTGTGGGAATACGGCCGGCTTTCAAAATTTCCTGGCGGTGATAAATATCAAACAGAAAGGCGTTGATGGCCCGCACGCGCTGCTCAATGCCGCGCGACAACCGGCTCCATTCATTGGCAGAGACAATGCGCGGGATAATATCAAACGGGATCAACCGCTCGGCAGCATCTTCTTCGCCGTAAACATTGAAGGTAATGCCGGTGCGGCGAAACACGTTTTCCGCTTCGGCTGATTTTTTATTGAGTTGTTTGAGATCTTCGTCGCAGTACCAGGCGTGATAATCCTGATAGGGCGCACGAGCCTTTAAAGACGCATCAGGGGCCGGTCCCCCCTGGGGTTGCCGACCAAGCATTTCGTCGAAAAACTGCTTATCTACGCCACTCATAGCCCATGAGCTTACTGAAGGTTTGCCTTTTTACAAGAGGGCATTGAAATGTCAGTTGAACTTATGGTGCGACACGTGCGCTCACAATTTTGATATTTGTGATATTAGGGCCGTATTCACATCAGTATTTAGGCCAGCAAACGCTGTTCATCCATTTGCTGATCGACATGACAAATCGTTGGCGCAGGGCGGCCATACAAAAAGCCCTGGCCCTGATCACACCCGGCGGCGCGCAGCAATTGATGCTGGAAATTTTCCTCGATGCCTTCCGCCGTAATCGTGGTGCCAAGATTACGGCCCAGATTGATGATGGAATTGACGATAGCGGTAATTTCCGGCTGGCGACCAAGGTTTTGAATGAACGATCTGTCGATTTTGATTTTCTGGAACGGAAATTTGGCCAGATAGCTCAGCGATGAAAAACCGGTGCCAAAATCATCCAGTGCAAAAGAAACCCCCTCGGCATTGAGGGTTTTGATCACATCAATCACCTTGTTTGGATTGCTGATCAAAACACTCTCGGTAATTTCCAGTTCCAGACGGCGGGGGTCAAGCCCGGTGCTGTTGAGCACGCGGCGCACAACCGGCACGATATCTTGTTGTTTGAGCTGCAAGGGTGACAGATTGACAGAAATAGACTCATTGCCCTGCCAACTGGCAGCGTATTCGCAGGCATGGAATAAAACCCATTCGCCAATTTCTGAAATCTGGCCGGTTTCCTCGGCAATATCTACAAAGCGCAGCGGCGGTACACTGCCAAAATCGGGGTGTTCCCAGCGCAGCAGCGCTTCATAACCATTGATGATGTTGGTGCTTAAATCCACCTGCGGCTGGTAATGAACCTTTAGCTGGCCAAGCGGAATAGCGCGGCGCAAATCGGTGGCCAATTGCCGCCGCTCACGGGCCTCCGCATCCATATGTGGTTCAAACAGGCGGAACCCATCAGCGCCCGAAGATTTAACCCGGTAAAGCGCCAGATCGGCTTGCTGAATAATGGTCTCTGGTTTTTTATCCAGCGGCGGCCCAATGGCCACCCCAATACTGGCGGAAATATTGATCGAGCTGTGATCCACAAGAATGGGCTCAGCGCAGGCAACACATAGCCGCTTTGCCAAATCTTCGACCAGAGCGGGGTCTTGCACATGCGGCACAACAATCAAAAATTCATCGCCGGATAGACGCCCGGCAATGGCCTGATCGCCAGCGGTTTCAACCAGCCGATCGGCAATGGTTTTAAGAACCTCATCGCCAGTGCGATGCCCCAATGTGTCGTTCACATCCTTAAAACCATCCAGATCRAGATASAGCACCGCCATCAGCTGTTCTTCAAAGCTGGCAATATCGATGGCATCAAGCAATTTGGAGTTGATTTGGGTGCGGTTCGGCATGCCCGTCAGGCTGTCATGGTGRGCCAGTTGYAGGATTTGGCGCTCTACGGCGCGCCGCTCYGTAATATCTGTATGGGTGCTCAGATAACCACCACCGGGTAGCGGTTGATGAACAATTTCAATGTCTTGCCCATTATCAAGCGTGAAAATGCTGACATTGCTACCGGTGATTTTGGCCCGGTCATTGTAAATGTTGAAGTACTCTTCTTTGGTATCGCCAAAGAAACGGCCATGCTGCACCCGAAGTTCCAAAATGGCGCTCAGCGGCATGCCTGCCTTTAACAAGCTTGGATYCAATCCATAAATGGTTGCGTATTTATCGTTGAAAACCAGAAGCTTGAGGTTTTTATCGAACAGGCAAAGCCCTTGCGACATGTGCTTCATGGCCGCTTCAAACCAGCTGTTTTCCTCAGAAATTTGATGCAAAGCTGTTTGCAGGCTGGTGTTGAGCTGCTCCAGCTCATCTGTCATCACATCATTGGCGCGTTCTGTGCGCCTGCGATCCTGATCTAATTCATGATAAGCCAAACCAACAAGYTCGCACAGTCGCTGCGCATCCAGAATATTATCTGAACCCGTCGCCTTTGCGATTTGTCGATTTAGAAGCTTATGCTGCATGGCTCAAACTTTCCGATAGAACCGAAATTGTCATGGTTTGGTTGTGCAGCAGTGGCACGCCGCCTGGCTCGTTGGGGCAAATTTCTCCGTAGGAGTAGAACCCCATATTCGGTTGGTTGGGGCGCAAATTTTCTTGGGCGGCTTCCACTTCTTCCTCGGCGCGCTGGCCCATCAACAAGCGGCGGCCAATACAGCTAACCATCAARGCAAAACCATCATCGGGGTTGTGCAGGGTTGCGGCCTGCGCCGCGTTTGCCGCGCCCAATGTCAAATCAGATTGCGAGGCACGCATCAATTGCGCTGTTGARCCYTCGCTGATATTGCCAGCGAAAATYARGGATTTTGCCTCCCGGTCAATGTTTAGAATTGTGCGTACCACSGTCGCRTCAGYATCACTGCTATTGGAGCGGSGCGYTGTCACCTGTARTGGATATAACAGGGCAGATGCTGGCAAATCYTTGGCTTCATCGCCCAAATAATTTTCATACAGATCCAGCGCTGGTTGGCCATCCAGCTCCAGCAGCACATTCTTGTGAGAYTTTGTTACCATGCGGCGCGGGCCAAAYGGCTTCCAGCCGCCCTTGCTGCCATGGCCAATTTGAATGGCATCGCCATAAAAGCCGATGGCCGCAACCATATTTGGCTGGAACAGATCATTCAGGCCGACAAGCGTGCTGTTAAACCGGTCTCCATCGCCTGCAAGGCCTCCGATAACCGGAATATCGCTACCAAGCGCATCGCTAAAGCCCTGCGCCAATTCGCTGCCATTGACTGATGTGCCGTCTGATAGCACCAATACAGYGGCCAGATCATCGGCCTTCAGTGTGGTGGCGATATCCTTGGCGCATGCGTATGAACAACCCGTTTTGGTTAGGTCGCTATGCGCAGCGCGGATTTTCGTATCGGCAAAACTGAGCGCGGAATAGACGAGATTGTTGTCATAGGTTTTYAAATGGGAGAAYTGCCCACCSGTRGARCAACCAATTACCAGAGCRTTTTTYGCKGCRYYWCGAAGCWGATGATGAACATTTTCGACRCAGTCRSTGTCACCGAAATAGATGWCAAGATCAGGTTCTGTGCTCATATTCGGGAARGGAGAAAATTCTCCTGTACCGTCCCAGTTRAATGTTGAAACTTGCATCGTGTGAAACCTAATTACCGTTAATATTGACTAGCTATAAATGACAGTYTGACTCAATGCTAATTGCCGAAAGGTAAACCTGGCCCCAAATCGGGTGAATGTTTCAATGAAGGTTAATGACACCTTATTGTTGAATGAATAGCGGGCATTACTACTTTAAATAGAGTGCGATGCTTGCGTGGTATGTGAAGTGGCAGGCATTTGTTGCGCGGTTTGAGCGGTTAATACTGCGATATGTGCAGGCAAATAGTGTGCTGGGGCATGGGCAAGGCCGGTTCAAAAACGCCTATGGCTTGTCAAAATCGGGGTGCTGTAAGCTCTTCAATCGCTCTAGGGCATCCCGGCTCATTTCTGCAACATCATTTTGCTCTGGCAGCCGCGCCAAGGTGGCAAACCAGCTTAGTTGGCTATCGGTGCAGCACTGCACCGTGGGCGGCACTTTTTCTGGCTCGTCCAGGCTGCCGATGGAGATCGCCATGCCATCATCATCCCAATAGGCAAAGGTCAAAGGTGTGCCGCAATTGGCGCAAAAGCCACGTTCAACCCGCTCGGAGCTTTTGAAGATGGACGGCGTGCCCCTAGTTAGTTTGAAGTCTTTCTTGGGAATACCGCACAGGGCAGAAAACGGCGCGCCATAGGCTTTTTGGCACATGCGGCAATGGCACAGATGAGGAAAAGAGGGCGCACTGGCCAATTGATAGCGAATCGCGCCGCATTGGCATCCACCCGTAAGGCCACCTAAATCGGTGAGATGTGATGGTTTGGGTTTTTGCGATGTCATATCAGTATCTCGATGTTGAAGGGGCGGCAAAAATATCTTGTGGCTTGATGCAGGTGTCAATGAGCCGTATGTATTTTGGATGTTTCAGCAGTTAAAGACATTTTTGAATAATTTGACCGGTCATGATGATGCGCCGCATTTTAAAGACACCGACCCCAGATTGGCGGCGGCGGCGTTGCTCGTGCACACCATTTCCATCGATGGCATTATTGCCGAAGAAGAAAAGGTAAAGCTGCAAGGTGTGTTAAAACGCAAATATCAGCTGAGCGATGAGGATACGTCGGAGCTGATTGATGAAGCCAATGCGGCCGATAAGGAAGCGGTGGATCTGTACAGCTTTACCAGCATTTTGAAGCGCAATCTTGATGAGGAAGAACGCCTCGATATTCTCGCCATGATCTGGGATTTGGTTTACGCCGATGGCGTTGTTCACGAGTTTGAGGACAATCTGGTGTGGCGGATTGCGGAATTGCTGGGCATTTCCACGCGAGACCGGATGATTATGAAAAAGCGGGCGGAGAAACTCTCCAGATGAATTTTATGCCATTTTATCGCGGTAGCGGGCAGGCTGGTGTCATTTTAATCGTGCTGCATCAGGCAAATTCCAGCCCCGGCCGGGTCGGCCAATGGTTGGTGCAAAACGGCTACCAGCTCGATATTCGCCGCCCGCCCTTGGGCGATCCGCTGCCGGTTGATATGGCCGGGTTTGCTGGTGCGGTGGTGTTTGGCGGGCCGATGAGCGCCAATGATAGCGAGCCTTATGTGGCAATCGAAATTGACTGGTGTGGTCATTGCCTCAAAGAAGAAGTGCCGTTTTTTGGCATTTGTCTTGGTGCGCAGATGCTGGTTAAGGCGCTGGGCGGCAAGGTGGAATCCCACCCCGAAGACTGCGCCGAAATTGGCTATTATCCGCTGCGCTCCACGAGCGTTGGCGAGGAGTTGTTATCAGACTGGCCGCCGATGATTTATCAATGGCACCGCGAAGGTTTCGATTTGCCGGGCGATACAATCGCGCTTGCCAAAGGTGATATGTTTGAGGAGCAGGCTTTTCGCGTTGGCCCTTCTGCCTTTGGTGTGCAGTTTCATACCGAGCTGACCGAAGTGATGATGCGCCGCTGGCTGGTACGCGGGCGTCACCGCCTGGATTTGCCCGGTGCCCTGTCCAAAGACGAGCACATTGAGGGCCGCATGATGTATGACGCCCCCGTGCGCGATTGGCTCGACCGTTTTATGCGGGTTTGGCTTGGCAGCGATCAACGGGTTTCGAGCGCAGTGGCTCTGTCAGCTTAGGGCCGGAAACTCAGGCGGCAGACACCCTTTATGACTTTTGATTTTCACCCAATAGACACAGCAAGCTGGTCAGACTTTGAAACGCTGATGGAAAGCAAAGGCTCCCCGCATAATTGTTGGTGCACGGCATGGATAGATGTTGAGAAGAAAAATCAAAAGGCAGAAAAATCGGAAAAGAAAGCTTCCATCAAGGCGCGGGTAGAAAAGAATATTCCTGTTGGCCTGCTTGCCTATTTCAAGGATGAACCCATTGGCTGGTGTGCTCTCGCGCCACGAGAAACCTACAGGCCCTTGGGCGGTGACGAAACCAAAGAGCAGGTCTGGTCAATCGTCTGTTTTTTCATCAAACGTGATTTTAGGCGGCAAGGCCTAAGCAGTGTTTTCCTCAAGGAAGCCATAAAGTTCGCAAGGGACCACGGGGCAAAATTTATAGAAGGCTATCCGGTGGCCAAGGATTCCCCAAGCTATCGATTTATGGGTTTTCAGCCAGTTTTTGAGAAAGCTGATTTTGAGTTCATAAAAAAGGCGGGCACCCGGCGGAATGTAATGGTGAGAGACCTCACATGAAATTACGGCATGAGAAATACTTTGCGGGCCAGCGCAGTACCGCTGCGGTCTTGTGTATAAAATTTCTCCAATAAATCACGCGACATCAAATCTGGATTGTCTTCCAGAAACGGCTCAAATGCCTGATCTGGTGCGGCGTTGATCCGCTCTGCCATGATGCTTAAAAATGCCAGGGTTACGGTCAGGTTGAACTTGTCTGAAACGCCAGCGCGCGCAGCAAGATTTTGAATGCCCTTGGAGTAAATCACCAATGCATCGAGAAAATCACAGGTTTTGAGCAAGTGATGCGCCACGCCCAGATGCTGCAAATGGCCAAAACCCTCTGGTGCCAGCGTATTGTCCTGCAATGCTACGGTCATGGCGGCGTAGGGTGCGCTCATGGTTCTTCTTTCAGCTTGTGGCTGTCTTCAGCGCTTAGATCAAAATCATAGACCTGCTTGAGCTGCGCGATTTTGCCCAGCGTATGTTCCGAAAAAGCTGGCTTGTTCTCAAGCGCATGCAGGGTAATGCCCTCCACCAAATCAGCCAAAGACATGTCTAGATGCTCGGCCAGCCCTTTTAGGACTTTGAGCATGCGCTTTTCCAGCCGAATGCCGGTTTGTACCCGTTCTATTGTTTTCATCGATTCCATCATCATTATATCATGGTATAAATATATCAAAATATATAAGTATCAAATCTCCGCTTGTAAACCATTAAACGTGGTTAGCCCTTGCGAGAGTGGGCCTGCATCGTTACATCAGGGAAAAGTCAGTTTACGAAAAGAGCGATCCATGCGTGCCATTCTTGAAGTCATTTTGCTTATTTTGCAGTTTTACGTTTGGATTCTCATCGCATCCGCCGTGTTTTCCTGGCTGTTTGCGTTTAACATCATCAATTCCAGCAACCAGTTTGTCTCGCAAATTGGCAACACGCTGCATCAATTGACCGAACCCGTTTTGGGCCGCGTGCGCCGGATATTGCCTTCCTTTGGCAGTATTGATTTATCGCCCATCGCGGTGATTTTTGGCATTTTTCTGCTGCAAAAAATCATCGTCTACTATATTTACCCCAACGTCTTTTAGGCCCGATGTATTCTAGGCAACTTGCCGCTGCTGCCTGTCTGGTTTTATCGCTTGGTTTTGCCGCCGCTGAAGATGCGATTATCACTAATTATGATCCCGGCATAGACTGCAAAATAATCGAGCAAACCGACCACTTTGTCGATTATCGCTGCCCCGGCATTTCTGGCGTGGATGTTTGGTTTTCAATCGGCGATAGCCGCTGGACCGTCGCTTTCCACCCCAATGAGCCGACCGGCATCGTGCTATCGCAGGGTTTTAACCTCGCGCATCATCCCGATCTGAGCATTGAATGGCGTTTTGCCAATGGCGAGCCCAGCGCTGCCATTCAGCGTTGGCGGTTTTTTAATGGCGGGGATGAGCTGGATACCGGCACATTCGTCGTTACCAAAATCGACGGTGATGAGGTCTGCCATATCGCACTGGTCGATATCGCTGCCAATATTAGCGACGATGATGAAGAGGCGGTGCTACAAATGGCCCGCGATTTCGCTGATGCCAACGCGCAAGATTTCTCCTGCGAAAACGACCCCAAATGGTTGGGTAATCCGCCGCTTTTAGCTGGTCATACCCACAACACTTTTCGATAGCTTGGCTTAACCCTATTGACGTGCCTGCGGGCGCTCTGTACCAAACCTGTCTACGAAATGCGTCCCGGCAGGGACTGAAAGCGATCGTTGGTGAGGTTGACCAAGCTCTGGGACCAAAACCGACCATTTCAGTCAGATGATTCTCGCAGCCTTTTGGCGCGCGGCATCTTTTTCTGCTCGTTGCGCATGGCAAAGACGGGAAAATTATGACCAAAGAAACTTCAGAAAAAATTGGCGTGATGGTATGCGGGCATGGCAGCCGCAACCGCAATGCTGTGGGCCAGTTTTCGGTTCTGGCAGAGCGCCTGCGCCCGCATTTTCCCGATTGGCCAGTGGAATATGGCTACCTGGAATTCGCCAATCCCATCTTTGGCGATGGCCTGGATAAATTGCGCGATGCCGGCTGCAACCGCATTCTGGCCGTGCCCGGCATGTTGTTTGCCGGTGGCCACGCCAAGAACGATATCCCCTCTGTGCTCAACACCTACCAGGCGCAAAACCCCGGTGTGCGGATAGAATATGGCCGCGAGTTGGGCATCGACCCCAAAATGCTCAAAGCCGCCGCTATTCGCATTCAGGAAGCCATCGACAGCTCCGATCAAGAAACCGCCAATCACGACACGGTTTTGGTGGTTGTCGGGCGCGGCGCGTCGGACCCCGATGCCAACGCCAACATCGCCAAGGTCATGCGCCTGCTATGGGAAGGCTTTGGCTTTGGCTGGGGCGAGGTGGCCTATTCCGGCGTCACATTCCCGCTGGTAGAACCGGCGCTGGATAACATTTCCAAAATGGGTTTTAAGCGCGTCATCGTCTTCCCGTATTTTCTGTTTACCGGCGTTTTGGTGCGGCGCATTTATGATTCCGCCGATGTGGTGGCCGCAAAGCACCTTGAGACCGAGTTCATCAACGCGCCCTTCCTCAACGACCATGATTTGGTGATTGAAACCTTTGCCGATCGCGTGCGCGAGATTATCTCAGGCGAGAATCTGATGAACTGTCAGATGTGCAAATACCGCACGCAAATTCTGGGTTTTGAAGATCAGGTCGGCCTGCCACAAGAAAGCCATCACCACCATGTGGAGGGCAAAAACGAGCCCTGTACGCTTTGCGATGACAGCGGCGAATGCACCGGCAAATGCGAAAAGGAAATCCGCGCCGGTATGGCCCATGATCATCACGCTCATGATCACACACACGACCACTCCCACGATGATGGCCACCACCATCACCCATACCCCCATGCGGACCATCCCATGGGCCCCAAAACCCTGCTTGAAGACTGAGCCATGGCACAATTCGATTACATCAAAGACCCGGCCGAGATTTATCGCCGCTCCTTTGCGGCCATCGATGAGGAGGTGGATTTTTCTGCGCTACCAGCCTCCATGCATGCGCTTGCCCGCCGCCTTATCCATACGGGCGGCATGATTGATGTGATTGATGATGTGGTGTTTTCTCCTGATGCTGCCAAAATCGGCGCGGCGGCGCTAAAACAACGCGCACCCATTTTATGCGATGTGCAAATGGTCGCTGCTGGCATTACCAAACGCTTTTTGCCGATGAATAACGAAGTGCTTTGCGCCCTGGACGATACCCAAACCAACATCATCGCGGCGCGCGATGGCACCACCTGCTCCGCCGCCGCGATAGAAGTGCTGGCCGAGCAATTTGGCGGTGCTGTCCTCGCCATCGGCAACGCGCCAACCGCGCTGTTCCACGCGCTGGAACTGGTGGCAGAGGGCGCAGACAAACCCGCGCTCATATTAGGTTTTCCGGTGGGCTTTGTGGGCGCAATAGAATCCAAAGCAGCCCTCATCGCCAATGAGCTAGAAATCCCCTTTATCGCTCTAAAAGGCCGCCGTG
>NVXB01000053.1 GCA_002746425.1 Hyphomicrobiales bacterium | reverse complement strand
AGGTTTCTCTGACGGCATTGGCACTAAGGTGCAGCTCGCTGCGGCGTTAATGTTGATGCGGGTTGGTCATAACCGACACGCTCAAAAATGCCGTTCGCCTTACCGCGCTCAACTGTGCCGCCCGGCAAATTGGCCTGAACGAGGGCCAAACCTTAAGCGATGCAAGGGCCATTTATCCGCAATTGGAGCATTACGATGCCGACCCGGCAGCTGATGAGAAAATTTTGGTGGCGCTGGCCGAATGGTGCGAGCGCTATACGCCACTGCTGTCGCTGGATAGGACCAAACACCCTTGCGGCCTGATGCTGGATATTACTGGCTGCGCCCATTTGATCGGCGGGGAAGAGGAGATACGATCCGACATTATGCACCGCCTTGCCATGCAAGGTTTTGATGCTTCAACCGCTATTGCCGCCACCCCCGGTGCGGCGTGGGCCGTGGCCCGCTTCGGGCATATTCTAAAAAGCCGCATTATTGCACCGGGCGATGAAAAGCAGCAATTATCGCGCCTGCCGCTGCATGCCCTGCGCATTGATAAGGGCCAGATTGATAGTTTGAAACGCATGGGTCTGCTTAGCATTGGCTGCATTGCCGATTTGCCCCGCGCGCCGCTGGCTGCACGCTATGGGCCGATGTTGCTGCGCCGATTGGATCAGGCTTTTGGTTATGAGGACGAGGCCATTTCTCCGCGCATGCCGGTGGCCGAACTGGTGGCTGAGCGGCAATTTGCCGAACCGATTGCGCTGGAAGAGGATATCAGCCGCACCGTTTTATCACTGGCTAAAAACCTAAAGCCCGGATTGGAAGCGCGCGGCCTTGGTGCGCGTATGCTGGAGCTAAAACTATTTCGGGTTGATGGAGAGCGCAACAGTCTCAACGTCATTACCGCCAACCCCGAGCGCGACCCGGTGCATATTGAACGCCTGTTCCGCGAGCGGTTGGCCGGGTTGCACAATCCGCTGGAAGCCGGGTTTGGGTTTGACCTGATTCGCCTCGAAATATCGGCCACCGACCCGATGCAGCAACGCCAAAGCGATCTGATCTCTCAAACCCATTGCGAAGATGGTTTGATTGCGCTGATCGATCGCCTTGGCGCGCGGCTGGGCACAGACCGGGTGCAGCGTTTTGTCATGAGCGAGACGCATATTCCAGAACGCAGTTTTGGGCTGCTACCTGCCATTCATACCCCGCATAGAAAAGTAAACTCCAGCCCACGCAGTCACGGTTCCTTGGCATTGGCAGAACCAGAAGAGCTACAAACTCATGATGAGCAGCTAACCCGGCCGATCATGCTGTTGAACCGCCCCGAAGTGGTGGATGTTATGGCGGAAATTCCGGAAGGCCCGCCGCTGCGCTTTCGCTGGCGCAAAGTGACCTATGAAATTATGGCCAGTGAAGGCCCCGAGCGCATTTCGTGCGAGTGGTGGCGCGATGGTCGCAATGCCATGAGCCGGGATTATTACAAGGTCGAGGACAGTACCGGGCGGCGTTTCTGGATTTATCGGCTGGGGCTGTATGAGCGCGAAACCAACCATCCACGCTGGTATATGCATGGCATGTTTCCGTGAACCAGGCTGATAACCACAAATCCTATGTGGAGTTAGGCGCGGCCAGCAATTTCTCGTTTTTGCGCGGCGCTTCCCATGCCGAGGAAATGGTGAACCAGGCAGCCGCATTAAAACTGGACGGTCTGGCGATTGCCGATCGCAATTCGGTAGCCGGCGTAGTGCGCGCGCATATGGCCGCCAAGGAGGCAAAACTGCCCTTTGCACCGGGGTGCCGCTTGCTGTTTACCGATGGCACACCGCATATTCTGGTCTGGCCTAAAAACCGGCAGGGCTGGGGCAATCTGTGCGAGTTGCTAAGCTGCGGCAAGCGGCGTGCGCCCAAGGGAAAGTGTTATCTGCAATTAGCCGATTTGCTGGAATGGGGCTCTGAATTTGTCATGGCCGTGCTGCCTCCGGCCCGGTTTGAGGATAAATTGCTGGATTGTCTCGCCCCGCTTAAAACACGCTTTGACCGTGATGTTTATTTGGGCATAACCCGCTCTTATGGCCCGCATGATATAAGGCGCTTGCAGCGGCTGGCAGCGCTTGGCGCGCAACACAAAGTGGCGCTGCTGGCACTGGGCAATGTGCTGTATCATGTGCCGCAGCGGCGGCCCTTGCAAGATGTGTTGAGCTGTATTCGCCATGGTGTAACGCTGGCCAATGCCGGGCACTTGCTGGAACCGAATGCCGAGCGGCACCTTAAAAGCGGCACAGAAATGGCGCGACTGTTTAAACATCACGAGGCAGCAGTGGCAGCCACCATATCTGTGTTTGAGCGCCTGCATTTTTCATTAGATGAGCTGCGCTATCAATACCCCGAAGACCCGGTTTTTGAAGAGCTTGGACCGCAGCGTATCCCTTCGCAAATGGCACTGGAACAGCTGACAAGACGTGGCGCAAAAAAGCGCTTTCCAGATGGCGTGCCGGAGAAGGTGCAAAAAGCCATCCGCCATGAGACGGGCCTTATTCGCAAGCTGAATTATGCGTCGTATTTTCTAACCGTTTATGACATTGTGCGCTTTGCCCGCTCGCAGGGTATTTTGTGCCAGGGGCGCGGCTCTGCTGCCAATTCCGCCGTGTGTTACTGCCTTGGCATTACCGAGGTTGACCCCTCGCGTGTTGAGCTGCTGTTTGAGCGCTTTATCTCCGAGGAACGCGAGGAACCGCCCGACATTGATGTCGATTTTGAGCATGAACGGCGCGAGGTCGTGATCCAGTATATTTACGCCAAATATGGCCGCTCTCATGCCGGTCTGGCCGCCACCGTCATCACCTATCGCTCGCGCTCGGCAATACGCGAGGTCGGCAAAGTGTTTGGCCTGTCCGATGATGTCATCAGCGCCATATCTGGCACCAAATGGGGCAGCGGTTCCAAGCAGGTCAGCGAGAAAGATGCGCGCCGTGCCGGGTTTGATCCGCGCGACAAGCATTTGATGCAAATGATGGATCTGGCCACTCAAATCATCGGTTTTCCGCGCCATTTATCGCAACATGTTGGCGGCTTTGTTATCACCCGTGACCGGTTATCTTCTCTGATCCCAATTGAAAATGCGGCGATGGATGACCGCACCATTGTCGAGTGGGATAAGGACGATCTGGAAAGCCTGGGCATGCTCAAAATTGATGTGCTGGCGCTGGGCATGCTGAGCTGTATTCGCAAAGCTTTTGGGTTGCTGGAAAGCCATTATGGCGTGCGCCAAACCATGGCGAGCCTGCCTGCGGATAACAAACCGGTTTTTGATATGATTTGCCGGGCCGATACGGTGGGCGTGTTTCAAATTGAAAGCCGGGCGCAAATGTCGATGCTGCCGCGCCTCAGACCAAAATGCTATTATGATCTGGTGATCGAAGTCGCCATTGTGCGCCCCGGCCCAATTCAGGGCGATATGGTGCACCCCTATTTGCGGCGACGGCAGAAAAAAGAAACCGTCATTTATCCCAAGGAAGAACTCCGCCAAGTGTTGGAGAGAACGCTTGGCGTGCCGCTATTTCAGGAACAGGCGATGGGCATTGCCATTGTCGCGGCCGGATTTACCCCGGCAGAGGCCGATAAACTGCGCCGCGCCATGGCCACCTTTCGCCGGGTTGGCACCATTGGCAATTTCCGACGCAAAATGGTCGATGGCATGGTGGGCAATGGTTATGAGAAGGAATTTGCCGAACATTGTTTTCGCCAGATTGAGGGTTTTGGCGATTATGGTTTTCCTGAAAGCCACGCCGCCAGTTTTGCGCTGATGGTCTATGTGTCGTGCTGGCTCAAATGCTATTATCCTGATGTCTTTTGCGTTGCGATTTTAAACTCCCAGCCCATGGGGTTTTATGCGCCGGCTCAATTGGTGCGCGATGCGCGCGAGCATGGCGTCGAAATGCGCGAAGTTGATATCAATCTGTCGCAGTGGGATTCGACGCTGGAGGGCGATGCGGCCCCTCAACAGGTGGCACTTCACCACGCTGAGATGAACCCCTACATGAAACACAAATATGCCGTCCGGCTGGGCCTGCGCCAGGTCAAAGGTTTTGGCGAAAAGGAGGCCGAACAGCTTATTGCCCATCGCGGATCAGGCTATACCAGTGTGCATGATTTATGGGTTCGCTCCGGCCTGCCACGCGCCACAATTGAGCGCCTTGCCGAAGCAGATTGCATGCGCTCCATGGGCCTGCCGCGCCGCTCTGCCCTGTGGCAGGTCAAGGCGCTGGACCCACTCAGCAGCACGGAACGCCTGCCACTCTTTGCCCTCAAGGGAGTCGATGAGAAAGGCGATTTACAGCAAGAACCCGCGGTTTTCCTACCTGAAATGCAACTTGGCGAGCATGTCATGCATGACTACCGCTTTTTGTCTTTATCGCTCAAAGCCCACCCAGTTTCCTTTGTTCGCGAAGATTTAGCGCGGCAGAGTTTTAAACCAACCAGCGCTTTACACACCGCCCGATCCGGCAGTTATATCGGTGTTGCCGGACTGGTCCTGATCCGCCAAAGACCGGGCACCGCCAAGGGCGTGGTGTTTGAAACACTGGAAGATGAGACCGGTATTGCCAACATTATTGTCTGGCCAAAAACGTTTGAGAAATACCGCGCCGTCGTCATGGGTTCACGCTTTATAGGCGTCCGCGGTAAAATTCAATCCGCCGACAATGTAACCCACCTCATCGCCCATCACATGATTGACTTAACACCGCTCTTAGCCAAGGTTTCCGAGCAAGTCTATGCAATGAATGTGCTGGCGAATGCGGACGAAGCGCATCGACCAATTGCGGATATAACGCCCCCCAAAACCACCCAACAAATCGATCATTTGTTGCAGAAAAGCCCTGAACTACAAGAAGACTTCAGAGACCTGTCAAACAAGACAAGGCAGGCCTTACCGAAAGGGCGCAATTTCCACTAACGCCCAACTCAGTAACCGCGTGTCATATCCACTAAATGGGCCAGGTTCTTACCAGCGCGATGGGCTGCTATCTGCTTGGCAATCAAGCGGGAAAGGGCTGCTGGATTGCTTGAGGCCGCAGCATGCGGCGTGATGATGACATTGTTAAGCGCCCAAAATGGGCTGTCTTTCGGCAATGGCTCTGTTGTAAACACATCCAAACTGGCGGCCATGAGAGTGCCATCACTCAAAGCCCGAACAAGATCATCTTCAACCTGAATTTTGCCGCGCCCTGCATTGAGAAATACCGGTCCGCCCAAAACACCATTTTTTCGCAATTGTCGCAACAAATCATAGGTGACAAGGCCTTCGGTTTCGCTCGTCAGTGGCAGTAAGCAGATCAAAAAATCAGTGCCCGCCAGAAAAGGTTGCAAGTCATCATCGCCATGAAATGTTTCGACCTGATCAATGGTTTTCTGCGTGCGGCTCCAACCTCGCAGGTTGAAGCCAACCCGATTCAACACCCCAGCCGCATCACGCCCAAGCTCTCCCAAACCCATAATCCCAACACAGACTTCAYGAGCTGCSGGCTGACGCAATTCACGCCAYATAGCYTTGGATTGCATCTSCGCATAAGCSAGRTGTTGGCGRTGATGCAGCAAYACCTGCCCSRCAACCCAYTCACTCATGCGGGCGGTYAAATCYTCRTCRACAATGCGRGCAAYWGGCACATYGGGCARTGAYGTATCACCCARYAGATGRTCCACYCCAGCACCYAATGAAAACAATGCTTTTAGATTTGGAAAYYGGTCCAACACACCGCGCTGCGGAGACCAAATCATGGCATATTCCACCGCAYCKGGGTCTGGCACMTCAGGATAGCAAACCACCTCTTCATGCGGCATMGCRRYTTGAAGAGCYWTGASCCAYGGRGCTGGYTCCCARCCATCGACAAGCACTAAAACACTCATNACTTGATCCTATTCAGAAATGAGCCCRCCAGYATCCACAACCGTGATGTCAAAGGCAGCAGCCATCAATGCTTTGGTATATTCGTGCTGYGGGTCGTCAAAAATCTGCGTTGCAGTTCCTTGCTCAACCACTTTGCCAAGGCGCATCACAATCACCTCATTGGCAAGCGCACGAACAACGCGCAAATCGTGGCTGATAAACAAATACGCCAGATTACGGCGCTTTTGCACCGAACGCAGCAAATCTACCACCTGTGCCTGCACACTCATATCCAGCGCAGAAGTCGGCTCATCCAACATCAAAAATTTTGGCTCTAGCACCAGAGCACGAGCAATAGCCACGCGCTGGCGTTGCCCGCCGGAAAATTCATGCGGATAGCGATGCCGCAATGTTGGGTCCAGCCCAACTTCCTGCATTACGTCAATAACACTTTGTTCGCGTTCAGCATCAGTTTGCTCACTGAAGTGAATTTCCAGCCCTTCAGCAATAATCTCGCCGATTGACATGCGCGGGCTCAAAGAGCCAAACGGGTCCTGAAAAACGACCTGCATATCCCCGCGCAAGGGGCGCATCTCCTTGCTGGATTTATTCTGCAAGGGGATGTCCCCAAGGAAGATATTTCCTTTGGATGAAATCAGCCGCATTAAGGCGAGCCCAAGAGTGGTTTTTCCTGAACCGCTTTCACCGACAATGCCCAAAGTTTGGCCAGCACGCACGGTAACATCAATACCATCCACCGCCTTGAAATGATCAACCGTCTTGCGCATAAAGCCCTTTTTGATCGGGAACCAAACTTTAATGTCGTCCCCTTTCATCACCACTTCTGCGCTTAAATCTGCTTTGGGTGGATCGCCTTTGGGTTCTGCTGCCAATAGATGTTTGGTATATTCGTGTTGAGGGTTTTGAAAAATTTCCTCGGTCGGGCCATGCTCAACAATCTTGCCCTGGGTCATCACGCAAACCCGGTCGGCAATCTTGCGCACRATGCCMAGATCATGGGTGATGAAYAAAAGCCCCATGCCGGTRCGTTTGCGYAAATCMGCGAGCAGCTCCAGAATTTGGGCCTGCACGGTAACATCAAGYGCAGTKGTTGGCTCATCCGCRATRAGRAGCTTTGGCTCATTGGCAAGGGCCATRGCAATCATCACRCGCTGGCGYTGSCCRCCAGAGAGTTGATGSGGATAGCTGTTCAARCGTGTTTCVGGGTCGCGAATRCCRACCTGRTTGAGCAGYTCTATCACGCGTGCGGTRGCYTTGCTGTCCGACATTCCCTGATGCAATTTCAGAGTTTCACCAATTTGCCGCTCCACRCTATGCAGCGGATTGAGCGATGTCATCGGCTCCTGAAAAATCATCGAGATATTATTGCCGCGCACCCGCTGTAATTGAGTTTCCGAGGCGTTGAGTAAATCAACTCCCTCAAACCAGATAGAACCACCTGGATGAGAGGCTGGCGGATAAGGCAGCAGCTTTAGGATAGACAGCGCAGTGACCGATTTGCCCGACCCAGACTCGCCCACCAGAGCAACAGTTTCGCCGTTGTTAATGTGCAGTGACACACCGCGCACCGCATGMGTTACGCGTTTGTCRGCAGTGAAATCGACCTCAAGGTTTTCGATCTTCAATAAAGGGTYATTACTCATGAAAAGGTCTTTCTGGGATCAAATGCATCGCGCACCGCTTCACCRAYAAAMACCARCAGRSWCAGCATGATAGCGATCACAAAAAATCCAGTCACTGCCAGCCAGGGAGCTTGCAGGTTATTCTTGCCCTGCGCCAGTAATTCCCCAAGCGATGGCGAGCCAGGTGGCAGGCCAAAGCCGAGAAAATCAAGTGACGTCAGCGTTGTGATGGAGCCGTTCAAAATGAACGGCATAAAGGTAAGCGTTGCAACCATCGCGTTGGGCAGCAAATGCCGCCGCATAATGGTTGCGCTGGAAACACCAAGCGCGCGCGCCGCATTGACATACTCAAAGTTTCGCGCTCGCAGGAATTCCGCGCGCACCACGGCAACCAGACCAACCCATGAGAACAACAGCAAAAGGCCAAGCAAAATCCAGAAGCTTGGCGTGATGATCGCGGCAATGATCAGCAGCAAATAAAGCGTTGGGATCGACGTCCAAATTTCAATAAAGCGCTGGAAAACAAGATCGACCCAACCGCCGAAATACCCCTGAACCGCACCGGCTGCAATGCCGACAACCGAAGAGAATAGGGTCAGAATCAAGCCGAACAGCACTGAAATGCGAAAGCCATAAATGGCGCGGGCCAGCACATCACGGGCCTGATCATCTGTACCCAGCCAATTCCAATTGCCAATGGAGCAATTGGGATCATCGGCGCCGCCAGGAAAACGCTGACAGCGGGTTTCCTTGTCCATCATCCACGAAGGCGCAGCAGGAGCTGGCGTTGGAATTTCATTGTTCACAGTGCGATAGGAATAACGAATGGGCGGCCACAAAATCCAGCCATTTGCCTCAATCTCGTCGCGCACAAAAGGGTCTCGATAATCGGTGACAGGCAAAAATCCACCGAATTTCTCTTCCGGGTAATCCACCAATAAGGGCGACAGTATCTCGCCATTATAGGAAATTAGAATTGGTTTATCATTGGCGATCAGCTCCGCAAAAAGAGTGACAAAAAACAGAACCAGAAAAATCCACAACGACCAGAAGCCACGGCGGTTGGCTCGGAAGTTGCGAAGTCGTCGCTGATTAAGCGGTGATATTTTGCGCTTTTGTGGTGCGATATCAACGGTATCCACGTCCGGGGTGGTGTGTAGTGAAGGGTTCATCATACCTACACCTCCCGCGATTCAAAATCGATACGTGGGTCAATCCAAGTGTAGGTCAGATCAGAGACAAGCCCCACCACCAGTCCCAATATCGAGAAGATATACAAATTAGCAAATACCACCGCGTAATCACGGTTGAGCACTGATTCAAAGCTCAACAGACCAAGGCCATCCAGTGAAAAGATTGTTTCAATCAACAGTGAGCCGGTAAAAAACGCTCCGATAAACGCACTCGGAAAACCGGCGATGACGATCAGCATGGCATTGCGGAATACGTGGCCATACAGCACTTGCCGCTCGGACACGCCCTTGGCCCGCGCCGTGACCACATATTGCTTGCGGATTTCATCCAAAAAGGAATTCTTTGTCAACAAAGCCGAGGTCGCAAAGGCAGCAAGCGCCATCGAGAACAGTGGCAGGGCCAAGTGCCAGAAATAATCAACAATTTTCTCAAACACGCCCATCTGGTCGAAATTCTCAGATGTCAGCCCGCGAAGCGGGAAGAAATCATAAAAACTACCACCAGCGAAAAACACAATCAGGAAAATGGCGACCAAGAACCCCGGCAGGGCATAGCCCACAATGATAACGCCTGAGGTCCACACATCAAACCGGCTACCATCGCGCACGGCTTTTGCAATGCCCAGCGGAATGGATATGCCATAGGATATCAAAGTCATCCACAGGCCTAGCGATACAGAAACCGGCAGCTTCTCCTTGATCAACTCAATGACGCTGATGTCGCGAAAATAACTCTCGCCGAAATCAAACCTCATATAATTCCAGATCATCGTGAAAAAGCGCTCTAACGGTGGTTTGTCGAAACCAAACTCGCGCTCTAGCTGGCGAATAAATTCCGGATCGAGCCCTTGCGCGCCGCGATAGCGCGAATTGACCGGGTCAGATACACCGCCCTGCTCCAAGGATGATTCCTGAACGGAGCCAAAGTCGCCCCCGCTACCAGTGATGCGATCAGTTGCGGATACGGCATTGCCGGAAAGCTTGGCAATAACCTGCTCAACCGGACCACCCGGCGCAAACTGGATGATGGCAAAAGTGATTGCCATTATACCGAACAAAGTCGGGATCATCAGCAATAATCGTTTTATAATATAGGCGGCCATAGGTTCCGTCTTAAGGTTTAGGCGCTCATGGAGCCATCAGGTTGATGTTGACCACCAAGTGGTCTCGACTGGAAAGTAGTAATCTGGTTTTTTCTCTGGCCATCCGAACTGGTCCCACATGGCAATGCGATGATTATCCGCATACCAACCTGGAACCCAGTAATGGCCAGCCCGCACGACCCGGTCAAGTGCCTGCCAGGCGGCCTGATGCTCCTCGCGTGTTTTTGCAGCTTCAACATTGCCGATCAGTGCATCTACAACCGGGTCATTGATGCCAGCCCAATTGCGCGTTCCCGGCGTATTTGCGGAACCGGAGGAGAACAAGATATCTGCACTGCTGAATGGCGTCGCATTAAGTGATAGTGCATGCCCTGACATATCAAAATCATAGTCCGAGATGCGCGCCTGATACTGCGCCGGATCGACCAAGCGAATATTGGCCTCGATACCAACAGCCCTGAGCGATTCAACATATTTGCCGTAAACACGCTCAAAAATGCTGGCACGAACCAGAATTTCCATGGTGAGTTGCTCACCGGCATCATTATACAGCTTACTATCGCGGCGCTTCCAACCAGCCTGCGCCAAAAGAACAGTGGCTTTTTTGAGCAAGCTACGATCACGCCCGCTGCCGTCAGATACTGGCGGGACAAACACTTCGCCAAAAATGGATGCAGGCAACTGATCCCGGTGCTGTTCCAACAGCGCCAACTCGCGCCCTTGCGGAACGCCATTGGCTTTATAAACCGACCCTTCGACAAAAGAGCCCAGTCTCGCATAGGCACCAAAAAACAAATTCTGATTGACCCATTCAAAATCAAAGCAAAGGCCGAGGGCCTCACGGGTTCTTACGTCTGCAAATTTTGATCTTCTGGCATTGATGAAATTGCCCTGAAAGCTCGGCAGTTTCTCCGACGGGAAAAGCATTTTTTTGACCCGGCCATCCGTGACGGCTGGAAACTCGTATTCTGTGGCCCAGGTTTTACTGGTAAATTCCTCGCGAAACGTAACTTCGCCCTTTTTGAAAGCTTCAAACCCGGTTTGACGTTCGCGGAAAAAATCGACCCGAATAACGTCGAAATTTGCGTGGCCTTTGGCAATGGGTAAATCCCTGGCCCAATAATCTTCGACCCGTTCATACTCAAGATAGCGGCCTTGCTCGAACCTGCCAATTTTATAGGGGCCAGATGCCAGCGGCGGTGTGAGGCTTGAAGTTGAGAAATCCTGAGTCTCATAAAATTTTTGCGAGAAAATTGGCGCGTTTGCAGCCATTTCTAAAATCAACGCACGAGATTGTGTGCCATCCAACTCGATCAACAGATGAGTATTTGACAGAGCCTCAATTTTAGAGATTTTCTTGTAGCTCTGCGTAAAATCTGGATGGCCATCCTGTTTCAAAATTGAGATTGAGAAAGCCGCATCATAAGCCGTCAGGCGGCTGCCATCATGAAACCGGGCTTCCGGGCGAAGGTGAAACAAAAAGCTGTTGCCATCTTCAGATACCTGCACACTCTTGGCCAGCAATCCATAAATGGCATCTGGCTCGTCATAGGCGGAGGCCATCAGCGTATCGAAAATCAGTTCAAGGCGCGGTGGCGCATCGCCTTTGGTAACGTAGCCATTGAGGGTATTAAATGTTTGCGGGTTTTGGTTATGAAGCCAACTGCCCGGCTGTAGCGCCAATTTGCCACCCTTGGGCGCATCGGGATTGACGTAATCAAAATGGGTGAAATCCGGGCCGTATTTCAAGTCACCAAATATGGAAAGCCCATGTCGTTCTGCTTGCGCGCCAAAAGGACCTGTGCCCTTTAGCAGCGTTTTGGCCAAAACCGGACCTGCGGCAAGGCTGATGGTAGCGCCGCCAACGAAGCCCAACGTTTCGCGCCTGGTAACACCGCGGCGTTTTGGCCCGCTCATTTTAGCGCCTCAACCTTCGCAGCCTTTTCATTGTCATACCACCAAGTGGTGGGGAAATCCGGCTCGCCATAAGTTGGTAAAATGTCTGAATGCGAGAAACGGTCCCAGCGCACGGTGCGGGTTTGCCTCAAGGTCCAACCAGGAATGATGTAACTATTTGCCAGCAGCACGCGGTCCATGGCTTTGGTTGCGGCAATCAGTTCTTCTCGGTCTTTCGCGAAAATGATGCGCTGGATCAACACATCCACTGCTGGGTTTTGAACACCGCTCCAGTTGCGCGAACTTTCTTGATCTGCTGCCTCTGATCCAAAATATTCCAACTGCTCATTACCTGGCGACATGGATTGCCCCCAGCCATTATAGATCATATCGAAATCCCGGCTGCGAACTCGGTTCACCCACTGAGAGCTATCAACAATCCGAACGGAAAGATCCACGCCAATTCTTGCGAAATTAGATTTCAAACGCAGGGCAATTTTTTCAAAATTTCCGCCATTAAGCAGAAACTCAATAGTAAATGGCTCGCCGGTTTCCCCGTTGACCATTTTACCTTTTTTGAAAACATACCCGGCTTCGCGGAACAAGCGCACTGCCTCGCGCAGGTTGTTGCGATAGGCCCCAGAGCTTCCAGCCACCGGATTGACGTACTCTTGTGTAAAGACGCTTTCCGGCACATCGGCCCGCACAGTTTCCAGAATCTCCAGTTCCAAGCCGGTGGGYAAACCAGCAGAAGCCARTTTATCACCGTAAAAATAGGAGTTGATGCGCAAATACKGATCGTAGAAAATYGTTTTGTTCATTTCCTCAAAATCAAAAGCCTGATTCAGGGCRCGCCGTACCCGCACATCTTGAAATTTTTTCAATCTCATATTGGGAATGAACCCGACCATGAGACCACTGCCMCGATTGTCAAATGCCTGCTTGATTATCCTGCCATCACGAATGGCGGGAATATCATAGGCTGTGGCCCACAGACGCGCAGTGTTCTCAACACGGTAATCAAAGTCATCGGACTTAAAAGCCTCCAACTCCACCGTTCCATCGCGGTAATATTCRTARCGAATCTTATCGAAATTATTGTGSCCGATATTGACCGGCAAATTTATACCCCAATAATCGSYAACCCGTTCGTATTCGATRGTACGTGCAGSGACGACCCGGGACATACGRTACGGGCCRGACCCCAGAGGCGTTTCAAGTGTGCCTTTRGAGACATCACGKGGATYGCCATCACTGTCATTCCCTTCCCACCAATGCTTTGGCAAYAYCATAAYTTGCCCAACAATGYGCGGAAGYTCCTTATTACCCTTTTCATCAAAGGTGAATTTAACCGTGTGCGCATCAAGCGCTTCGGCGGATGTTACGTGACGATAATAATTTTGGTAAACCCGGTTGTGCTCAACAATAGCGTTGAAGGACCAAACCACATCATCTGCGGTGATTGGCATGCCATCGTGCCATTTGGCCGCTTTATTGAGCCGAARTGTGACACTTGAATAATCGTCTGGGTGCYTAAAAGCCTCTGCCACAAGAGGATACATTGTTGACAATTCATGRGTTGAGGATGTCATCAACGTATCGTAAATCAAATTTATACCGACACCRGWATTRCCGCGTTGCGGAACAATATTGAGGGTATCGAATGTGCCATTTGCAGACAGGCGCACCATGCCCTGTTTGGGTGCATCAGGATTAACATATTCAAAGTGGTCAAAACCATTGGGATATTTCGGCTCGCCAATCAATGCCGTTGCCGTTTGCCAATCGTCTTCGGCCACACCAGTGGAGGGCGACAAGACCGTGAATGTGCAAGCCAAYGCTAAAGCTGCGCGAATGGCRGTSGCGGCTAAAGCCGATCTTCGCACCACATTGATACCTGCCATRCTGGCAGATGCAAAATGCTTGAACACATTCATTCGCTTAATCCTTCCACGACAATACGGTAGAGCAACAAGACTATGTTGCACTTATCGACTGTATTTTTATAAGCATTCAATTGCGAACGCCTAGAGGCAGAAGTGCTTTATGACGAAAATTTAAGTGTTTTGGRGTGGTTTGCCRGGTTTAAAGCCGAATAATCTCAGCRCGAAGGCGCTCCAGCCCWATGCCTTTTTCAGATGATGTCAGCAATATTTCCGGGTGCGCYGCAGGTCGCTTGGCAATTGCAGCGCGGGTTTTTTCCAGACTGGCTTCCAGTTCCGCCGGTTTGGGYTTGTCGATCTTGGTCATGACAATTTGATACGAAACMGCRCTTTTATCCATTAAATCAAGAACTTGCGTGTCKGTATCTTTAATACCATGGCGGCTATCGATCAAAACATAGGCACGGCGCAAGATGACACGGCCACGCAAATAAGAATGGATGAGCTTGGTCCAGGTTTGAACCTGCTCTCTAGGTGCCCGCGCATAGCCATAGCCCGGCATATCGACGATTGTGACATCATCATTGGTGAAAAAGTTCAATTCCTGGGTACGACCAGGCGTATTGGAGGTTCTTGCCAGGCCTTTTTGCCCTGTTAGGGCGTTGATAAGGCTGGATTTTCCAACGTTTGAGCGCCCGGCGAAAGCAATCTCACGGCCTTCATTGTCGGGAAGCTGCGCTGTTTTCACAACGCCGAGGACGAATCGCCACGGACGCGCAAACGCTAATCGGCCCGGCTCCTGAAAATCCTGCCAAGTTTCAACTTTTTCTACATCGTCTTGAGAATCAATCTCGTTCATAAGCTCGCTGCCTGTTCTAAAACATCCATATCCAGCTGACGGATGGCGTCAAGATGGCGGGTTAATTTTTCTGCGCTCCAATGCCACCACGCAATGGCCTCAAGCCGTGCAATTGTGGTTTCATCAAAGCGACTTTTTAAAGTCTGMGCTGGGTTGCCGCCAACGATCGTGTAGGGCGCAACATCTTTGGTCACCAGCGCCTTTGTGCCGATGATGGCACCATTGCCAATCGTCACACCAGGCATAATCGTCGCTTCACGGCCAATCCACACATCATGGCCAATTACAGTATCTCCGCGCCCGTGGTCTGGCCATTTCAAATCAGGCATCGCCCAATCCTCGTGAAAAGCAGCAAATGGGTAAGTGGAAAACCCATCCAGTAAATGATTGGCACCATTCATAATAAATTGCACGCCAGTAGCGATAGCGCAGAAACGACCAATGACCAGCCTATCTCCTGCGAAATCATAATGATAGCGCACGCATTTATCGACAAAATGCTCCGGCCCGTTTGGGTCATCATAATAAGTGTATTCGCCAATATCGATCATCGGATGATCAATAACGGGCTTGAGAAAACAAAGCCCCTTATGRCCCTCTAATGGGCCACTGGTGCAAAAGGCTTGCTCGGGGTTGTGTCCCCTATTTAGCTTTGAGGAAGATGAAAGGGATTGGCTGGTGATTTGTTCAGGCATGGCAGTCTCGCTGGTCAATAGTTGATCCTAGGCAAGCCGCTGGCGTCAATGCTTTGCGACTTGAGTTTGGAACCTATTTGCGCACTGCCAGTGCCCTCCTTATTCAATCAATGATCAAACCTGTCCAAGACAGATTATTTGTCTTCGGGTTTTTTGCCAAAGCCAAAAGCTTCCTTGGTGTTCTTCCAGATTTCCACAGGRACATCCTGGCGGCGCATGATGACAACTTGCTGCAGAATAGACAGGGAGTTGTTCCAYGCCCAATAGATCACCAGACCAGCCGGGAATGAGGCCAGCATGAAGGTGAACATGATGGGCATCCAGGTGAAGATCATCGCCTGTGTTTTATCTGGCGGTGTTGGATTAAGCCGCATCTGAACAAACATGGTGACACCCATGATCAGCGGCCAAACGCCAACCATCAAGAATGTTGGCGGGTCAAACGGAATGAGACCAAACAGATTGAACACGGATGTGGGATCGGGCGATGCCAAATCCTTGATCCAGCCAAAGAACGGCGCATGGCGCATCTCGATGGTGACGAACAGCACCTTATACAGCGCAAAGAAGACGGGGATTTGCAGAACAATCGGGAGACAACCAGCCAGTGGGTTGATCTTCTCTTTCTTGTACAGCTCCATCATTTCTTTTTGCTGACGCGCACGATCATCACCATAACGCTCACGCAGTTCAGCCACTTGCGGCTGGACCTTTTTCATATTGGCCATGGATGAATAGGATTTATTTGCCAGCGGGAAGAATAGCAATTTGATGACAACGGTAGATGCCAGGATCGCAAGGCCGAAATTGCCGAGGAATTTGTACATCCAATCAATCATCGCAAACAAAGGCTTGGTGATGAAGTAGAAATAACCCCAGTCAATCACCAGATCAAAGCGCTCAATACCGACATCTTCGCGATATGAGTTGATGACATTAACTTCTTTTGCGCCAGCAAACAGCCGGGTAACATATTCGCCAGTTGCGCCGGATGCGACGGACATGATCTCACCCAGGAAATCTGCCTGGAAAATATCACGGCCATTGCGCTCACGGTGCAGGAAGCGAGAGGTATAGCTCTGGCCCTGCATCGGCACCACGGCTGCGGCCCAATACTTATCGGTTATGCCAAGCCAGCCGGTGGTCTGCGCTTCGAACGCAACTGAGCCCTCTTCCTGCAGATCATCATAATCAACTTCTTGCAGGCCTTCTTCGCCGACATAACCAATCATGCCTTCATGCAGAATGAAGAAATTGGCAATTTCAGGAATGTCATGACGCGCAACCAAGGCATAGGGAAACAGAGAAATCTCAGCGCCGGTGTTGTTCTCTACACGGTCTGTAACCGTAATCAGATAGCTCTCATCAATCGTGAATGTGCGCAGGAATTTTAGGCCCTCGCCATTATCCCATCTGGTTGTGAGCGGCGTATCAACGGTTAAATGGACGCCCTTAATTGTCTGCCAAAGCGTATCGCCTTTAGGAAGCGACAGGGTTGAGCCACTATCGCCAACCCAACCAAAATCAGCGTAATACGGATTTGGACTGCCAGATGGAGAGAACAGCTCGATGATTGGACTGTCGAGATCGGTCTCTTCACGGTAATTCTTCAAGGATACATCATCTACCCGGCCACCAAGCAAGTTGATGGAACCCAATATGGAAGGTGTATCGATGGGGATGCGCGCGCCGGAAGCGATGATATCGGCGCGGGTGCCAGAAGCTTCAGGCGATAATTCTGCTAGCTCCACTGGATCTCCGCCAGGGCGCGGTACTGCCGAGTCTGATGATGCTGGTGCCCGCGGCGTTGCCGAAGAACCTTGTGAGCCGCCGCCGCTTTCAACAAGTTCGGCTTGGCGCTGTTCAGCAGCCAGCCTTTCCTTTTCGACCTGCGGGCCCCAAACCAAAAACTGCCAACCAATCAATACAAGTACCGAAAGGGCTACTGCTACGATGAGATTTTTATTATCCTGCATGGGGGATCCGTCAGTTACACATTATTCTTGGACGTATTGCCCTGCTCTTTAAGGGCATTTGAATGAGAATGCGAGGGTTGAGCGATTGGAATCTGAGCTTTTTTACCGGAATTCTTTGCTGAGGCATGAATTTGGTCGGCAATTTTAGACAATGCACTCTCCAAATCCGCTTGAATGTCAGTAAATGTGCGTGTCAGAGCGGCTAACCGCCCCACCACTACATAATCAGTATTTGCTAAAAACAAAGATGGTGTCCCCTGCGAAACACAGGATTTTTGCAACAAGCGCACAGCTTCTTTCAAACGTCGCCGAACCCGGTTTCTAACCACGGCATTGCCAACCTTCTTCGTAACCGTAAAACCAACCCTCGGGGCATCTGAGACCTTGGGGGCGCCAAGAGCCTTGGGGGCACCTGAAACCTTGGAGACATCTGAAATAACAGAATCACCCACACGGCTTCTGGCTTGAACGACAAGCGCGCGGCGCACTTGTTTGTGCCCACGCGCAACGCGAAGAAAATCTGGTCTTATTTTCAGCCGGTCCATTGCTCAATATCCGGCAGATACTGAAAGAGCCACAATTGGCTCACAACAGTACTTACGCTGAAAGGCGCTTACGCCCTTTGGCACGACGAGAAGTAATGACCCGGCGGCCACCCTTGGTTGCCATGCGTGCACGGAAACCGTGACGGCGTTTGCGAACAAGGCGGCTGGGCTGAAAAGTACGCTTCATCGTAAAATGCCGCCATAAAGGCGGCCCCTCTGTTTATTCTGTTATTCGTCTATCGACGGAAATTGGGGTCGCTGGTAGGGAAATCTGTAAAACTTCCAACATAATCCAGCAAGTCAGCGGGCTTATAGTCGCCAACGGTAAGAAAAGTCAATGATGTCGGGGCGGGTAATTTCATCAAGATCGTTAAAAAATGACGCTTTGTTGGTCAGAGCGATCACAGCGAGGTGAAAGGATAGCAATCAAGCTGTCACATCTGAGTGAAACCACACTGTTTTGGCTTTTGTTTTTCGTCCCAGTGGCTATCTAGGGACAAGAATAACTGTGGGCTATACCAAATGTGCAATCCTTGCGATAATTCCTCAGCAGTAAAGGGCGTGTATCATGACTGTCAATTCTAGCGATAAACATGACGATGGCGATCCAAGTGAGGATTCTTCCTCAAATACCAACGCTCTGACTTCAAACGCAGATGCGTTGACKTCAGATACGCCCGCTAAAAAATCCTCATTCAAACGCTGGCTCCCGCTAATTGCTATCGCCATATTTATGGCTTTCGGCATTTCACAGGGCTGGCACAAACTGCTGTCTATCAACGCACTTGTTGAAAACCGCGAGATGCTTGGCGATTTTGTTGAGAACAACTTTGCGCTCACACTCATGGCCTTCTCTGCGCTTTATATATTGGCTGTAACATTATCTTTGCCAGGTGCTGTGATTCTAACMCTSACCGGCGGTTTTYTGTTTGGCTGGTTTGTGGGCGGCATYGTCATYGTGCTTTCAGCGACAATYGGCGCRACATTACTGTTTATCGCTGCGCAATCKGCTTTTGGYGCAACCYTGCGAAAAAAAGCMGGCCCGCTGGTGGGTAAATTTGCGGAAGGGTTTGAGAAAGACGCTTTCAATTATTTGCTGTTTATCCGYCTTGTGCCGCTGTTTCCATTTTGGCTGTGTAATCTTGCCCCGGCGATTCTGGGCGTAAAATTGCGGACCTATATCATCACAACTTTCCTGGGGATTATTCCCGGCACGTTTGCCTTTGCCCTAACCGGGAATGGTCTGAACAGTATTATTGAGGCGCAACGTGCAGCTAATCCAGACTGCGCAACAAATGCGAATTGCACCATCGATATTAGTGTGAGCAACTTTATCACACCTGAAATATTGGCTGGTTTTGCGGCGCTAGGTCTTGTCGCGGTCATACCCGTATTGCTGAAACGCTTTCGAAGAAGCTAAACTCTAACTTTTACCGCCCCTCTTCACCCCAACCCTCTTCACCTCAAGAAAAGAAATGCATCTGTCATGAGCGAAACACTAACACCGGATATCTGTGTAATTGGCGCTGGTTCTGGCGGCTTGTCTGTTGCGGCCATTGCTGCTGCGTTTGGTGTCTCGGTTGTCTTGATAGAAAAAGGCAARATGGGCGGCGATTGTTTGAACACCGGCTGTGTGCCCTCAAAGGCRCTGCTAGCCTCGGCCAAGCAGGCCGAAGCAATCCGGCATGCCAAGACCTTTGGTATTGCTGTGTCTGACCCSGTTGTCGAYTTCCAGAARGTGAATGAATATGTCCACTCGGTTATTGGTGCCATTGCGCCCAATGACAGTGTGGAGCGTTTCACCAGCATGGGTGTTCACGTTATTGAGGGTAGCGGCAAGTTTATAAATACCAGAACTGTTGAGGTTAACGGCACTAAAATCCGCGCAAGGCGGTTTGTCATCGCCACCGGTTCTTCTGCTGGCGTTCCGCCTATTCCCGGCCTCGAGGGTGTTTCATTCATGACCAATGAAACCATTTTTGACCAAACCATCGCACCAGATCATCTGATCATTATTGGTGGTGGCCCAATCGGCATGGAAATGGCCCAGGCACATCGCCGCCTTGGCGCTAAAGTTACGGTGCTCGAAGCTTTCAAAGCYTTGGCTAAAGATGACCCGGAACTCACCAATATTGTGCTTGAAAACCTTAGCGAAGAAGGCGTMGACATTCGTGRGGGTGTCAAAATTGCCCGGATTGAGAAACGCGGTGCAGGCATCAATGTCGTGCTTGAAACAGAAGATGGCCATGATGCCGTGCATGGCAGCCATTTGTTGATCGCTGCGGGCCGAAAACCAAATATTGATGGGTTAGGCCTCAAGGAAGCGCGAATTAAGTTCGACCGCTCTATCAAGGTCAGCAAAGCCATGCGCACATCCAATCGGCGGGTTTATGCCATTGGGGATGTGGCCGGCAGCTTGCAATTTACCCACATGGCAAACTACCACGCAGGGCTTGTTATCCGCGCTATTCTGTTCCGCCTGCGCGTTAAAGAGCAAACTCAGAACATTCCATGGGTAACCTACACTGATCCAGAATTGGCCCATGTCGGCCTTACTGAAGAAGATGCCCGTAAGCGCCATAAGGACATAAATGTCTTGCGCTGGCCGTTTTCAGAAAATGACCGGGCGCAGGCTGAGGGTAAAACCAGCGGACTGGTTAAAGTTATTGTTACCAAAAAAGGCAAAATACTTGGCTGTTCCATTGTCGGGCACAATGCCGGTGAGCTGATCAATATGTGGTCGCTTGCAATCTCTCAAAAGCTAAAGATCAGCGCCATTGCGAACTTTATATCGCCTTATCCGACCATTTCCGAGGTGAGCAAACGCGCCGCAGTGCTGCATCTGGCTGGAGCCGCCAAAAGCCCTGGTGTGCAATGGCTTTTGAACTTCCTGCGGCGCTTTGGCTAAAATTAAAATTCGCTGTCTCTAGACCGTTCCAACCGTTTTCAATTTGCATTGCGGATGAATCTCCGCTTGCGACATGACAACGGTTTGTGAGCGGAAACGCTCAATGATCGGGCGCACAAACGGGCGGATGCCGGGTGATGTCAACAACACCGGAACGTCACCGGCGCGCGCAGCGACTTCAATGCTCTCTTGCAGGTTTTTAACGAATTCCTGCAGCTTGGATGGGGCCATGGCTAATTGCCGCTCTTCACCCTCGCCAACGATGGCCTCAATAAATTCATTTTCCCATTTAGGCGACAGCGGCAGAATGGGCAGGTAACCGCCCTCGGCCTTATTGGCATTGCATAGCTGCCTGCCAAGGCGCACACGAACCTGCTCAGCAAGCCATTGTGGGCTGCGTGTAGCACCACCAGCATCTGCAAGGCCTTCCAGGATAGCTGGTAAATCTCGAATAGAAACCCGCTCTGCCAGCAAAGCCTGAAGCACACGCTGCAAACCACTCATGGTCAGCTGCGAGGGGATAATATCCTCAGCAAGCTTTTTATGGTCGTCTGGCAAATCATTGATCAGTTTTTGCACATGCGCGTAACTGAACAGCTCGGCAATGTTGTTTTTGATAACTTCCGTCAGATGAGTGATCAGCACCGTTGCGGGGTCCACCACAGTTAAGCCCATAGCCTCGGCATCATCATGCAGCGATGCCTCCACCCACGTTGCCGGAATGCCAAATGTTGGTTCCACTGTTTTATGGCCGGGCATATGAATGTCACCGCCGCTCGGGTCCATCACCATGAAGTGGTCGGCATAAAGTGTACCGCCGCCAGCTTCGATTTCTCGAATTTTGATAATGTAGTCGCCGCCGGTCAGCTGAATGTTGTCCAGAATGCGCACCGAGGGAACAATAAAGCCCAGCTCCAGCGCCATTTGGCGGCGTAGCGCCTTGATCTGTTCAGAAAGCTGATCCTGCCCGGCAGGCCCATTGATGAGCGGTATCAAGCCAAAGCCCAATTCAATGCGCAGCTCATCCATTTTCAGCGCATCAGAAATTGTCTCATCTTTAGGCGTTTCTTCAACGGCTTCGGCCATGCTTTCTGCAACAACGCTGGCCGCCTCTTGCTCCAGTTTTTTCGTGCTCTTGAAAGCTAAATAGGCAGCGATAACGCCCAGTGACATAAAGGGAATGAAAGGCAAACCGGGAAGAAACGCCATCGCGACCATCACAAACGCCGACAGAGCCAAAGCTTTAGGGTAGCCGGATAATTGCCGCACAAGCGCCTGATCCGCAGCGCCGCGAACGCCAGCTTTTGACACCAGCAAACCTGCCGCAATGGATACGATCAGTGCAGGTATTTGGCTCACCAGCCCATCGCCAACCGTCAACAAAGTGTAAGAGCGGGCCGCATCGCCGGCTGACATATCCATTTGGACAACGCCGATGATCATGCCGCCAATGACATTGATGAAGGTAATGAGCAGGCCTGCAATGGCATCGCCGCGCACGAATTTTGAGGCACCATCCATGGCACCAAAGAAAGATGATTCATCTTCCAAATCCTTGCGCCGTTGCTTGGCTTCGGAATCTTCGATCAATCCAGCTGATAAATCTGCATCGATGGCCATTTGCTTGCCGGGCATTGCATCCAGATTGAACCGAGCCGCAACCTCTGCAATTCGGCCAGAGCCCTTGGTGATCACCACAAAGTTCACGATAACCAAAATGCCAAACACGATAATACCGATGACAAAATTGCCCTGCATGACGAAATTGCCAAAGGCTTCAATCACTTGGCCCGCAGCGGCGGGGCCCTCATGGCCTTTGGACAAGATAAGCCGTGTCGAGGCCAGATTGAGCGAAAGCCTGAACATTGTTGCAATCAACAACACCGTTGGAAAGGAAGAGAATTCCAAAGGCGCTTCGATAAACAGCGCTGTCATCAGCACCAATACAGAGAAAATGATAGAAAGAGCCAACAACACATCCAGTGCGAAGGATGGCAGCGGCATGATCAGGATCATAATGATCCCGATAATGCCCAGGGCAAAGATCAGATCGGTGCGTTTGCTCAGCGCAATTAAGCTGGACAGGTTAAAACCAGCAATATTGCTGTTTTGCGGTGATGGGCTGGCGGCGTCGGTCATATTATGGCGCTAGGACGTTTGCATGGCGGAGGCGCGCTGAGAACCTGGCGCAGCGATTGGCACACCATCATCGGTGTATTGATTGAGCTTGTTGCGCAATGTCCGGATTGAAATACCCAGAATATTTGAGGCATGCGTGCGGTTACCCAGACAATGATCAAGCGTATTGAGAATGAGCTCCTGCTCCACATCGGCAACAGTGCGGCCAACAAGGGTGCGTGTTGCGGCGGCGGCTGTTTCTGCCGCTTTGGCGCTGGGGCTGGCCGTCGGCGGTGTCAGTGCGCCGGTTTGCATCGGCATGAACAGAGTTGCATCGGTAATGGCACCATTGCCCGATAGCAAAACAGCCCGGTGCATGGTGTTTTCCAGCTCACGGATATTGCCGCGCCACGGTGCGCTTGCCAGTTGGATTTCAGCATCCCTCGACAGGGATGGCACGGGCAACCCGTTTAATGCGGCATATTTTTTGGCAAAAAAGTGCGCCAGCACGACGATATCGCCGGGACGTTCGCGAAGCGGCGGGATGGCAAGGTTGACCACGTTCAGGCGGTAGTACAAATCCTCGCGAAAACGCTTTTCAGCGACGGCTTCCATCAAATTGCGGTTGCTTGTCGCCAGGATGCGAATATCTACCGGCACGGGCCGACTGCCACCAACACGGTCAATGACGCGTTCTTGCAAGGCACGCAGTAGTTTGGCCTGAAGCCGTATATCCATTTCGCTGATTTCATCCAGCAACAAGGTGCCACCATTGGCTTCTTCAAATTTACCAATTCGGCGGGAAGTCGCGCCGGTAAACGCGCCTTTCTCGTGGCCAAACAGCTCAGATTCCAAAAGGTGCTCAGGAATGGCCGCACAGTTCAACGAGATGAACGGGCCGCGCGAACGGCGGGACTTTTGGTGCAGCTGTTTGGCAAACACCTCTTTGCCAACACCGGATTCGCCTGTGATCAACACGGTGGCTTCGGAGGGCGCTATTTGCTCAACCAGCGCGATCAGCATTTTGGTTTTTGGATCGGCATGAATGAAATCGGTTGTTTCAAGAGAAACCGCCGCCAAGATCGCTGCGATTAGCTCAGGGTCAGGCGGGAGCGGGATATACTCTTTGGCACCTGCCTTAATGGCGGCAACAGCCGCATCAGCATCTGGGTCAATGCCGCAAGCAACCACATCAACATGCACGCGAGCCTGATCAATACCGCGCATCAACAAGCCTATATTGAGCTGCACATCAACCATGATCAAATCAACGCTGGTGCCACCCATAAGGACCTTGAGGGCCTGATCAATGGTCGTCGCGTGCACAACTTTAGCGCCTTGCGCCATCGCGATTTTAGTGGCCGTGGTCAGTTGGCCGCTCAGGGAGCCAATTATAAGTAAACGCATATCGGCCCCTATTGCTCTGTCTTGATGATTTCAGTCATCGTCACACCAAGTTTATTCTCAACCAGCACCACTTCGCCGCGCGCGACCAGACGGTTATTGACGTAAATCTCGATGGCCTCACCAACCTTGCGGTCCAGCTCAACAACGGAGCCGACATCCAGTTTTAGCAACTCACTAACGGGCATTTTGGCGCGCCCGAGAATGGCCGATACTTTAACGGGAACATCAAACAGCTTCTCCAGATCAGCGGCACCTTTTGTCTCGACTGTATCTGGACGAGATGGTGATTGGGTTGGGGCACCATGATCATCCAATGAAAGATCGGTACCCGGCGTATTAGCGTTTGAAACGTCACTCATGCTTTTGCCTCAAAAAATCGTGTAATTTCTTCTCTTAAGCTGGCCAAGGCCATCTCTTTGTTGCGTACTAACTCACCCTCRGACCACTCAATYTTAATGTCAGAAATATCAAAYTCTGCATCCGTTTTGATCATCAGGCGGCCCTCAAAYCCGTTTTCATCCAATATTTCRATGATGCGRTGTTTGATGCGGGCGGCTGATTTRTCGGGCAAGGTCAAGACAAGGTGCGGCACCGATGACAGGTCTGAAATCGTGCTTTGCAACAACCCTTCRATCTCGGCRAGCGGAAAYCTTACCAGCGCRCATTCTGCYAAATATTGACCAACRGTAACGGCCAAATCCAACGCATCCTTTTCCAAGGACAGWCGAACGCTRTCTCTTTGGGAAATGAGTGTGGCGGCATGCTTGGCCAGCAMCTTAACYTGCTTYTCRATCTCTTCGGCAGCGCGCGCCTCAGCGGATTGACGCCCRGCCTCTTCTGCTTGCTTRCGKGCTTCAACGAGCTGTATTTGATGGCTTTTGRTTGCTGCGCTCAGCTTCTTTTCCGCCAATTGCAWGCGKTCCTCAATGGATAACGCATCTCCGGATAAATCCAGATCAAATGAAAAGGCGTTGGCTGCTGATGATAGGGTTTGRYTCATGATAAATTTGCCTGGTTTTAGTAAACCAGTTCATCCTCTGCCTGATCACTTGCAATAACGATTTCGCCTCTACCGGCCAGATCCTTGGTCATGTTGACGATGGCGGTTTGTGCTTCATCAACATCTTTCAAGCGCACCGGGCCCAAGGAATCCATGTCGTCCTTCATCATTTTGGCGGCCCGCTGAGACATGTTGTTGAAGAACAGCTCGCGCAACGTCTCCCCTGCACCCTTCAGGGCCAGAGCCAATTGAGCTTTATCCGCCGCCCGCAACAACACCTGAACGCCGGTGCCATCCAGTTTGATGAGATCATCAAAGGTGAACATCAAATTYTTGATTTTCTCAGCGGATTCCTCATTGTCTTCCTCTAGCGAGGCCATAAAYTTGGATTCCGTCTGGCGGTCAAAACTGTTGAAGATATCGGCCATCAACTCATGCGGATCTCGCTTGTTGCCACGCGAGAGATTTGCCATAAATTCAACACGCAAAGTTTGCTCAATCTTGTCGAGTATTTCTTTTTGSACCGGCTCCATACGCAACATGCGGTTGATCACTTCCAGSGAGTAATCTTCCTGAAACAGGCCCAATACGCGTGAAGCATGGTCGGGTTTGATTTTCGACAACACCACGGCAACTGTTTGCGGGTAYTCATTCTTCAGATAATTGGCCAGCAACGTGTCCTGCACATTGGACAGTTTTTCCCACATATTACGCCCGGCGGGCCCGCGAATTTCTTCCATAATATTATCRACCTGATCTGCTGGCAGCACAGCGGCAAGAAGACGTTCGGTGGATTCGTAATTGCCCATCATCGCCCCCTTGGAGGTGAGCTTGGTGACGAATTCGAYCAATAACTCTTCCATCATGGAKGGSGATACWGGCCCAAGCCGYGACATGGCGAGGGAAATTTCCTTGATTTCGACATCTTCCAAGCTGGACCAAATCGCCGARCCGGATTCCGCACCTAAGCTCAATAAAATCAAGGCMGTTTTCTCGGTCCCAGTTAGTTCACGATGCGCAACATTGGTAGATACTTTTAGGTTTGAACCTAAAGAACTTTCACCGGAGGCGTTTTCTGCTAGCGCGGCCATTATGCTGCTTCCTGCATCCAGTTGCGCAAAATAGACGCAGCTTCATCAGGATTGGATTCCACCATCTCACTCACTTGTCGGATCATATCTGCCTTGGCTGCGCCATCGGCTTGTGCCGCCTCCAAACGTTCATTGGCAGGGCCGCCTTCTGCCGCAGTTTCGGCCGCAACAACGGCAGCTTCAGCAACTGCTATAGCTTTTACGAGCTGTTGATCTGGGCTTAGAACACGGCGCACTAAGGGGCGCATGACAAACAAGATGAGGATCAGGGATACAAGCAATATGACACCCAATTCCGCAACATACATAATGTCAGGCGTGGTAAAATTGAACATGCTCGGAGCAGCAATTGGCTCAGCATTTGCGTTCGAGCTTGCCACAAATCTCATATTGATRACTTCRACCACATCACCGCGSTKTTCCTGAAAACCAATGGCGGAGCGAACCAGTCTAGAAATTTGCTGCAATTGTTCTTCATCACGCGGGGCGTAGGTTAAAACCCCATCCGCGTTTTCGGTATAAACACCATCAACAACCACTGCGACGGAAAGGCGCGTGATCTTGCCCGCTTCTGTCACCTCTGTGGTGGTGGTGCGTGAAATCTCGTAATTGATGGTCTCGTCGGTGGTTTCTTTGGCCGAGTTTGATTGCGAGTCACCACCAGCAGCATTTGCACCGGGCAATTCATTGCCAGCTGTCACGCCAACATCTGGCARACGTTCATTGCTGTTGGTTGTTTCCGAACGCGATTGGGTTGATCGGATAACCTGGCCATTAGGATCATAAATGTCCGATGTCYGGGTAATGCGATTGCGTTCAAGCTCAGCACTGACTTGAATACGCGCGCGGCCATCGCCAACAACCTGAAAGRCAATATCCTCAATCGCTTTGCGAAGCCGCTTTTCTTCATGTTGCTTGCGCTCTTCAAGTGCGCTCAGCATCACTCCGCCAACTTCATCACCCTCGCCATTGGCCAGCAATTGTCCATTTTCATCAATAATCGAAATGCGTGAAACTTTAAGGCCGGGAACAGCGGAAGCGACAAGATGACGGATGGCCTGAACCTGATTATTGGATAATTCACCACGAACTTTTAGAGCAATTGATGCCGTTGGGTGCTGTTGTTCCTTTTGGAACAATTTGCGCTCCGGCAACACCAGATGAACCCGAGCCCTCGTAATACGTTGCATGGCGCGAATGGTGCGAGATAACTCACCCTCCAACGCGCGAAGTCTGTTTATGTTTTGGACAAAATTTGTTGCGCCCAAAGTATCGCCGCGATCAAAAATTTCATAACCAACACTGCCACCCGATGGCAGACCGTTTTGCGCCATGGCAAGRCGTAATTTCAGCACGGCATCCTTGGGCACCATAACGATCGCGCCTTCATTACGCAGATCATATGGAATGGCCTGTGCCTCAAGYTCYTGAATGATGGCGGAAGAATCTTCGATATTTAAGTCTGTAAACAGCGGMACCATGTGTGGATCGGTAACCCTGGACATGATCAGCGCAAAAAAGCCGATCATCATCACCGCGACAGCGGCCATTGCCATGAGTCGTGCGACACCAAGCTTGTTAATTATTCGAGCGATCTCGGACACGAAGGCACATTTCCAACTGATTAACTAAATTTTGCAATTGAACGAATTCGCAACTGCTAGGAAATATTTACCTACCTGATGGTAAACAAGTTATTAACAGAATGGTTAACGGGCATTAATAAATTGGCATTYTGATAAATATATTTTTGTTGGAACGATGYTGTCTRRACGTAAGNCCTRGRNCGMWYTACGWGCAATCAGGCACAAAAAAANCCGGCGTTTCCGCCGGTTTTTTCATTCACYAAGGACAAAAAGCCCYTAGCGATACTGTTGTATGCGTGTTGTACGCAATCCTGCCAGTCCATGCCGGTCTATCGACAATTGCCAAGCCAAGAATTCCTCAACCGTTAATGTATAACGATTGCATGCATCTTCTAAACTCAACAAACCACCTCGGACAGCGGCAACGACCTCCGCCTTTCGACGGATCACCCAACGTCTTGTGGACGTCGGAGGCAAATCAGCAATCGTTAATGGCGACCCATCAGGGCCTATTACATATTTTACACGCGGTTTTATGCGTTCGGTCATCAGTACACTCACACTCAAATCTGATGTGACCAGACAAATTGACCATAGCGCTGACGCCTTAAATTTTGCCTAAGGGCATAGCAACCTTTTGATAACAATTGCGATTAGCGTTGATAACCCTGGGGTTTCACGGCTAATTTTCGTGAAAAAATCTATTGAACGGTGTTCAAAGAGGAGATTGGGACCTTTGAATTTCCAACCAACAGCGACGCTGGGGTGGTACCGAAATCAATTCCTGAGACGATTCCGGCAATCAGGGATTCCACATCKACCAGGTTTCCATCATCRTCCCGCGCTTCAACGGTCATGCTATAAAGRCCATCGGGAGCAAGTGTGCCGTTATCGCTTCTGCCATCCCAAACGAATGTGCTCTCGCCCTCTTGCAGGCTTCCCTGATCTGAAAAGACCAAAGATCCCGCAGAGTTCCGAATATAGATACCAACATCACTGGCATCTCCTGCAGACTCAAGGGYCCAACTTGCAGAGCCGTTTTCAAGCGTGGWCGCCGCGCCAGATGCCGTTACAGTCTTGCCGATATATCCCACCAGGGCGGTTGCTTCATTGGCTGCACTGACCGCAATAAGGGTTTCAAGCGATTCATTTGTCTTGATCGCCTGCTCAACCGAAGAATATTGCACCAATTGTTCTGTAAACTGATTGGCATCCATCGGCTCAAGTGGGCTTTGATAGCGCAGTTGCGCGGTCAACAATTTCAAAAACGTATCATAGCTATCAATAAGGTTGTTGCGATCGCCCGAAGCAACGCTGGTATCGTTTGCCGCTGATGCTGCGGAACTGACTGCTGCTATGTCCATGACGTTATCCTTTTAAATAGACAGATCGAGGCGCGCGGACATGTTCACCTGCATATTGCGCGCGGCATATGCAGAAAGAATTATTTCCGGTACTTCATTATCGTTGCGTTCCARTGGCTCAGCYTCAGCATCTGCATCATGGTTTTGCTGACCATGCTCGGGTGAAGAGTGCATGTGCTCGGATTGCCCTTGAGAGCGTTCTTGGGAGCGGTCCTGAGATGATTGCTGGAAGCTCTGCTCATCCCCGGACAACGCTGCATTTCCAAGAGATTTATCAAAGCTCTGGGCTGCGTTGGTTGGTTGGCCTGCATTGGCTTGTTGTGACCCAGCGGCCAGATTATTTGAATTTTGGCCGGGTGAGTTTTGACCGCTTGAGTTCTGGCCTGCGGCCTTTGCTTGCGCGTCAAATCCCGATGCTGTTTCCGCCGCGCCGCCATTGGCAAGGTTAGCAAGTCCATCAACTGCCTTGGAAGCTGCTCCTGATGCCTTCAACACCACAGTAAAACTGCCTGCTTTAGCGTCCAGGCCTTGTGCCTTGAGCGTTTTTTCCAGTTGAGCCATATCTTTTTGCAGCAAGGCCAGCGTTTCTGGTTTTTCAACCTGCAACACGCCCGTGATCCCGGTATCTTTGGAGATGTTTAGCGTTACAGTTACTGTCCCCATGCGTTCCGGCGTC
>NVXB01000052.1 GCA_002746425.1 Hyphomicrobiales bacterium | reverse complement strand
GAGGGCTATCTCGACATATTGAAACGCTGCTCAGCTTAAACAGGGGAAATTTCATGAAACTTGCTATTGCCGGAGACAGTGCGGGCGAACCACTTGCTGCTGCCATGTTTGACTATCTCAAATCCCGCGAAGGCTTGGATGTGGTGCATATATCTGAGCCTGATGATGGTGAGGCCGAGTTCTATGCTGATCTTGCCGACCGTGTATGTTCGCGCGTTCTGGATGGCAGCTTTGACCGGGCGATCCTTATATGTGGCACCGGGATTGGCGTTTGTATCTCAGCCAATAAAGTGCCGGGCATTCGGGCCGCGTTGACCCATGATACTTATTCAGCGGGCAAAGCATCAACGTCAAACAACGCGCAAATCATTACAATGGGCGCGCGAGTGATTGCTGCTGAACTTGCTAAAACAATTGTTGATGCCTGGCTTGTCAGTGAGTTTGATGCAAAGGGTCCCTCTGCCGGTAATGTCGATGCTATCAGCAAAGTCGATGCGAAATACAATCAATCCTAGCGCTAAACTTTTAAGTGGCCGCATCCGCTAAAAGGGGCGGCCACACTATTTTATTCCCAACAATTAAGCCCTCTACATACGCCAAACTTCCTATAGGTGATTGCCCCTAGGTGTATCACCGAATAGCGAGAGGGCAGGGCCGCGACTATATCTTGTGCACATCATCGGAAACGAACGGTGATCCAAAAACAACAAAAAAACACAAGGAATAACAAAATGACATTCTCTAAAATCGCACTTCCAATCGCTCTGCTCGGCTCCCTCGTTGTTGGCGCGACTGCCGCTAATGCCGGCGTATACAACCCAGCTAATGATAGCTCCCCCGATGCTATGACACCTGGCTACACCGGCCTGGCTAAAGATGTCGCTGACCAGAAACGCAGCTAATCCGGTAACGAGCGTTCTCACACCATTGTGAATGTTCAGCTTTTCTGAACGAAACGTTTCCCTTTAAATCGCGGTGGCAGTTCATACATCATGGTCATCGCAGCAAACACTGTTGAAAAAATTAAAAACAAAAACAAGGCAACATTAAAATGACATTCTCTAAAATCGTTCTTCCTATCGCTCTGCTCGGCTCCATCTTCGTTGGCGCAACCGCTGCAAATGCTGGTGTTTATAACCCAGCCAATGACAGCTCCCCCGATGCCATGACACCTGGTTACACCGGCCTGGCCAAAGATCTGGCTGACCCTATTCGCAAATAATTGCKCATACCCMTTGATCGTCAGCGCATTCCCTCMCGGCGCTGATGATCANMCCCAAACACAACAGATAAAAACAAGGAATAARAAMAATGACTGTTAAACAATTCGCACTGCCACTCGTYCTGCTCGGCTCCMTCGYWRTYGGYGCWACTGCTGCCAATGCTGGTGTTTATAACCCWSYSAATGACAGCTCCCCWGATGCCATGACACCTGGYTACACCGGCYTGGCTAAAGATTTGGCTGACCTGAAACGCAACTAATTGAATGAAATACCAAAGGGCCGGGTGTCGATACCCCTCCAAACGCTCCCAATTRTTGGCAGCCGGCCCTAAACATCRAAATATTTGGGACTAAGCAGCGATAGRCRAYAGATCATCGTCCAGCATAACGCGCAAACTACTGAAGATATTTRGTTATTTGTWGWRSYTGCTKCGGATAAACTCAMTTATCCGACCTTCAYAAAAANYMAANTSCTCCATTYTAAAATTTTGTGRTCTGAAAATCCAAATAGTCTTGCTCTATCGAAATTATCGTTTTCGATGTGGCAAATTGCCATGTGCAATTGACCTAGGGGTATAAATTATCCTATCAAAAAAAGTTCGCGAAAACAGAACAGGCGTTACAATGGCAAAGGTTGATGAGGAAATACTTCTCAAACATCACGCGTTGATTTTGGAAGCCTCGGGTGACGGCATCTATGGGCTRGATTGTAACGGCCAAACAATGTTTGCCAATCCAGCTGCGGAGCGCATGACAGGTTATACCGCTAAGGAAATGCTGGGTATTGGTTCACRCGACCTTATTCATCATACCCACGCGGATGGATCGGATTTTCCAAGAACCGAATGCCGCATTTATGCAGCGTTTAAAGAYGGCAAAGTTCACCGGGTTTCTGATGAGGTTTTTTGGCGTAAAGACGGCACCTGTTTTCCTGTCGAGTATGTCAGCACACCCATTTTTGATGAGGGTGAGTTAATTGGTGCCGTTGTTTCATTTAGAGATATTACTGAGCGCCAGAATACAGAATYTGCGCTTCTAGAAAGCGAAGAACGCTACCGAAAAATTGTTGATGCTACCCACGAYATTATGTTTTTGATGAGCGCCGATGATGGCACGATTTTGGACTTTGATGACGAAGCTTGCCGATTGCTGAATTACACGCGCAGTGAACTTTTGACGAAAACCGCGTATGATTTGCACGCCCATGAGCTAACTGCCCATGCAGAACAGCTGAGGCAGCTGTWTGARACTGGCCGAATGCGAACAGAGAAATTGAGCTGCTTGTCWAGTAATGGCGTTCAAATACCGGTTCGAATATCTGCCAGTATGATCCAACTCAAAGGYCAGAATTGTGTGCTGGCGATGGTGCAGGATCTGACCGATAATATGCAGGCTGAAAAACAGGCCAGAAAACTACAATCCGATCTGCATCATGTGTCGCGGCTGAGCGCCATGGGCGAAATGGCATCGGGCATGGCGCATGAGTTAAACCAGCCRCTGACGGCGGTTATGAATTATCTGCAAGCCTGCCAGCTCATTTYCCAGTCGGACAATAAAGAGCAACAGGCAAAAATTCCTGAATACATGACAAAAGCCATTGATCAGGCAGAACGCGCGGGRAAAATCATTTCTGGCCTGCGTACATTTGTTGAAAAGGGGGAGGCGAYCCGAACCCTTGAAAACCTCAATGAAATTGTTGAAGARGCAAGYGGCTTGCTGTTCACCCGAGCGGTCAGCGATAACATAAAATTCGAGATGGACCTTGCCAAAAACCTGCCGCRTATCCGYGTCGATAAAATTCAGATTCAACAGGTGATCTTCAATCTGGTTCGCAATGGTATGGAAGCGCTTGCYGACACAGAAAACGCACGAATTWCAATTTGCACTTCGTTACTTGATGACAGCAAGCTAAAGGTCAGCATTSRTGACAATGGYCCAGGTGTGGATAGCGACATACARGAAAAACTRTTTGATGCCTTTACCACCAGCAAAGCCGATGGCATGGGGGTTGGCTTGTCGATTTGYAAATCCATCGTAGAAGATCACTGCGGYATGATCCGCGCTGACCGTAATGAGGATRCCGGYATGACRTTYTCATTCACACTTGCYGGCGATRCCGAGGAAAWTTTTGATGKCTGATAATCAAACYGTTTTTATTGTTGATGATGACGAAGCCGTYCGCGAGTCGCTYGCGGTTCTTTTAAGTTCGTCYGGCAATAAGGTTGCTGTGTTTGACACCGGTACATCATTTTTAGAAGCCCTTGATGCGGATCRAAATGGTTGTTTGATYATTGATGTGCGCATGCCCGGCCTAAGCGGACTTGAAGTGTTGGAAAAACTGTCTGACATGAAGGTGAGCCTGCCGGTTATTATCATGACCGGGCACGGTGATTTACCAATGGCAGTGCAAGCCATGAAAGCTGGTGCGATCGATTTCGTTGAAAAGCCGTTTGAAGCTGGCGYGATTGCTGAAAGTGTTCAGATTGCTTTGAGCAAGGGCCAAGAAAATTGGCAAAARGCMTCTCATGTTGCCGAAATTGAGCAGCGGATTGCGCGTTTGACCACGCGMGAGCGCGARGTATTGGAAGARCTYGTYATCGGTAATCTCAACAAGATTATCGCTTTCAATCTCGATATCAGCCCTCGGACRGTTGARATTCATCGCGCCCGYGCCATGGAAAAAATGCAGGCCAGAAACCTGGCTCATCTTGTCAGGTTGGCTGTTTCTGCTGGTATCAATCCACAAAGTGAAGCTGCTAATTAGTGCTGCATTAATATGACCTTATGGGTCTTAGTGCCTACGTAAAGGCCCTCATTTTCAAAGAGTTACACACATCCTATTATGTAGTGCCGACACCGAGCATGCTTYCTGGGYAATCCTCTGGGCATGCGCGATAAACCCAACCCTTTGAACAAAGTGAACACCMAATAGTAGACTTCATAGCCCCTTCAATCGTCATCGTGGATGATGACGCCGCGGTGAGAGATTCCCTTCTCATCATGCTCACACTTGCCGATTTATCGGTTGAGACATGTCAATCTGGCGCGGAACTCCTCCTTCTTCTGGAAACCCACAAGCCAGATTGCCTCGTCCTTGACGTGCATATGCCTGGTATGGGCGGCCTTGAGGTGCTCGAACGTCTCAAGGCTTTGGGCTACACCATTCCTGTTATTATGATCTCGGGAAATATGGACGATGCGACGCGAACCAGTGCCCATCAGGCCGGTGTTTCGCGTATTCTAAAAAAGCCCTTTTCTGGAGCGATTTTGGTTGAGACTATTCAGGAGTTGATCGCCTGATTTGCGGTTTTGCCGCGCATAATACGGGATTACCCCTACGGTAAACACCGAATATTCATGACGATTTCTACCGGTTACATCTTGGGCGCTTACCAAGGTCAGTTGGTCATTCATCCTTCGCGATGTGCCAGCTTACGAAAACCGGAGATTATCGTGAAACGCCCTGTCCTTTTGACATCATGCGCGCATTGCCTGCCCAAGCTAACAATAGTGGCGGTGTTTGTTGTGCGCGGGTTTTTGAATTTCATGGACCCAGAGGATTTCGCAGTAATCCTGCCCATTTCAAACGCTGAAACTGTGCTGGTAACCACGGTGGAAAGCCTTGGCCTGCTGATGCTTGCTTACACGACGTTTTATCGCAAACGCTTCAAAAATCCATTCAGCGTAAATCTGGATAGCGAGCAACGCTGATCATGGGGTACCAGGCAGGCACAATCTACGTGAAAGCCCCTACGGGTAATACCGAATATCAGATCAATGTGGCGGCGTTTATAACATGTGCAGTTAAGCAAATGGCCGCGACGTTCTTACGGCTCAACATCAATAAATATAAAAACAATGGAAAAAACCATGAACGCAGAATTTAAAATAAGCCTGGAACCTGTCTCAAACGAAAACGCACAGGGCCTTGTTAAAGACATCCTCGATGGCACTCAGGCGAAAATGGGCTTTGTGCCCAACATGTACCGCACCATGGGCAATTCTGCCGGTTATCTGGATACTTATGCCCACGGCTATAAGGCCTTTCGCCAAAGCTCTGGCTTTACCCCGCAAGAGCAAGAAGTTGTGTTTCTTGTCATCAGCGGCGCAAATGGTTGTGATTATTGTACCGCTGCGCACAGCATGATTGCCGATAAGGTTGCGAAGTTTGACGCGCAATTACTGGCCGCTATTCGCAATGGTGATGATATTGCAGATGAAAAACTGCAAGCGCTGGCTCACTTCACAGCTCAAATGTTTGAAAGCCGTGGTTTGATCAGCAATGAAGACGCAGACGCCTTTTTTGCCGTTGGTTTTTCAGAGCAGCACATTTTGGATATTATTCTGGCGATCTCCGTCAAGACGCTCAGCAATTATTCAAACCATGTTTTTCACACGGATCTTGATCGTGAATTTGCGGCTTACAAGATTTCATAACTCAAGACTGGACTGAAATCGCTGGCAAATACCTCTGCGAGGTTCGGGAACGGGCATCGCGGAGGTCAACACGTATTCAAGAGGAGTTGATATGAGCGAGACATTTGACGTCATCATCATCGGTGGTGGCAATGCAGGTTTTGGCGTCGCTGCCATAGCCCAGGAAGCAGGCAAAACAATTGCCCTTATCGAAGAACGCGATTTTGGTGGCACCTGTTCTAATCGGGGATGCACGCCAAAAAAAGTTCTGGTGGCGGCGGCTCATACCTTGCACGAAATTGAACGTGCGAGCGTTCACGGCATTGAGGTTGGCACACCAAAACTGGACTGGGCCAAGCTTATCAAACGCGAAAAGGATATGATCAGTTTCATTCCTGATGCCATGTCTAGCGCCGCTGCAAAACGCGGAAAAGTGTTTAGAGGCACGGCCAAATTTACCGAGCCCAACACAATTGAAGTTGCTGGCAATATTTTGATTGGCAAAGATATTGTTATTGCCACTGGTTCAAAAACTAGGCCTTTGCCTATTCCTGGCGCGGAGCTGATGATTACCTCTGAAGAAGTCTTGTGGGAAGAAACCCAGCCCGATGAGGTCGTCTTTATCGGCGGCGGTGTCATCGCAATGGAGTTCAGCCATGTTTACGCCCGCGCCGGCACCAAGGTGACCATTTTGGAAGTGATGCCAAGTCTATTGCCGCGTTTGGAAGCTGATGCTGTGGCGGCAATACGAGGCGAAAGCGAGCGTATAGGTGTTGATATCAAGACCAGCGTTGCGGTGAAACAAGTGTCACAAATCAATGGCAAATTGCGCGTCACTTTTGAGCATGAAGGCAAGGAGCTGCATCTGGATGCTGACCGTGTTGTGAATGGTGCCGGGCGGATTGCAAATGTTGAAGGTTTGGATCTGGTCGCGGGTAGTATTGAACATGACCGCATAGCCATAAAAACTGACAGCTATTTGCGTTCAGTGTCCAACCCCCATGTGTGGGTGTGCGGTGATGCGCTGATTAGCTCGCCACAACTCTCTCCTGTTGCGACCTATGAGGGGCGCATTGTCGGCAATAATATCGTCAATGGCCCGACTGAGAAGCCGGATTATTCTGTTGTTCCCAGCGCGGTGTATACAGTGCCTGCTCTCAGCACTGTTGGTTTGACCGAAGAGGAAGCGCGCACCAAGGGCCTCAATTTCAGATCATCTGTCAATGATATGACCGGCTGGTTCTCCGGCAAGACCTATGCCGAAACGGTGGCATGGGCCAAAATTCTGATTGATGAAGATAGCGATCAAATTATCGGCGTGCATATGGTTGGCCATCAGAGCGAGGAGCTGATTCACTTATTCGCGATGGCGATGCGTCACGGTATCTCTGCAAGTAAGATCAAACAGGATTTGTTTGCTTTTCCAACGTTCTCTGCGGATATCAAAAACCTCTTATAGCCTCAAAGCTGCCGATATCATCCAAGCAAGTTCTCTTGCGTCGATGATATCGGCATAATTGTATCCAGACCATTCTATCCGGCTCATTTGTTGAAGGCACGAAAAAGCTGCGCCAAATTTCTTTGACGCAGCTTGGTATGTGAAAAGTGGGCTGTTTACTGGTTGATGCGATCCAGAAAACTCACCATTTCCGTAGCGATCTGMGAGCCATATTCTTCCAGCGCRAARTGRCCGGTATCAAGCAGATARAAATCAAGGTTTTTAAGATCACGCTTGTAAGGGTGCGCRCCTTCAGCCGGGAAGATCGTGTCGTTCTTGCCCCACATCAAAAGCGCYGGCGGCTGATGCTTGCGAAACAATGCCTGCCACTTGGAATATTCGCCAACATTGGTGCCGTAATCGAGAAACAGTTCCAGTTGAACGTCTTGATTGCCCTCGCGGTCCAGCAAATACTGYACATGCCAGAAATTATCCGGGCTGATATGCTYTGGYGCCTGGGTGCCATGGGTGAACTGCCAYTTRGTGGCATCTATGCCYARAAATCCGCGAAGYTTATCGCCGTTTTCARCAGATGGCGTGTCCCAATAGGCTTTGATGGGGTCCCAAAATTCGMGCARGCCYTCTTCRTAWGCATTGCCGTTTTGGATGATGAARCCTGAAACGCGCTCMGGRTCTTCTGCAAACATGCGATAGCCAATGGGTGCGCCGTAATCCATGAGATACACCGAGTAGCGATCCACCTTTTTGCGGTCCAAAAGCGTTGTCATCATGCTGGCGATATTGGCGAAGGAGTATTCAAAATCTTGTGCCAGCGGCATGTCCGAAGCGCCAAACCCAGGATAATCAGGTGCAATCACATGATAATTTTTTGATAGAGCGGGAATGAGATTGCGGAACATGTGCGAAGAGGTTGGAAAACCGTGTAGCAACAGTACGGTCGGGTGCGCAGGGTTGCCAGCTTCGCGGTAGGAGATCTTGATGTTATCTATTGTTTCGCTGCGATAGGAAACTTGGGAAAATGCGAGATCAGTTTTGCTGATTGTGGTTTGTGCTGACTGATTTACGGCATGGGATGCCGTTAGTGAGAGCGCAATAAAGCCGGCTCCCAAAAGTGTTTTTAGGGGATGAGGCATATTTTATCCTTCTGTTGTTTTTGGACATGGTGGGGCTGGCAAAGCACCGTAAAAGTGCTTCGCAGATGCACGCTGATTGTTCCTCTTAATCAGACGTGAATTCTATTGGGAGAGCTCTTGCTTGAGCCGAGTTATCTCGTCGCGCAATGCGCTAAACTCGGGTTCCAGCTCCTCGCGCGTCATGCGTTGGGGAATGTGCTGGGGGCAATTCCAGTCAATCGCTTCAACGGTGATAACGATAGCGCGTTCGGGAAAGGCACGATAGTTTTCTGGCTGTAACTGCTTGATCAATAACGGATTATCCGATGTTTCAACCAGTTTCACCCGACCCCATATTTTCAAACGTTTGCGGTTGGGGTAGTCCATCAAAATAATGGAAATGCGGTCGTTTTCGGCCAAATTACCGGTGCTCAAATATTGACGGTTTCCGCGAAAATCGGCATAGGCGATGGTTTTGTCATCAAGGACTTTCAAGAAACCTTTTGGCCCACCTTTGAATTGCACATAGGGCCAGCCATTTTCAGAAACCGTGGCCTGGAAAAAACCGTCCATGGTTGTGATGAACTCCATTTCGGCTGATCCCAACCGATCGGCAGACTCTGTATCGTGGGCCAAAAAACCTTCGTAGTTTTCTGCAGAACCCTGGCGTTCCTGAATGGCGAGAACGGCGGGCGTGAAACTGATTTTTGCAAAGGCTCTGGGCACGATAAACTCTCTAACTATGTTGGTGTTGTGGTCTAAAGGCCCAATTCGGAAAGGCCTGGGTGGTCTTGTGGCCGGGGCCCCGCAGCCCAGTGGAACTTGCGTTGATTTTCGGTGATTGAGAGGTCATTAATGCTGGCGATGCGGCGCTTCATCAGCTCGTCCTCATCAAATTCCCAATTCTCATTGCCATAGGAGCGGAACCAGTGGCCTTTGGCGGTGCGCCATTCATAGGCAAAGCGTACCGAGATGCGGTTTTCGCTTGTGGCCCACAGTTCTTTGATGAGACGGTAATCGTTTTCGCGTTTCCATTTGGCGACAAGAAAAGCTTCAATCTCGCGCCGTCCGGTGATGAATTCCGAGCGGTTGCGCCATACGCTGTCCGGTGTATAGGCCAACGTAACTTTCGCCGGATCACGCGAGTTCCAGCCATCTTCGGCTGCTCGGACTTTTTGACGAGCGGTTTCGTCGGTAAAGGGCGGGACGGGTGGACGAGACATGATACTTTCCTGATGAGAATTGTTTGGTTTGCAGGCGTCAAAAGGCATGGACCACTGGGTTCGTGGACGAGTTCGGCCAATGTGTTTGGCCTCAAATTACTGAAATGTGCGTTGGCTTATTCGACGCTGGCACAAAGTGCCATTGCGATGCCGGCAAAGCGAAGGCCGCTGCGGTTAAAAACACTGCCTTTTTGGTGCAGTGCCTGCAATGGGCCTTCGTCTGCCCATTTTTGATCGTGTGGATAATAGGCGTGGGCCGAGGAGGATGCTGGCACACCAGTTGTGTGCGACAGCGCGGAGTTTTGACCGATAATGCTGGTTTGACCAAAGGCCCCAAAATCGCAGGTGCTGCCATTAATCACGGTGTTGGCATTAAATGCGTTTGCACTGGATATACCAAAGGCGACAGAGCCAAGGATTAAAACAGAAGCTGCGATTTTAGAGAAAGTCATAGCGATATTCTTTTTCTTTTTATTGTTTTCGGTCTGGACCGGCTGTCTTTGCTTGGGAGGGAGGAGACACCCGGTCCATAGAGAGTTTTGCGAGGATTAGCGGCGCTTCAGGTCGGCCAAATCTTTAGCCAAGCCGGTGTAACCAGGTGTCATGGCATCAGGTGAGCTGTCATTGGCAGGGTTGTAAACGCCAGCATTTGCAGCAGTTGCGCCAATAAAGATGGAGCCGAGGAGCGCGATTGGAAGAGCGATTTTTGCGAATGTCATTTTAGTATTCCTTATTCTTGTTTTTGTTTGTTGTTGGCTACCGGTCGTTTCCGATAACGTGCACCAGATATAGCCGCGCCCATGGCTGGGCGGTATTCGGTGATACACCTAGGGGGTTTCACGTACTGCGCAGTTGGCTTGTGGCTGTGGGCCAGTTTCATCAAGGGTTTCTTCAGGGGCTTCCTCAATTGCGAAAGCCATGTATGGTTTGCTGATTATCAGTGAGACGATTTTTGGGACCCTATTATGAAGCAATTCCCTTATTGGTGGGAACACGCGCCGCGCGATGCAGCCCGCCCGCAAACCCAACCCCAAAAGATTGATGCTGCCATTATAGGTGCTGGCTTTAGCGGCCTCAGCACCGCGTTGATTTTGGCGCGGGCTGGCCTTTCCGTGGTGGTTTTTGAGGCAGGCCAGCTGGGCGAGGGTGCCAGTTCCAGAAATGGCGGGATGGTGGGGCCAAGTTTTCACAAGCTGGGCATTACTGGGCTGAAAGCTCAATATGGTGAGCAAAAAACCAACGAGATTATTCGCGAGAGCGTTGGCTTTGTGGATTTTCTGCAAGCGTTTCTGAAAGCCGAAAATATCGACGCAGATTTTTCCCGTGTTGGGCGTTTTCGTGGCGCTTTAAAACCTGATCATTATGACAAGATGGCCCGTGAGCTGGAATCGCTGCAAGAGGCTTGTGGTGTCAGTGGGGCGATGGTGCCGCGCCATGAACAAAGCGCAGAAACCGGAGCGCAAAATTTCTTCGGCGGTGTTGTCTATCATACAGATGGCGGGCTGCACCCTGCCAAGCTTCATGACGCGTTGGCAGATAGAGTACGGCAGGCTGGGGCCACAATCCTGCCTTTCACCCCAGTGGAACATTTGGAAAGATCCGATACCCAGTTCAAACTCACCACACCGCTTGGTACTATCGTGGCTGACCAAGTGGCGGTTTGCACCAATGGCTATACCGGCGCGCAATTTCCAGAATTTCATCGCCGGGTGCTGCCCTTGCGAAGCGCAATGATAGCAACGGAGCCATTGCCGTCAGAGCTGATGGCACGCTTAATGCCCAAAGGCCGGATGTGCGGAGATAGCCGCCGCATTGTGGCTTATTATCGCCCTTCGCCAGATGGCACCCGCATCTTATTTGGCTCGCGCGCAACCGGGTTAAAAGACAATCCGGCCAAGAATGCTCGCCTGTTGCACAACTCCCTTGGCGAGATATTTCCTGATTTGAAAAACGTTGCAATCAGTCATGTCTGGTCAGGGTTGGTGGCCTATTCGTTTGATCATGCGCCACATATCGGGAGCCGTGATGGGTTGCACTTTGCCATGGGTTATTGCGGCTCTGGCGTTGCACGGGCCAATTACTTTGGCCAAAAATTGGCTCATAAAATACTTGGAAATGAGGAGGAAGGGCGCTCATCGTTTGATGGTTTACCCTTTCAAACCAAGGCTTTGTATTCTGGCAATCCATGGTTCATGCCGATGGTTTTGAACTGGCATCGGTTGGCAGATAAATTAGGGCTGTAGCGGCAAGTAGGAAGTGGGCTTGGCCGCCCTCATTCTCGACAATATTGACAAGCTCCTCTTAAATTGCCATTCATCAGCCATGGGGTGTGCGATCTCCCCGTGAGGCGTCAGCCGAAATTTCGCGTCCAGTTTACCTCATATTTTTAAGGAGGGAGGACGCTATGCCGTCTCCAACTCAAATAACAGTTTCTCAACTTGCCCGACTGATCGGCTTGCCCGATACACCCGTCATCATCGATATTTGCGTCGATGAAGACTTTGCGCTAGATGCCCGATTTATCCCCGGCGCGTTTAGACATCCATACCATGATATCGCCTCGCTTGTGCCTGTTTTGATCGGCAAAAGAGTGGTTGTTGTATGCCGAAAAGGACTAAAACTTGGTCAAGGTGCTGCGGCTATTTTGCGTACGCACGGTATTGCTGCCGAGTATCTGGAAGGTGGCAATTTGGCTTGGCGAGATGAGGGACACCCTCTCGTTCCGGCTGATAAAATACCGCCTAAAAACGCCGAAGGGCGATCTGTCTGGGTCACAAGACATCGGCCAAAAATAGACCGAATTGCTTGTCCCTGGCTGATACRCCGCTTTGTTGATCCGAACGCTCAGTTTTTGTTCGTAGCCCCATCACAGGTGCTAAATGTCGCCGAAAAATTTGATGCAACACCGTTTGATGTGGAGGRTGTTTTCTGGAGCCATCGYGGGGATCGCTGCACYTTTGACACCATGATCGAAGAATTTGCGCTGGAAACYGATGCCCTRAAACGCCTTGCGGAGATTATTCGYGGTGCCGATACCAATCGCCATGATTTAGCWCCRCAATCYGCCGGRCTTATGGCYGCATCYCTTGGATTGTCSCGYATGTACCGCGATGATYTGGCSCAATTGGARGCGGGAATGGGGCTCTATGATGCCTTTTATCGYTGGGCKCGRGAYGCTGTTGARGAAGGCCATGATTGGCCTGCAACAGCAGGAAAATCCTGACCATGAGCAAGCAAACARAAGGGGTGRATGCACGTCATCCCACCCCAACACTCAGGCAGCTTTTTGACGTATTTGGCCGMATAGGCCTTTTGTCATTTGGCGGTCCAGCGGCGCAAATATCACTGATGCACCGGATGATTGTCGAAGAGCAAAAATGGCTTAGCGAAAAGCAATATCTCAACGCGCTCAGCTTTTGTATGTTGCTGCCCGGTCCCGAGGCCATGCAGCTTGCCACCTATGCCGGTTGGCGGTTGCACGGGCTTGCTGGCGGTTTAATCGGCGGACTTCTGTTCGTTCTACCCGGGGCGTTTATCGTATTGGCACTCGCTGCTATTTATGCCGTGTTTGGGCAGGTTCCTTTGGTCTCTGCGCTATTTTTGGGCGTTAAAGCGGCCGTTCTGATTGTCGTGATTGAAGCCCTGATGCGTGTTTCAAAACGCGCCTTAAAAGGCAAAGTTTATTGGCTGATTGCCGCGCTTGCTTTTATAGGCATTTTCTTTTTGGCGCTGCCTTACCCACTCATTGTTTTTCTGGCAGCATTGTTTGGTTTCTTGTGGGGTGGCAACGTAACAGAGCAACAACACGATAAAAACTTGGTGACGGTTTCGGCGCTATCAACCGCGAAAACAGTTGGAATATGGCTGCTGATCTGGTGGGTGCCGGTTGCCATTCTCCATCAAATGTCGAACCAGCCCATCCTTGAAAACATCGCCAACTTCTTCTCAAAACTTGCAGTGGTTACCTTTGGCGGTGCCTACGCGGTGCTGGCCTATATGGGGCAAGATGTCGTCAGCCAGTTTCATTGGCTGAGCGCCGGGGAAATGATGGATGGTTTGGGCTTAGCGGAAACCACTCCCGGCCCGCTCATTCTGGTTACAGAATTTGTCGGCTTTATCGCCGCTTTTCGCGAGGGCGGTTTTATGCTTGGCCTTGCCGGTGCCATCATCACGCTGTGGGTGACATTTGTGCCATGCTTTTTATGGATATTTGCCGGTGCACCCTACATCGAATGGATATCCGCCCAACCCCGGCTAAGCGGTGCGCTAACCGCTATTACGGCGGCCGTTGTGGGCGTTATTCTTAACCTGTCGGTATGGTTTGGCCTGCATGTGTTTTTCAAAACGGTCACGCCACAAAAAATCGGTTTTGTAACGCTGTGGCAGCCAGATTTGGTATCGCTGGATTGGCGTGTGGCGGTGCTTTCGCTTCTATGCGCGATTTTGCTGCTAAAATACCATTGGAACATTATGCAGGTGTTGTTGGTATCAGCGGTCCTTGGGTGGGGCTTGGTTGGATTTGGTTAGCGCACCTGTTTGGATAGGCTTGAAAAGGCCACCGCTGAAATGACAATGGCCCCGACCAGAATTTCGCGGACATAACTATCGACGCTCATCTGCGTCAGGCCATTGTCCAAAATGCCAAGAATGAGAACACCGACGAGGGTATAAATCACGCGCGGCTCGCCCTCTTCGCTCATGGTCATGCCGAGAAACACAGCGGCGATGGCATCTAGCATCAAGCCGCTGCCTTGCGTGGGGTTTGCCGATGCCACGCGGCTGGCATACATCAACCCGCCGACAGCTGCGCCAAGCCCGGTCAGGACAAAGGCAGTGAGGCGCAAGGTTTTAACTTTTAATCCGGCAAGGCGTGCGGCTTCATAATTGCCGCCAATGGCATAGAGCCGACGCCCAAAAACAGTTTGCTCAAGCACAAACCAGATGATCGCCAACACCGACACGGCCACCAATGTTAGATAAGGTATTTTGAGGCCTGCAAAACCAAATGTCTCCAACTGAATGCCACTGCGAGCAAAGCCGGAAAAGGCCGAGGGAATATCACGGCCAAAAATGGTTTTGCCGCCACTGGTCAAAAACGCCATGCCGCTAAACATCGTCAAAGTGCCGAGCGTTGCGACAAACGGTAAAATGCCAAAGAATGATACCAATATGCCGTTGAACAGACCACCCAAGACACCAACCAGCAGCGCTGCACCAATGCCGATATAAATCGGATAACCCATGGAAAACAGAACGGCGGCAACCACGCCTGCAAGGCTGGCCATGGAACCAACCGACAGATCAAAATCATTCATCACCATGACCAGCGTCATGGAAAAGGCGACCACGGCAAGCATGCTGATTTGCTGCGATATGTTGATCAGGTTACGCGCGCTTAAAAACGTATCCGGCAACTGGATCGCGAAAAAGATGATGATGGCGAGAAAACCAATCAGCGTGCCGTAGAGTTTGAATGTTCGGATCATGGATTGAACTTTATGCCGCCCGGGTTTCATAAAACTGTGCCAACAACTGCGCTGGTTTCAGGTCTTTGGCTGAGATGATATCGCTTTGGGTGCCATCTTGCAGGATGAGAATGCGGTCACACATGCCCAGAATTTCTGGCAGGTCAGAGCTTGTAAGAATGATCGCGCAGCCATCTTCGCTGAGTTGGCGCACAAGCTTATAAATATCAAATTTAGCACCAATATCTACGCCGCGTGTTGGCTCATCCAGCAATAGGAGCGAGGGGTTGGCACCGATGGCGCGGGCAAAAACCACCTTTTGCTGATTGCCGCCCGACAGTTGGTAGACGGGCTGTTTTTGCGAGTCTGATTTGAGGCGCACGGCATCGCTCAGCTCTTGTGTTTTGGCAATTTCGGCCTGTTGGTTTGCGAAAATCTTGAGATGTGAGATCACATCGAGATGCGGCAAGACCACGTTATCGCGCACATTTCGTTGCAGCATCAGGCCTTCGCTGCGTCGCTCTCTTGGCACATAGGAGATTTTGCGCCGCCAGGCTTGGGTGGGTGATGTTGGTGCGAGCTTTCCCAGCACATCTAGTCGGCCAGAGATGATTGGCGTAAGGCCCATAATGGCGCGCAGGATTTCGCTTTGACCTGCATTTGCAAGTCCTGCAATGCCCAGAATTTCACCGCTGCGCAGTTCAAAATTCAGCTCTTTGACATGGGCGGTGCTAGCGGCTTTGGCAGCACATGCAATTTGGGTTCCGTGCGGCTTGGCACGCGCGGGATAGGCCTCACCAATGGTGCGGCCGGTCATGGCGAAAATGATGTCATCCCGGTTGGTATCGGCAATCGGTGCAGTGAAAACCTTCTCGCCATCGCGCAGCACACTCACCCGATCACAAATGCTCATCACCTCGTTCATCCGGTGAGATACATAGAGAATGGCCATGCCTGACTTTTTTAACTCAGCAATAACCTGAAACAGTTTTTCGGATTCATCTCCAGATAAAGAGGCGGTCGGCTCATCCAGCACATAAAACTCAGCACTATCATCGCCGGAAGAAACCAGAGAACTGGCAATTTTGGTCAGCATCCTGTCGCCGGTGGAAAGCTGCGCCGCTTTTTGCCGGACATTGATGTGATCAACGCCAAGGCGCGCCAACGCATCCGTCGCGCGGTTTTCAAGTGCGCGCCAATCAATAGCGATGCCAAATTTGAGCGGATAAGGAATGCCGAGGGAAATGTTTTCTGCCACCGACAGATGCGGGACGATGTTCAATTCTTGATGGATAAACCGGAATCCGGCATTATGGGCATCTGCGGATGTGGCAAGGGTAATGGGTTTGCCGTCTTTGAGGACCTCAAGACTGTCGGCAGATTGTACACCGGCGAGAATTTTGATGAGGGTGCTTTTTCCAGCGCCATTTTCGCCCATCAAGGCGTGGACTTCGCCGGGGATCAAATCCAGATCAACGCTAGATAATGCCTTTGCCCCGGCAAAAGATTTTGAAACATTGCGGATTGAAAGGCCATGCATATTGGTTACTCAAACAACGAAGCGGCGAGCTTTTTGAAACTCGCCGCCGCAATTACTTCAAAGGATTATTGGCCGACATTGGCTGATGTGATCAGCACTGTTGGCACATAAATGACGGATTCCTTGATGGTTTCGCCTTTGATGGCGCGCGCAACAACGCCAGCGGTCATTTTGCCGATGCCGACAAAATCCTGCGCCACGGATGCTTCAAAGTTGCCGCCTGCGGCAATGGCATCACGCGCTTGAGGATTGGCATCAATACCGACGATGACGATACCTTCGCCGCCGCGACCAGCGTCTTCAATGGCCTGCAACGCGCCAAGAGCGGGTTGGTCCCATGCAGCCCAAACAGCAGCAATGCTGCCAGCTTCTGGGTTGGCGGCCAAAATGGCTTCCATTTTAGCGCGGCTATCGGCAATGCCGCCATCAGATACATCAGGTGTCACGCGGTCGATGACTTCGATATCCGGGAAATTGCCAAAAATGGCATCGGCGACAACGCCGCGAATTTGCACAGGCGGGAAAGCATCAAAGACGAACATGACGACTTTGCCTTTGCCTTCAATGCGATTGGCCACATAAACGGATGTTTCCGCTGCCATGGCATAGCCATTGGAGGTGATGTTGCTGACCAGCAGTGGGCTTGTGCCGCTGTCCATGCCGATAACCGGAATGCCAGCTTCCTTGGCAACGGCCAGTCCAGCTTCGATTTGTGCGGGATCGACATTGATGACAATCGCATCAACTTGTTTGGTGACAGCATCTTCAATGCGGCTGATGACAGCGGCGATATCACCAGCGGTATCAATCACATTGGGCGTCCAACCCATATTGGTGGCCTCAGCCTTGAAACCCTCGATGAACATTTGCGTGCCGGGTTGTGCAAGATAGGGTGTTATAACAGTGATTTCCTGAGCCATAACAGGAGCATTACTCGCGGCAATACTCATGACAGCACCTGCCATCAAACCCGTCATCGATTTAAAATTAAACATACTCACTCCCGGTTTTTTACTTAGTATTTGAAGGGGCGAGAGCCATGTACGCATCGGCCATTGCATGGCCCTTCCCCCAGGATATCGTCAATTTGCTACACCATTATTGCTAGTTACGTCTAGGAAAGATTGATTAAGGCCTTCGTTCGCAATGATGGCATCCTTGTAAATCTGGAACAGCGCGTCATAGCGTTGTTTGGCCTTGGCATCTGGCTCGTACTGCGCGTCAAAGCTGGTGATTTGGCCAAAAGCATCGGCGAAGCTGGTATGTAATCCCACCGCGCAGGCCGCGATGCCGGACGCGCCTAAAATGCCGGGGTCTTTTACCTTGATGCGGCGTAGGTGCCGTCCCAATACGTTGGCCCTGATCTGGTTCCAGGTATGGGATTGAAACCCGCCGCCGCCGCAGGTGATGGTTTCATTGGTTAAATTTGCCGAACGTTCCAGCGTTTCCAATAATTGCCGCACTGAAAACGCGACGCCCTCATAAACACTGCGCGCCATATCGGCCGCGTTGGTTTTTTGATCCAGTCCCAAAAAGATCCCGCGCGTATGAGATTTCCAGATGGGTGCCCGCTCGCCCTGTAAATGCGGAATGAATATGGGGGCAGGGCGGCTGTAGTCCGATGCCGCCGCTTGTGCCGACATTTCCTGCGGGCTTTGCGAGGTAAGCTGGCCATACCAAAGCTTTGCCGCGCCGCCAGATTGCGTGGGACCGGCGTGTAACCGTATGCCCTCGCATTCGGGGAAAACGATGACGCCTGGTGTTGGCACAATGGTTTTGGTGTTGATGCCGAGTATTTCGCTGGTGCCGCTTAGATAGGACGTGGTTTTATCACTGTAGCCACCGCAGCCCAGCAGCCCGGTCCAGCCATCCATGGTGCAATTGGCAATGGGTATGCCTTTGGCAGGGCCGCTGCGCACTTCGCCTATAATGGCTTTGATCGGCTGAAGGGGCGCAAGGCGTTCATTGGCGCCAGGAACAAGTTCTAAAACTTCTGGAATATAGCGCAGATGCTGATCCACCAGTCCAATGTTGGACAGGGCATCACTTGTGGCATTACCGGTCAGTTTAAGCTGGCAGTAATCCTTGGGCAGCATCACCCAAGCGGTTTTCTCCCACACTTGGGGGCGGTTATTGGCCACCCAAAGCATGCGCGATAGCGCGTGGCTGGCATCGATGGGCATAGGAGCGCCCCACCAGGCAATGCGTTGCGCCTCGGTTATTTGGGTATCAAGTTTTTGCGCCTCGAGACTCGCACGGCCATCTTGCCAGACAATGGCTGGCTCCAGCGGATTGCCATTGGTATCCACAAAAACATGGGTGTTTACCTGCGAACACATGCCAATTGCCGCGACATTGGCCATGGCACCGGCAAATTTGAGAAAGGCGGCCTCAATTGCGTCTACCCAGTCATTGGCATCTTGCTCTACACGCCCATCATCGTGGCGGCGCGTGAGGTAGGGTTGAACAAAATAGTCGAGCACTTTGCCATTTTGGTCCAGCAAGCCTGCTTTGACAGAAGTGGTGCCAACATCAATGCCAATGGTTAGTTCGCCCGCCATATTTTCTCCACCAACATTGATACTGCTGAGTGGATTATAGCGATATTATTCAGGCAAACCAGCGTTGCTTATGTGCTGCTGGTTTGCCTGAAATTATTGGCTATGTGGCTTGCTCTTCGCCGACGACTTCCGCGAAGCGAGTGAAGAATTTAGTGGCCAGTTTTTTGGCAGTGCTGGTCATCAAACGGCTACCCAACTGGGCGATTTTACCGCCAATCTCTGCCTTGGCTGAATATTTCAGCAACGTGTTGTCGCCATCTGCTTCAAGGGTGACATCTGCGCCGCCCTTGGCAAACCCAGCGACGCCGCCATTGCCGGTTCCGGTTAATGAAAATTTATTTGGCGCGCCAGTTGTGTCGAGTGTGACATTACCGGAGAATTTGGCTTTTACTGGTCCAACTTTGAGCACGACTTTGGCTTCCAGCTCGGTATCTGAATGTTTGATCAACTCCTCACAACCGGGAATGCATTCCTGGAGTATTTTGGGGTCATTCAGGGCAGCATATACGTCTGATACTGGGGCATTGATCAGGATTTCGTCACTAAGTTCCAAGGGGGTGTTCCTTTAACAGCAGGGGAATTTGATAGAGGCAAACATCTTGATTTGCTCTGGTGTGAGTTCAGGTATCAAACGCTGAATCAAGCGGGTGAAAACCAGTTTACATGAAAACAAGGGCATCTGGGGAGCAGATTTTTCACCTGTAGTGGTTTCAGAGGAAGAATACGCCATGTTTTTCTCCATTTGAACGCTGCATATCGCGGCGTTTCATTGTGATTTCTGAAAGGATTGACAGCGCAATTTCCTCAGGTGTGATGGCACCAATATTTAATCCAGCAGGGCAGCTAACCTCGTCGAACAGTTCGTGATTCAGTCCGGATTTTTTTAGTCGATCTGCAAGTGTTTCAAATTTTCTGCGGCTTCCAACAAACCCTATGTAATGTGCCTTGGTTGTCACGGCGGCATTTAAGGCGGCTTCATCGCCCTTTCCTTGGGTGGCTATGACAACGTAACGGTTTACGGCGGTTTCATTGGCAAATATGTAATCGCTCTGCGCCTTGCAGTTACTGGACAAATCCAGACTGGCAACATCTGGCGCGCAAAGTGTTATGGCAAAATTGAAGGTTTTAGCCAGTTGTAACAGGGCCAGAGCTACGGGGCCGGAGCCACAAATCATAAGCTCTGGCTGCGGCAATATGGGTTCTATAAATATGTCCATCGAGCCTTGGCTGGGGCAACCATTGCGCGCGAATTGAACACCTTCGCGGCTTTCACCAGGCACCAGCCCCTCAGCTGAAAGGACTTCCTCGGGGCGAAGTGAGATGAATTGAGTCGTGCCTTCTGAAAGCGCCGTCTTTGCTGCTTTGCTAATCGCGGCGCGGATGCAGCCACCGCCAACCCACCCTTCGCTGATGGTGCCATCGACCATGATGATGGCTTTGGCGCCAGGCTTGGCGGAGGTGGCGTTGATGGTACGCACCACTGTGGCCACGGCAAATGGTGTTCCTGCCAAGCGTAATTCGGCTGTGCGGTTTTCAAACGGGCCATTCATATCCATGCCAATTCCTTTTCCAAAGCGCCAAGGCTCTCAAGTGTATTTGCTGCGGCAAACATATCCAAAAAGGGCAGAGCTGCAGCCATGCCCGCAGCAATGGGGGCGTAGTCCTTCCAGCCCTTCATCGGGTTTAGCCAGATGATTTTGCAGCCGCGCTTTTTAATCTCTTTTAGTGCCTGCGCCATGGCCTCCGGTGCGTCGGTATCGTAGCCATCGGACAGGATGATCACCACACTGCGCCCACCCACAAACCGCCTTGCATAGGTGCGGGAAAATTGCAGCAAATTGGCACCAATTTTAGAGCCGCCGCCAAATCCATCTGCCAGTAAGGTCAATCTATTGAGCGCGCGCAGCGGATCATCATCGCGCAGCGCGCCGGTAATGCGCACAAGTCTTGTGTGAAACAGATAGGCATCCGCCGTGTTATCGGCGCGAATAAGCCCGGCCAGAAAGGCCAAAAAGACGCGGGCATAGACCACCATCGAGCCTGAGACATCACAAAGAACGGTGATTTGAACCGGGCGTTCTGGGCGTTTTTTGCGGGGCAAGTGAATGGGCTCGCCGCCAGTTGAAAGGCTTTTTCGCACCACACGGCGGAAATCTATCTGCGCGCCTTTGCTGGCGCTAATGCGGCGGCGTGACCGGCGGTCGCGCATGGACATGGCAAGGCGGCGCGCAACAATCTCGGCTTCGCGAATATCTTGTGCGGAGACCAGCTCGCGCATATCTGTTTTCATCAGGTTTTGCACCTGGCTGGCAATTAGTTTCCCCTCGCCCTCGCTGGCATCGCTCATGCCTTCTCCTGCGTCATCAGGACTGTCTATTTTACCGGCACCTTCGCTTTGCTGAGCCGATTCAAACTGGCTGGTGCGTGTATCTTTGGCCGGTGCCTGATTGGATTTGACGATTTTTTCCCGCACGCGGTCTGCATTGCGCCAATAACTATCAAACAGTTCTTCAAACTGTTGCACGTCTTCTTCGCATGCAGCGCAAACGCATTTGAGGGCCAGCAATGCCTGATTGGGGTCGCTGGCACTAACGTGGCACAGCGCTTCTAGCGCACTTTGTGTTTCGCCAACGCCAAGGGTAAAACCGTGCTCTCTCAGATGGGCGATAAAGCCGACAACGCGCGCGGTGGCACCGGGATCACGGCCAGCGAATTTGGTGATCAGGCTCACGCCGATTTTCCTGCAAGGCGCTGGGCAACTTCGATGGTGATGTTGGCGCGGTCGTTTTGCGTTTTGAGCAGAGTTGCCAGTGTCGCGCGTAAAATGTCGGGGTCATCATTTAGATCGTTAACACCAAGCCCGGTTAGAGCTGCGGCAAAATCCAACATTTCAGCAATGCCAGGGTTTTTCTCTARCTCTTCYTTRCGCAGGGACTGCACAAAACCGATGATTTGCTGCGAAAGATGCGCATCAATATTTGGGCAACGTGCGGCTAAAATGCGCAATTCYGTRTGCCTGTCSGGGTACTCWACATAGGCGTAGATGCAYCTGCGGCGCAGTGCGTCGGACARATCGCGGGTGCCGTTTGAGGTCAATATGACRTGGGGYAYRGATGTTGCYGTMAGSGTGCCYAATTCMGGCACKGTGATTTGGAAATCMGCSAGCACTTCGAGAAGATARGCYTCAAATTCCTGATCKGCCCGGTCAATTTCATCGATCAGCAAGACRGGTGAAATCTCTTGCCGAATGGCTTGYAGYAACGGGCGTTGCAGCAAAAAYTCTTCGGAGAAAATGCGTTCTTCAACGATTTTGCCGGTTTTTCCGTCTTCRGCAGCAGCGCGAATGGCCAGCAATTGSCGCTGATAGTTCCAYTCATAAATSGCATGGGCTGCATCCAGCCCTTCATAGCAYTGCAGSCGGATCAGTTGTTTGTTCTGGGCAGCGGCGAGCGCGCGGGCAATCTCGGTTTTGCCAACRCCWGCGGCACCYTCCAGCARGAGGGGGCGGCCAAGYTGCAACGAGATATGCAACGCCATCGCWAGRTCAGAGGATGCAATATACCCCTGTCCRGCCAGTTGATCTGTGAGTTCTGTCCAGTCTGCCATAGTYATATAATGGGGCGACCAAGGCCGCCCCAAAAATCCTTAATCGTGCAAGCCAAGRTTTTTGGCAATTGTCCAAATGCGCCACTGATCATGGGGCATATTCGCGTGTTTCAGCCCGAAGGGGCGGAAAGCATCATGCACGGCATTGGAGAAGGCYGGMACACCGCCCACATTRGGACTTTCGCCTACACCYTTGGCCCCAATSGGATGATGCGGGCTTGGGGTTTCGGTAAAGTCAGTGGTGTAGGTGGGTGTTTCCCAGGATGTTGGAATGAAGAAATCCATCAAGGTTCCGGTTTTGACATTGCCCATCTCATCATAGGCAATTTCCTGACCCATCGCGATGGCATAAGCCTCTGTCGCGCCGCCATGSACTTGSCCYTCAATGATCATCGGATTGATACGGGTGCCGCAATCATCCAGCGCATAGAAGTGGCGGATGTCATGCATGCCGGTATCGACATCAATTTCCATGACGCAGATATAGGCGCCAAAGGGGTAGGTCATGTTGGGCGGATCGTARTAGCTGACCGCTTCAAGACCCGGCTCAAGACCCGGAATAGCCTGATTGTAAGCGGCATAGGCAATCTCAGTCATGGTTTTGAACTGCTCTGGCGCGCCTTTGACGACAAAACGGTCAACGTCCCATTCCAGATCGCCATCATGAACTTCCAGCAAATAGGCCGCAATCATCTGGGCTTTGGCSCGRATTTTACGCCCWGCCATGGCCGCCGCAGCRCCYGCTACCGGTGTGGARCGAGAACCATAGGTGCCAAGACCRTAAGGYGCSGTGTCGGTATCGCCTTCTTCAATGGTGATRCTGTCGGCCGARATGCCAATTTCRCTGGCSAGGATTTGCGCAAATGTTGTSGCGTGGCCTTGCCCCTGAGAAATTGTGCCAAGGCGGGCAATGGCCGAGCCGGTTGGGTGAATGCGRATTTCGCAACTGTCGAACATGCCCATKCCWAGGATRTCGCAGTTTTTAACCGGGCCAGCACCCACAATTTCGGTGAAGAAGCTGAGGCCAATACCCATTAGTTTACGGGTTTCACCGCGCTTGAACGCTTCTACCTGTTTTGCTTGTTCTTTGCGCAGATCATCATAGCCAACAGCTTTTAGGGCTTTATCCCATGCCGTGTGGTAATCGCCGCTGTCATACTCCCAGCCCAGAGCAGAATTATAAGGGAATTGCTCCTTCATGATGAAGTTTATGCGGCGCAGTTCGGCAGCATCCATATTGAGCTTGATGGCCAGAACTTCGATCATCCGCTCGATGAAATAGACAGCTTCTGTCACCCGGAATGAGCAACGATAGGCAACACCGCCCGGCGCTTTGTTGGTATAAACGCCGTCAACACCAAGATAGGCCGTGGGGATATCATAAGAACCTGTGCAGATGCTCATGAAACCGGCTGGAAACTTGGTAGGATCAGCGCAGGCATCAAAGGCACCATGATCGGCAATGACATTGCAGTGCAGGCCGGTGATTTTGCCTTCCTTGGTGGCGCTGATTTTACCCTTCATCCAATAGTCACGGGCAAAGGCCGTGGCCATCAGATTGTCCATGCGATCTTCAATCCATTTGACCGGTTTGCCGGTAACGATTGTCGCAACAATGGCGCAAATATAGCCGGGGTAAACACCAACCTTATTGCCAAAACCACCGCCAATATCGGGGCTGACAATGCGGATTTTATGCTCTTCTACACCCGAGATAAGCGACGCCACGGTGCGCACCACATGTGGCGCTTGAAAAGTGCCATAAACTGTCAGCTTGCCGTCGATTTTGTCCATTGAAGCCACGCAGCCGCAAGTCTCTAGCGGGCAGGGATGCGTGCGGTGGTAATAAACGTTTTCTTCGACAACAACATCAGCTTCGGCCATCACCTCTTCGGTTGCGGCTTCATCACCAACTTCCCAMAGRAAAATGTGATTGTGATGTTTGCGCTCGCCATGMGCGCCAGAGGTTTGRCCSGCTAAATCTTCACGCAGCACAACAGCATCTGGTTCCAGCGCTTTATGCGGATCGGTGATGACGGGCAGCTCTTCATACTCAACTTCAACCAAATCAATGGCATCGGCATTGATGTAACGATCTTCTGCAATAACAAAGGCAACTTCCTGCCCTTGGAACAGAACTTTGCCATCGGCCAGAACCATCTGTTTATCGCCAGCGAGGGTGGGCATCCAGTGAAGGCCCAGGGGCTCCAGATCTTTTGCTGTGAGCACGGCAATGACGCCCGGCAAAGCCATGGCCGCATCGGTATTGATCGATTTGACGCGGGCATGRGCATAGGGGGAGCGAACAAAATCGCCAAACAACATGCCATCCATTTTGATGTCGTCGACRTARTTGCCTTTGCCTTGGGTAAAGCGAACATCTWCGACGCGTTTGCGCGAGACACCCAGACCTTTGAGTTTGGTTGCGCGTTCAACACTTGTTGGGGTTTGGTCGTTCATTCTGCGGCCTCCTTTACAGAGTTCAGTTCAGATGCTGCGGCCAATATGGATTTCACAATGTTTTGGTAGCCGGTGCAGCGGCACAGRTTTCCTGCCATGCCAAAGCGAACTTCTTCTTCGGTGGGGTCKGGRTTTTCCTGCAACAGACGGTGCGCGCGGGTGATCATGCCCGGTGTGCAAAATCCGCATTGCAGCCCGTGATGCTCGCGAAAAGCGCTTTGCAGCACGTTCAGCTCGCCCGGCTCTGCAAGACCCTCAATGGTGGTCACATCTGCGCCATTGGCCTGCGCGGCAAAAACCGTACAGGATTTGACGGATTTGCCGTCCATTTCTACGGTGCAGGCGCCACAATGTGATGTTTCGCAACCGATATGTGGTCCGGTGATGTTTAGTTTTTCACGCAGCACATGAATTAACAGCTCGCGTGGTTCCACCAACAGCTCTTCGGCCTTGCCGTTTACCGTCAGTTTTAAATGCATCTTACTCATAATTCTTCTCCCCNTATGCCCGCGACAAAGCGCGTTTRATGGCATTTTTGATAACAACGCCGGCCACATGCATTTTGAAGGCTACGGGGCCGCGGTTATCTTCGGTTGGGTCGATATCTGATAGGGCAGCAGTGACAGCATTATCGATATCTGCRTCGCTACATTGCGTGCCGATGAGAGCCGCGCATGCGTCYTTKGACCARATTGGCGTGTCGGACAGATTRGTCATSGCAATGGAWGCTGCCGTGCAGGTGCYGCCATCTTTGGTGATCARCACCGCACATGCAGCTGTCGCRTAATCGCCGATTTTGCGTTTTTGCTTTTCATARGCATAACCGCCYGATGGKGYATCAAAACTGGTCGACACCAGAATTTCATCATCTGCGCATGCGGTCACAAAGGCACTTTCATAAAAGTCGCGAGCTTTGACAGTGCGCGTGCCGCTAGGACCGGTAAGGGTTAGCGTCGCATCCAGGCATTGCATGAGGCCGGGCAGGTCATTTGCCGGGTCACCATTTGCAATATTGCCGCCAATGGTGCCGCAATAACGTACCTGCGGATCAGCGATCTGCTCGGAAGCTTCGCGCAACAGCGGAACGGCGCTTGAAAGCGCATCGCTGTTGATCAGCATATGCTGCGTTACCATGGCACCGATCGTAACCTGGCCATTGGCAACGGATATGTCTTTCAATTCCGAAATGTCTTGTAAATCGACCAGATGCGTGACGGCGGCCATGCGCATCTTCATCATCGGAATGAGGCTGTGGCCACCGGCCAAAACGCGCGCCTCATCTCCCTGTTCATGTAGTATGTTTACTGCAGATTTTACATCTGTTGGTCTGTGATACTCGAATGCCGAGGGTATCATGTGCAACCTCCCAATTTTGCATGATAACGAACTGACGAGCACTATGCAGAGGTCTTCGAAGGGCAGTTGAGCTATTGCGTCATCGACGCCAAATGTTTCACGAAATACGAAATGCGCGCACGAATGGCGGTTTGGGCATGCCTTAGGTTAGGCCAAGAACCTGGCGGACTTCATTCATGCGCGAGCGGCTAACAGGAACCGGGCCGAGGCCAGGATTGTTATCAAACAGGCAAATGCCATTGTCCTTTTTGCGCTCAAAGCCGGACACATGATTGGGGTTGATGAGGTAGCTGCGATGGCAACGAATGAAGTTCTCTTCGGGCAATCGCTCTTCGGCGGTTGAGATTGTCCATTGGCAAAACAGCTTTTGTGCACCGACATACAGGATGCTGTAATGGCCCTCGGCTCTTACTGCAGCAACCTCTGAAAGTGGCACGAATTGAGTCTGCCCGTTCTTTTGATACGGAATTAGATTTACCGGTATGTTTGCCGTTGCTTCGGTGTTTTCCTTGGTGGTTTCAAGTGTGTCTGCATCAGGATGGGCGTTTGTTTTTTCGGCTTCAATCTCAGGGTCAGTTTTTGGCGTAATTTCGTCGGCCACAACATTGGCGGTTGGCAAAAACGTTGCGCCAGACAACAAGAATGCTCCGCAGATAAGAAATGAAATGACCGCAACAACAAGAGCCAGCGATCCATTGTCGATAGAAACTGTGATGTCGCTGACACTGGCAAATTGCACAAAGTTTGTCCCCGCCATTGCAAGGAAATGGACAAGGAAAATGGCAACGCCAAATGTCACCGTGCCGAGTAAAATGTTCTTGCGCGTACGCTCACCATAGGCGATGGCAAACGAGACCATACCCAGAATAATGGAAGCGATAACCGGCAAGATAACGCTCAGCGGCGTGTAAATGGGGCTGCAAAGTTGCATGCCGGACATGCCTAAATAGTGCATTGTGGGGATGCCCAGACCGACAATTGTTCCAGCAATGGCAATATTGGCTGTCGTGCGTTTGCGAAAATGCATAACCAGCAAAGCCACACCGGCCATCAGGATTGCCACCAGCGCTGAGATCATGGTGGTGAGGGCATCATAGTAAAATAATATCGGTAGTTTGAGGCCCAGCATGGCGACAAAATGCATGGACCAAATGCCGCCGCCCAGCGCGATGGACGCCATGACAATGCGAATTTTACGCTTTGTTTCGGGCAAAAACGAAAGCCCCCGCGTTAATGCGAGCCCAGTAAAACTGGCCATAAGTGAAATCGCCATAGAGGCGAGCATCAAAGGCAAACTGTGTGAATAGTCTAAAAACACTCTGCCTCTCCCAGTCAGAAATGTAACAAACGTATTCGTTGAATATGGTCACTTTTTAACAACGACAAGACTGAATAGCACAATTCAGTATCACAACATATTGAATCCTGATGTTGGGAATAGTGATGCCGAGAACCACCCGGGAGTATTGCTGGCCAAAGATGCTTTTACGCTTTTTACCAACAAGTGCCTTCTGCTTGATTTTGTATATGAATTGAGTTTCATATACAAAATGAACGAAGGCCTTGGGAGGGGCATATGTTGGTATTCGAGTGTCAAAGGTGAGCATTTCCCAATCGCAATTGCGGGCGGACTTTGGCGCGGACCTGGTGCAAGCGCCGGTCGTTGAACTGCGCGGGCTGGGCAAGACCTTTGGCAATATATCTGTATTGCGCAATGTCGATATGGATATTCGGGCTGGCGAAGTTCACGCGCTAATGGGAGAAAATGGCGCAGGAAAATCAACGCTGGTAAAAATCCTCAGTGGCGTCATTTCACAACATGTTGGCACTATTCGGATTGCCGGTCAGGAGCAGCACTTTTTCAGCCCCGTCGATGCCGAGGCTGCAGGCATTGCCATTATGCATCAGGAATTATCTCTGGTGCCRGAAATGTCKGTTGCAGAAAATGTAACGCTGGGCCGYGAGCCRCTGTGGGGCAATATCTTTGTCGACCGGAAAACAGCCGCCAATAATACAAACCAGCTTTTAGCAAAATTCGGCTTCTCTCTCTCGCCCGATACGCCGGTGAGTTCGCTGCGTGTGGGCGAACAGCAATTGGTTGAGATTGTGCGGGCGCTGTCGCTGGATGCCAAATTGCTGATCATGGATGAGCCAACCTCGGCATTGTCTCAGGCCGAAACTGAAGTGTTGATGGAAGTCATCCGCGACCTCGCACTTCATGGGGTTGCCATACTCTATATMTCSCATCGYATGGATGAGGTTTTTGATATCGCCGATCGCATAACAGTGCTGCGCGACGGTGATTTGATTGGYTCGCGCACATCGGATGARTTTGATCGTGGCAGCATTGTCGAGATGATGGTGGGCCGCCGTATCGATGAAGTGAAAGCACGGCGAAAAGGTWMCCCRAGCAAGGACRTTGCGCTTGCCGTTGAGCATTTGACCGTTGAGAGCGAAATGAGGTCKCAACAAAAGACCCACCGAAARCTGTTGGATGAYGTTTCGCTCAAGGTRCAYAAGGGTGAAATTCTCGGRATTACCGGGCTGCTKGGSGCMGGGCGCACGGAGCTTTTGGAATCTCTTTTTGGCGCGCGGGCACGRGTGGTGGCGGGCGACATTTCAATTGAAGGCACTTTGGTAGAGATCGACAGCCCCAAAACGGCGGTTGAGCTTGGCCTGGCTCTCATCACCGAAGATCGGAAAAACACCGGTCTGCTGGTTCATTCGACCGTGAGAGACAATATCGCGTTGCCATCCTTGGCAAAAATGAGCCAGGGCGGCGTGCCATGGGTCGCCTCCCGTGAAAAGGTGGACCGGGTAACGCAAACCGCGATCAGCGAATTAAACATCAAGTGCAACGGCGCAAATCACATTGTGAGCGCGCTTAGYGGCGGAAATCAGCAAAAAGTTGTTCTGGGTAAATGGTTGGCAACAAGCCCGAAAATCTTGCTGCTGGATGAGCCAACCCGCGGTATCGATATTGGTGCCAAGGATGAAATTTATCAGCTTATTTGCGGGCTGGCCGATCAGGGTATCGCCATCATCATGGCAAGCTCCGAAATTCCCGAACTCATCTCCATTTGCGACCGAATGGTTGTCCTTTGCGAAGGGCGCAAGGTTGGAGAGATTGAACAGGCGGATTTCTCAGCTGATCTCATCAAAGAAATGTCCATGCAATTTGGCTAGGGCCACAAAGAAACGCGCATAGCAGGCTTCAGACAGGCAGAATTATGACCGATAACACGCAAGCAACGGCCCAAGGCAGCGAACCGAAACCTTCCGGTTTGGATCGCTTGCGCGGCCTTTTTTCCAAAACCAAATTGTTTTGGGGGCTGGGCGGCCTGCTGTTGATCGGAATTGCCACATCGCCGATCTCCTCAAGTGGGCGAAACATTTTTCTGTCCTACGGCAATTTAACCGATGTGCTGCGGCAGGTTTCCGTCACCGGTATTGTTGCTATTGGCATGACCTTGGTTATTTTAATTGCGGGCATTGATCTTTCTGTGGGCTCATTGCTGGCGCTGGGTTATATTATTCATCGTATATCGTTTCATAGGGAAGAATTATCAAGCTGCTGTTCTTAGTGCCGGTTTTGCTGGTTTTG